>JAFMDF010000171.1 GCA_017857395.1 Bacteroidota bacterium | reverse complement strand
TAATACCGCTTAAAAATCGTATTTAAATGCAAATTACTTCTATTTAAACTCGCAACCCGCAACTCGTAACTATTCAAAAATATCGTTTAATTAAACGTAGTTACTTACTTCACCCTTTCTCCTCTTTTAAATACATATTGTACCATACCAATATGCTTAATATCAACCAAAGGATTTTTATTCAATACGACTATATCAGCTTGCTTTCCTATTTCAATACTGCCAATCTTTTTGTCCATGCCTATCATTTCTGCATTAATTAAAGTAGCTGCTTTGATAACTTGCATTGGAGACATTCCTACTTTATTGACTAAAATATTCATTTCTTGAAAAAGTGGCGTAACTTTTGGAAAATCATGCACGCTCATATCCGTACCAACGCCTATTTTGACCCCATTTTTATAAGCTAAATTGGTTAAGGCAACTCCTTGTAAAAAGATGGTACTATCAAATCTTTCCTGTTGATAAGTAGCCAAAGTAGCATCTAAAATAGTCCCTTTTGTTTGCATGGAGCTGATTAATTTATTGAAAACTGAATTGTTTATATCAAAATTAGCTTGTTTGACATATCTTCCTTTGGCAGATGATGGCAAATAATCCACGCCTTCCCAAGCCAATAAAGTCGAATGAGAAATCACATCAACGCTGGCATTGACAATCGCTTGTGGTTTAGCAGGAAAAATAGCCGCATGACTCCACACTTTTATGTTTTGTCGATGTGCTTCTTCGACTATGTTTTGAATAACGGCTGCATCTAAATCAGCATATACTTTAATGCCCGCTGCCCCTGTTCCTTTAGCTTCCGCAATTGCCAATTTCATATCCGTTTGTAAATCAACACCTTTCATCCATGCACAATTACCTGGTTCTGCACCTTTGGCAGAAGCATGAGTGCGAGGGTCATCAAAAAAGGTAGGCCCTGCCATTAAAGCGGAATAATAAATGTCTGGTGAAGGTATTTCATTTAAGGCAGCAGCACGAGCCAGATACCCTAAAAAACGAGTATCGCCTGCCATATCTCTTACCGATGTAATGCCGTTTTTCAATAAATAAGCTAAGCGTTTTTTAGTATCCACGATATTATCAGAACCACTCGGGTCAGTCCCAAAATGAACATGGGCATCAATTAATCCTGGAATAATATATTTATCGGTCAAATCATAAATAATAGTATTTTTAGGTGGTATAATGATTTTTTGATAATCAATATTTTCAATCTGCTGAGCTCTAATTAATACGTCTCCTTTTTTAGCAGTTGTAGAAATCCCATCAATAATCAAGGCATTTTTTAGTAAAATATACGTAGAATCCTTAGTTTCACCTTGCGCTTGAAGGATTGGTACGATAAAAAGAAAAAATAGGAAAGCAACGAGTATTTTTTTCATTTTGAATTTGTTAATAACAAGCATGTCATGACTATAAAAACACTTTTTCAACAGACCAAATCTAGGCAATTTATTGTATTTAGTTTAATAATAAGCTGTTCCTTTCTGTTTCAATGTACTTCCATTACTCAAAAAATAACCAAGGATGCGGATATGGCTAAACCAAATATCGTCCTTTTTTATGCAGATGATTTAGGTTGGATGGATGTAGGCATTCAAGGGTCAAAATATTACGAAACACCAAATATTGACCGTATTGCAAAAGAAGGGATGCGTTTTACCAATGCTTATGCCAATGCGGCGAATTGCGCCCCTTCTCGTGCCTGCTTAATGACAGGTTTATATCCACCAAGACATGGTATTTATACGGTTGGTAATGCAGCAAGAGGAAAAGCTGAAAATCGACAATTAGTACCGGTTACCAATAAAACAATCCTTGATTCCAACCTTTTAACCTTACCTGCTTTTTTACAAAACAAAGGCTATCAAACTGCCATTGCAGGAAAATGGCATTTATCCAAAGACCCGACCAAATATGGATTCGATGCTAATTTTGGTGGGTTTCAAGCAGGGCATCCTAAGTCTTATTTCTCGCCTTATAAAAATCCTAATTTAGCAGATGGCCCTGAGGGAGAACATTTACCCGCTAGATTAGCAACGGAAATGTCTAATTGGATAAAGCGGCAGAAAAACGAACCCTTTTTTGCTTATTTCCCTTTCTATTCCGTGCATACACCAATTCAAGCTAGAGCTGATTTAATCGAAAAATATCAAAATAAGCCCCCCGAAAAATACCATAATAAACCCGAATATGCGGCAATGATTGAAGCGATGGATTTGGCGATTGGGAAAATTTTACAAACAATTGAAGATTTACGATTAGCAGATAATACCATCATTATTTTCACCGCGGATAATGGCGCACATGGTGGTCAAACGTTATCTAGGCCACTAAGAGGTGCTAAAGGCATGTATTATGAAGGCGGTATTAGAGAACCTTTAATGATAAAATGGACTGGAAAAATTAAACCTAATTCGGTCAATGAAACCCCTGTTATTGGCAACGATTTATTCCCAACTATTGCGGATATATTAAAGGATAAACCCGTCCAAGAACAATTAGATGGCGTCAGTATTTTGCCTTTATTACAAAGAAAACCCATTGCGGATAGAGCTTTATATTGGCATTTCCCCGCTTATTTAGAAATGTACAAAAAAGACCGTGCTTTTGAAGATTCGCAGGGTAAGCCTTATTTTAGAACGACACCTGTTAGTGTAATTCGGGATGGAGATTGGAAATTATTGGAATATTTTGAAAGTGGTGAATTAGAGTTGTATAATCTGGCTACGGATATTGGGGAACGGATGAATTTAGTACAGCGTAATCCTACCAAAGCACGCGAATTGCATCAGAAATTAAAAGTATGGCAAGGTCAGACGAATGCTTTTATTCCTAAAAAATAATGGTCAATAATAACCTTATATTCCAAAGAATTTAGTGCTTCTAGAACTTGGAGTTCTGGAAGCACTTTTCGTATATTTTGAAAGATTTTTCCACGGATAGATAATTATTCGTGGAAAATAGCCAAAACCTATTGCTGAAACCTTGAATCTATCCCAACGTTTTACCAAAAGACATTCGTTTTCAAGTAAATCTGTTCTTTATAATTTAAATAAATAAAAGTTAATTTAACTTAGTAAATAGAATTATTTAGTTATTTTGACTTTTTATTTTCATTTTATTTTAGAATTGACGATTTTCGCAAAAAGAACGTTCACTTTATTTTATTAAAAATTCCTAACCATGATAAAATCAGCCGTCAAGAAAGACTTAACCCAACAATTTATTGAAAGAGAAGACAAATATGGAGCGCATAACTACCATCCACTGCCTGTAGTATTGGAAAAAGGAGAAGGTGCTTCTGTCTGGGATGTGAATGGAAAACATTATTATGACTTTTTATCTGCTTATTCTGCGGTGAATCAAGGACATTGCCACCCAAGAATTATCAAGGCTTTAAATGACCAAGCCGCTAAATTGACTTTAACTTCTAGAGCCTTTCATAATAACTTATTGGGAGAATATGAGGAATATGTGACTAACTTATTTGGCTATGATAAGGTCTTGCCTATGAATTCAGGCGTAGAGGCAGTTGAGACGGCGATGAAATTATGTAGAAAATGGGCCTATAAAGTAAAAGGAATTCCAAAAAATCAAGCAACGATTGTCTTTGCCACAAATAATTTTCACGGTAGAACACTATCTGTTGTTTCTGCTTCTAACGACCCAGATGCAAGAAATGATTTTGGGCCATATATGGAAGGGATTCAAACGGTATTGTACAATAATTTGGAAGCTTTAGAGGATGTATTGAAACGCAATAAAAATGTTGCTGCTTTTATCGTCGAACCTATTCAAGGAGAAGCGGGGGTGGTTGTACCAGATGCTAATTATTTGACAGGTGTCCAAGCGCTTTGTAAAAAATATAATGTTTTATTCGTAGCGGATGAAATTCAAACAGGCATTGCTCGAACGGGTAGAATGTTAGCCGTTTGTGGAAATTGTGGTTGTGGTAATAAATGTGAAGCCAATTATGAGGCTCGACCTGATGTATTGATTCTTGGAAAAGCATTGTCTGGAGGCGTTTTCCCTGTTTCTGCGGTTTTAGCGAATGACGAAATTATGTTGACTATCAAGCCAGGCGAACATGGTTCTACTTTTGGTGGAAACCCATTGGCTTGTGCCGTTGCAATGGAAGCATTAAAAGTGGTAATTGACGAAGATTTAGCCGCAAAGTCGGAAATTTTAGGGCAACAATTGAGAGATGGATTGAATAAAATTGCACAGAAAAATCCATTGATTAAACTAGTTAGAGGAAAAGGATTATTGGATGCGATTGTTATTGATACGGCCGAAGATTCTGGTTTAGCTTGGGATATTTGTATGAAGTTTAGAGATAATGGTTTATTGGCTAAACCTACGCACGGTAATAAAATTCGTTTTGCACCTCCTTTGGTGATTACGGCACAAGAAATGGACGAATGTATTGATATTATTGACCGCTCTTTAGCGGAATTTTTAGTGGCATAAGAAAGTTTCCGAGTTGCGGGTTGCGAGTTGCGAGTTTTAATAGTAGTAGTTTTATCAGCATTGTAGGAATAGGGAGAATACCTAGTTTTTACTAAAAAATAACATTAGCATTATCAAGAACCCGCAACTCGCAACTCGCAACTCGCAACTCGCAAACTCAAACATGAAAAAATCGATTAAAATCATCAAGAATCGCTCGGATATTGGTGCGGGAACCCGTGGGGCAGATATGGGTATTGATGCCATAGAAATTGCTGCTATCAATCAGGGTAATAATTATTTTAGTATTTACGAACACGAAGATGTAGAGACGCATAATGAGAGTATCTACAACATGGTTAGAAACTCTTTCGCCAAACGAATTGAGCATGTAATGGAGCAATGTTTACGTGTTTGTCATGTAGTTGAAAGAAATATCAAAAGAGGGCATTTTCCGATTGTTTTATCAGGTGACCATTCTTCTGCACTAGGGACAATTAGTGGTATCAAAGATGCCCGACCTGATTTACGTTTAGGCGTAGTATGGATTGATGCACATGCGGATTTACATTCGCCTTATACTTCTCCTTCTGGTAATATTCACGGCATGCCTTTGGCGGCAGCTATTGGCGATGATAACATGGATTATCAGGTGAATGAAGTAACCAAAGACACGCAATATTTTTGGCAAGAAATTAAAGATACAGGAGTTAATGGGCCTAAGGTAAAACCAGAAGATATTATCTTTTTTGGCGTTCGAGATACCGAAATGCCTGAGGATAAACAGATGGAAAAATATGGCATCAAGAATTATAAAGTTGCAGAAGTCAGACATCGAAGTTTAGCCACTTGTGTCGCAGAGGCTTTGGAAAAATTAAAAGATTGTGATCATATTTATATTTCTTTTGATGTCGATAGTTTAGATTGTGATATGATTTCCTATGGCACAGGTACGCCTGTCCCAAAGGGATTTGACCAGTATGAGGTAATTGCCATTATTGACCAATTGATTGCTTCTAAGAAAGTGTGTTGTATTGAATTTGTCGAAGTCAATCCTTTGCTAGATACGAGCGGTAATAAAATGGCAGAAACGGCTTTTGAAGTCTTAGATGCCATTACGGAAACGGTCAAAAAAACGTTATTACCTAATCCTATTACGGATACCCAATTGACGGATACCATTTTAATGGTGCGCCCTGCTAATTTTGGATTTAATACCGATACGGCGGATAATAACACCTTCCAAACGAATGACAAAAGTTTAACTAAGCCTAAAATTAAGGCAGCAGCAGTTAAAGAGTTTGACCGTTTTGTAAATAAATTACAAGCTGCTGGCATACAAGTAAAAGTACACCAGGAACATGAAGATGCTATTAGTACGGATTCTGTGTTTCCTAATAATTGGTTTAGTTGCCATGAAGAAGGCTTGTTGGTCACTTATCCTATGTTTTCAACCATTAGAAGAAGTGAACGCACCGCTGCTATTATTGACGAATTGAACGAAAAATTTAATATCAAAACGCATATCAAATTAGAGAAATGGGAGAAAAATGAGCAATTTCTAGAAGGTACGGGTAGTATGATTTTAGATAGGCATCATAAATTGGTTTATGCTTGTCGGTCTGTGCGAACAAATGAGGAATTACTCGACCAATTTTGCTATTTTATGTGTTATGAAAAAGTACTTTTTGATGCAGTTGATGATAAAGGGGTGCCGATTTACCATACTAATGTAATGATGGCTTTGGGGACGACTTTTGTGGTTATCTGCTTGGATAGTATCAAAGATAAAGAACAAAGAGTTGCCCTGGTTGCTTCTTTTGAACAAACAAATAAGGACATTATTGACATTTCCTTAGCTCAAATGGGGAACTTCGCTGGTAATATGCTACAAGTTAAGAATAGAGAAGGGGAGCATTTCTTAGTAATGTCTTCTAGGGCTTACGAATCGCTCACAGCTGAACAGATCCAACAAATTGAAAAACATACGCAGATTTTGCATAGCGATTTGAAGGTGATTGAGACGTATGGAGGTGGAAGTGCTCGGTGTATGATGGCGGAGGTGTTTTTGCCTGAGAAATAGTGGTAGGCAGTAGCAGTAGAATAATACAAATTGACCACAAAATTACCCATTTGTGGTCAATTTGTATTATTCTACTGCTACTGCCGCTGCCTACTGCTTATCCTTTTCAAAATTCAATTTAAACCCAATCTTCTGATTGCGTTCTGCCCCAGGTGCATCATCATCATCATAATCTTCCCAATGAAAAATCTCTGTAATAAATTCTTCTATGTGCCGAACAAAAAAGGGTTCTTTTAACTCTTCTGGACGGTATATACCAACTGTTTTGGGAGGAGTAGGCTGTCCGTAATTTTCTATGTAAGGGTAATTTATAATCACTACAATTTTACCATTAAATAATTGCTGATAAATGAGTGATCCATTATGTTTTATCATGTGCCGCTTGATAGAATCACTTAATTCTTGATACATCCCACTTTTGACAGTACCCAAAGAAAAGACGATTGCTTCCAAATTTTCTAAATCTGATTTAACATCAATTTTAGCTTCTAGCTCTACCTCTTTGGAAATTGCTTCTAGTTGTACTACAATTTTATCTTTTAAACTATCTTTCCATACTTGTCGATATTCACGGGTATTGGTTAGTACTTCTTGATAATGAACGACTTTCTTTTTTAAATTACTGTATTCTCTGTTCATTTTTAGGTTAGTTTTAAATAAATTTATTCAGGAAAAAATATTCCTAACAATGCGGACAAAGCTAATAAGACTTCTTTAAAAGGAAAAATATCTGAAAGAGTTTCCCTTCGTTACTAGAATATGTAGTATTTGATAAGACATTTTTATTGCGAAACTACCTTATGGAATAGACTATAACAAGTCGATAATAGGATTACAATAAATTGTCAAAAATGTAGCTTTCTAAGCACTATCAGTAGTTGTTTCAGTTTAATTAAATTATTCATTGTTCTATTTTACTGTGTTAAAATTCTCCTAAAATTGAAAAAAACACCTAATTCCCGTTTTATCTGAATGTTTGTAAATGGTTGATAATCAATGTGATTCAACATGAGTGCATAAGCCTACAACATAATTGCTATCGCTTGCCTGCTTTTTTAGTGCACCTTTGAATCATCAACTGGAACAACTGAATTGATTCCTATTTCTTAAACCCTAAAATTTTAAAATTATGAAGCAGCAAGCGAATAGTATAGTGAAATCAACTACTACTTTTTTAAAAACAATCCTTTCTTTAGGTATCTATTTTTGCTTAGTAACGACAACTTTTGCCAACCAAACCGCTGATAGTTGGGAGAATGAATTAACTACACAAATCAATAAATTACTGCCTAGTACCGCCTATTCTTTGGATGAATTAACAGTCTCTAATAAGGACAAGGCAGTAATGGGAAAAGGTACTTTTTTTAAGCAATCGAATATTGCTTTTGAGGCTTCTATTAGCCAAGACGGAACAATTGGAACATTTATAGCAACGATGCCATCAAACGCTAAAGTAGCCATCAATAATTCAGCATTGAGTGATTTGGCAGGGCAAAATTTAATATCCTTAATTCCTAATGCTATAGAAAAAGGTATCTATTTAGAGCAATTTAGTTTGGTTTTTAATAAAAAAAGCAAGGCTATAGAAAGCGTTCAATTAGCTTTTAATGGGATAAATAATTGGGCCATATTTCAAGGCAGTACGCTACAATTAGAACAGATTAAAGTAAATATAACAACGGATTATCCAGCTAATAAGAACCAGCGGAAATTTAAAAGCATGCTTACAGGGATAACAAAAATTGCTGGTAAATCCGTAAATTTAAGCGCTCAATTAACCACCAAAAAGGAAGCCCTAATTTTAACTGGACAAACAGGTAAACTCAATTTTAAGAATAGCCTAGAAGGAATTATTGGGCAATCGGATATTCGAGGGTGGGATGTGCCTAATGTCTTTTTTAATATTCAACTCAAAGACGGCACCTTAAATATTGCACCCTATCAGCAATGGATGACTTTGGCAGCTAATTCTAATTGGGGGCAAGTCGATATTTGGACTCAGAAAAAGGCAGCAGCAGGTAAAGATGGAAAAAAGTTGGATTATGTGGTTGCTATTTCGACGCCTAAAGATTTTAAAATTTCTAAGATTCATGCCAACTTAAAAGTGTTAGACCGAGTTAGTTTGGCGAACCAGCAAATTGTTTTTTCTTCTGCAAAAAAATCCCAAAAAGAGGCGAAGAAAGTACCAATTTTGAAGCAAATTAAAACAGGTATTCGGAAAGGAGGGAGCATTATTGCTAAATTAGACGTCCGTAAATTAAAACTAGAACATTTATTACAAACCAAAGAATTAATTGTTAATTCTCCTTTAACTGCCAAATTAGATGGGGTAGTTTTAGAAGCTCCTTTGACTTCGAATATCCAATTGGGGGCAAATGCCAAATTATCAGAAGTATTGTTTAGATTAAAACCTGCTCCGAAAGATTTTGGGATTATCCTAATAGGATTGATGAACACTCAAATTGGTCAAGATGCATTAATTTTTAAAGGAGGCATGGAGGTAGATTTAAAAAGCCAAGCATTAAATTTTTCTGCATTAATGGAGGGAGATTGGAAAAACCCTTTAGGCGCAAAAGGTTTAGTCATGACAGATATTGGGATGCAGATGGGGGCTAGCTTCACAACTGCCCCAGTTATTTTACCGAATATTGCGCTTACAGGACAATTAAAAGCAGGTAGTTTCACGGGGGAGGCGCATTTAGCTTTTGATACTCGAAATCCTACAAAGAGTATGTTGGCTGCTAGTTTTAATAAAGTTGGATTGATGGATTTAATCAATTTAGTCACTAGCGCTAAAATTCGAAAAGGCATTCCAAAAGAAATGCAAAAAACATTAAAGACCATTAATTTGAGCAAAGTAAGTATGGAGATGGTGCCGCAAAAAATGGAAGTCTTAGAAAAAATCTATCAAGCAGGTTTTAGAACAAATGGAACTATTAATATTGCTGGTTTTAAAGGGTATACGGCTATGGAGATTGATTATTTAAATGGTATTTTAGCAAAAGGGAGTATCGACCCTATCAAAAAAGGAGTTTTTGAATTAAAAGGAGCGAAAGGCAATGCAAAACCTAGTTTTATTTTAGACTTGCGAAAAGGTAAAAAAGCACAGATAGGGATTAATGGATTGGTTAGTTTGATGGAAATAGAAGGGGAAACAGATATTGCTTTATTACCGAATGGCTTTAAATTTAAGGTTGGAGGTCAATTATTCAAATTATTTAAAGGAGACATAACCGCAACAGGCAAGGATTTAGCTCAGGTTGGAGAGATAGGATTGAAGGTGAAAATGGAAAATGATTTATTAAATTTTATTGATAAAGAAACAACTAAATTCATCAAGAATAGCACCAAAGGGGCGGTCGAAAAATTGACAAAAGCCCAAAAGGGATTAACAAAAGCCCAGAAAGAGGTTAAAAAAATAAATAGAACGATTAAGGTTGAACGAGCTATTATTAGTAAAAAAATGGCGGCTAAACGAAAAAAATATGATGCTGCTAAAAAGAAATTGACTGCTGCCCAAAAGAAAGTGAATCAATTGAATAAAAGCATTAAAAAATTGAAGAAACAGAAAAATGCGTTGAAAAAACACCAAGTCGTCAAAAAAAGTGCGATTAATACCAAAATTCTTGCCTTGGAAGGTACTAGATTAACCGCCTTGGGCACTTTAGAAGCCGCAAAATTAGCTATGTCTGGTTTCAAAGGGATGAATACCAACCCTGATTTACATCCAAAAATTGTAAGCTTAAATGCTTCAAAAACTACCGCTTTAGCAACGTTAGAGGGCGCTAAAAAAACATTGGAAGGGATTAAATGGACGTTGGGAATTACTGGAAATGTGGCTTCTTTTGCTATTGAAAAAGGAGCAAATTTACTAATCAATATCAAAAAAATTGATTTTGCAGGGCAATTAGGCAAAATAAGCGGTGGCTCGGTTAAATTAAATACGGATTTAGAATGGATGGGAAAAAAGCAAAAATTGAAGCTTAATTTTAATTTAAAAAATCCAACTAAATCTATTGAGGCACTTGGAAAGCAGTTATTAAAAATGAAGTAATAGGGTTTCCTAAAATGGAAGTGAATAAGTAAGGGGTCGGACATTATTAATTACTGATTATTAATTATTTACTAGACGCACCTTAAACGTGTAATTAGCTAATAATCAATAATTAATGAACAATCAACGTAAAAAATTATTCATCGAATAAATATGTCTGACCCCTTAAGTAGTGAGACAGAATTAGCCTTCACTTATTAAATAGTTACGAGTTAAAAAGATAGAATTAGGAATCTAAAATTGAATTCAAATGAATTATTTTAGGTTATTCAACTCAAATTATTAGGTATTTGATTGAATTTAACCCGCAACTCGCAACCCGCAACAAAAAATTTAGGTGACTATTTATATTGTCCTTTTACTTACTTAACGGCTAAATACTTTGAAAATCACCATACTTTTTATACATTGACTGCTAATCTAAAAACAGTCCATAACCTTTGTATAAAAAGCAATTATATTTATTTTTGATGAGTCTTTTCTGCCTAATTTTAGGCAGTACAAAACCTATCTATAGTCAGCAGGACACGCTAAATTTAACAGCGAATTTTTACCAAGATAGTTTGCACCAATGGTATGATATCCAGTCATATTTAAATTATCAAAAGGAATTACCAGCTAATTTTACACCTGAATTAGCCAGCCTTGATTCAAATTGGAAAACAATAGATGAAAAAGCGTATTTGGCATGGGAAGATAATATTTGGCTACGATTCTCCATCGATAACCCGACCAACCAAAAGAAAGATTTAACGCTATTATTACATGCGGATTTGCTAGATGTGTGGTTTCAAGATAAAAATGGAACTTGGCAACATCAGACAGGTGGCAACCTTCGGCCAAGAGCTTTATGGGATAGTCGCCAACATCAGCCAACATATCTTTCTCCACATACGATTCAATTTTCAGTAGCTGCGGATTTTTATGCCACATTTTTTATAAAAGTAGGGCGAACGGATATTAATACCGCTTTACAGCCAAGATTATGTAATCGTGCTTTTTTCTTAGCCTTTTCTACCCATTATTTTCAACGAACGATTGCTACTCAATCCTTTTTTCATGGAGTACTGCTACTCATGTTCTTGTTTCCTTTGGGAATGTTCCTATTGAATAAAGACCGAGCTTATCTATTTTATGCTTGTTATACCTTATCTATTTCGGTTTTTTTAGGCTATTATTTTGAATTTCAGAATTTTAGTTGGTTAGCAGAATACCCTCGATTGGGGCGTATCCTTGCCAATAGTAGTCGATATGCCTTTCCTTTTTGTTATAATCTTTTTTTAATTAACTTTTTGCATACAGAAAATTGGCGACCTGATCTTAAAAAGTTATTAATCCTATTCAATCGGGGACTCCTCTGCATGGCAGGATTAACAACCTTGGGATTGCTTCTTTTTGCACCAGGAACTTTAAAATTATTGCATATCAATTGGTTATTCTTTCCTGTTGTACTAATCGGATTAACTGGACTTTGTTATATAAGCTGGGAATATTGGCGTTCTAATAATCAATTAGCCCGCTTTGTCGCATTGAATAATTTTTTTCTGTTAAGTGGCTTAATTATTAGTTCTTCAATTGCTTATGCTGGTGCTATGGGATTTTTTGATGTGCGAAGTACTTCCTTTTGGGGAATTCTATTTTTGGAAGCTACCATTATATTACAACTGCTTAGTTTTTCTTTGAGTTTGAGTTATAAAAGTTTGGAAACGGAACGAGAAAAAGTCAAATTAAAGGAATTAGACCAATTGAAATCTCGTTTTTTTGCTAATATTTCCCATGAATTTAGAACACCACTCACTTTGATTTTAGGGCCTGTTCAAGCATTAAAAGCCGACACAGCAAACCCAATAGTTAAAAAACAATTGAGTATAGCAGAGAAATATGCCTATAGTTTATTGCGCTTGGTCAATCAAATTTTGGATTTAACTAAATTAGAAGTGGGTAAAATGCAATTAGAACCCAAGGTTTTTGATTGGATAAGCATGGCAAAAGTGATTACCTATTCCTTTGAATCGGCTGCTCAACAAAAGGAGATTCAATTGATTTTCAAAAGCGATTCGGAGCAATTATTGGTCGCATTAGACCAGAGTAAGATGGAACAAATTCTGATTAATTTAATTGCCAATGCTTTAAAATTCACACCTAGTGGTGGAAAAATAGCCGTACAATCTAATCTGATAGCTAAAGGAAAGGTTTTACAAATAATAGTAAAGGACAATGGAATCGGCATCTCCCCAACTGAACAACAATACATTTTTCAACATTTTTATCAAGCAGAAAACCCAGATTTTAATTCCAGTCAGCCAAGTAGTGGCATAGGATTATCTTTGACAAAAGAATTAGTAGACTTACACAAAGGAAACATCGAAGTAAAAAGCCAAAGAGGTTTAGGTACTAGTTTTATTATTGAAATCCCGATTACTAAAATCAATGACAATAGTGAGGAAATAAAGGAAATTGCAGTAACTAATTTAGTAGAAACAAATGGCGTTTTAGCAAGCGCTATTTTAGAACCAACGACTAATCACCAAACAGAAAAGCCACTTATTTTAATAGTAGAGGACCATCCAGATATTCAGCAGCATATTCAATCTTGTTTAATGAAGGAATATCAGTTAATAATGGCGAATGATGGAGAAGAGGGAATCACCGAGGCGATTAAACGAATTCCCGATTTAATCATTACAGATATTATGATGCCCAAAAAGGATGGTTATGAATTGACCAGAACCTTGAAAGCACATGCGGCAACTAGCCATATTCCGATAATTATGTTAACAGGTAAGTCGGCTAAAGAAAGTAAAATAGAGGGCTTGCAAGCCTCCGCAGATGATTATTTAACCAAACCATTTGATGCGGAAGAATTACGCCTACGGATAAAAAATTTAATCGACAATCGGCAAAAATGGATTAGCTATTTTCAGAACAAAGCAAGTAGTGTCCAACCTGATTTGAGTATTCCTTCAATGGAAGATGTTTTTATTCAAAAAGCATTAAAAGTCGTGGAGGAAAATTTAGGAGATGAAGGTTTTACGGTAGAAAAATTAGGTCGGATTTTGCGCCTAGACCGTACTCAATTATTTCGGAAGCTTAAAGCTATTACAGGCCAAAACCCTTCTCATTTCATACGAACAGTTCGACTTAAAAAAGCGTATATGCTCTTAACACATAGGTCTGCTACTGTTGGAGAAGTAGCGTTCTCCGTTGGGTTTAGTAGTACCACTTATTTTAACCGTTGCTTTAAAGTGCAATTTGGTAAAACACCTGGAGCAGTTTTGAATGATTCCTAATGATTTATTGACTAAGAATTGTGTTTACACCTAGATATTGGATACTTGATACTTGATGTTTGATGTTTGATGAATTTAGGAATTGTCAAAACTTTATAAGTTCCTAATAATCAATTTTTATAAATTGATGAAATAATGGCTAGTTAATCCAGTATCAAAAATCCAGTATCTAGTAGTAAGCGAATGGTGTACGCTAGACCATTAAAATATTGATTTATGCAAAAATATCGGATTCTCATATTTGTTTGTATGTGTTTGCATACTTTCGTAGCCAATGGATTAAATGACACCTTGAAGGTAGCTTATACGCGTGCAGCTCCTTTTATCATTACCGATAGTGGACAACCTGAAGGCATTAGTATCTGGCTTTGGGATAGAATAGCCAAAAACTTAGATATTGAATATGAATTGGTAGAAATGAGATTTGGTGATATATTACAAGGTTTAGAAAACGGAACGGTAGATCTCAGTATTAACCCTTTGACCGTCACCAGTGAGCGCAGTAAAAAGATGAACTTTACCTATCCTTTTTATGCCGCTAATTCAACCGTAGCCATTAAAAAGACAACAACTGTACAGAAATTTTTTCAATTCTTGGGCTCGTTCTTTTCTTTGAGTTTTCTAAGTGGGTTAGTTGGACTCATTTTCATCATTTTTTTCTTTGGATTCATCGCATGGCTATTTGAACGCAAAAAAAATCCAGAGCATTTTCGACCAGGCTGGTCGGGTATTTGGGATGGTGTTTGGTGGTCCGTCGTAACCATGACTACGGTAGGTTATGGAGATAAAGCACCTAAAAGTAGCGGAGGCAAAATGGTCGCTTTAATCTGGATGTTTAGTGGTTTATTATTTATTTCTGGTTTTACGGCTAGTATTGCCTCTACTTTGACCGTTAATCAGTTAAGCTGGAATTCAGAGAGTATTAATGATTTTAAAGAACGCAAATCTGGAACGATTAAATCGACGGGTACAGAAGATTATTTGCGGCATCATTTTTTTAAAAAAATAGTTCCTTATAATGGCTTAACAGAAGGTTTAGATGGTTTACTTAGCGGGGAAGTAAAAGCATTTTTATATGATGAACCTATTTTAAAATATCGTTTAGCGAATGAATCTGCCTACCAACCTCTAGAAATCTTACCTATTAAATTTGATTTACAATTTTATGCTTTTGCTTTTTCAGGACAGCATGACACACTCAATAAATTGGTCTCCCAAAAGATTTTGGAATATACGGAAGGCATAGAATGGCGTTTATTATTGGCAGAGTATGATTTGTCGGAGTTATAAAAAAGATAAAGTGCTTCCAGAAATTTAATTTTCTGGAAGCACTTGTAGCTTTAATTGCTAATGTCTATTTCCGTAAACAGCACTTTTTATATTTTTTGCCACTTCCACAAGGACAAGGATCATTACGACCAACTTTAGGAGCAGTTCTTACTATTTGCTTTACAGGTTGGACGTATTCATAATCATCATAGTCATCATCAAAGAAAAAATCATCTTCATCTTCCTCCAAATATTTACTAGGTTTCTTCCCTGAAATCATCGACGTCATCATCTCTAGCGTATATTCTGTCACCATTTTTTCTGCGGGTGTTTCTCCATAGATGCTATGCTCCATTTTTATTCGTTCCTCCTCAGAAATCGGTGGTCTTTCTGCTTTTCTAGAACGATATTCTTTGGTATAATACTCCGTAATATTTTGCGGTATGGGGACCAATTCACTAGGATGTGGAGGATTATTAATTTCTTTGATTATTTCCTCCAAATTTCCTTCGATATTATCTGGTATCCATTTGTTTTCATACATTTTGGTTATTATTGGGATTAACTCTTTGCCTCTAAAGTCTATTACATATCCTACACTCATAGCCAAGAAATCAGTATCAATCAAGCCTGTATTATTCGGACAATCTAGATGATAAGTGTAAACCTCTTTAAACCAATTGATGACTTCGGAACGTCGATGTGGTTGATGCAAGGCTATTTGGGCAACAGCGTGAGTAGCTAATAAGCGATTAAACCCATCTATATTTTCTTCAAGGACAAAAGATTTTAATTTGTCTAATTGTTGTTCCCCTAGGCTAAAAAGTACGGGATGGAAAAAGTCCTCTCTCATATCTCCAAACCAAAAATCCATAAATTCACTTCCCATCCGCAATAGGTTAAGTACTTTTTCAAGGCTAGATTCAGATTTTAAAGCACCCAAAAAATACATGGCATGAATCACAAAATCATAAGTATCTTGATTGAATCCTAGGTCTTTTAAAATATCATAACGCTGAATACCATCATCAATCATTGCCTCAAAGTCTACAATTAAATCTTCTTTTGGTAATTGTAGGATTTCGGCTATTATAGATACATCTAAATTGTCAACATCTTCTTCATAGAAAATGTCCAACTCCTCCAATTTTAGACTAGGAGGGCTTACTGTAGGCGTAAAATCTACTTTAGGAAAACTTTCAACAACTATGCGCCCCTCTTGCATCTTAGATATATTCTTGTTCATTTCCATAAACCGACCAATGGCAATTTTTTTTGCGCAATCCTTAATGCTTTTAGCCGAAATTTCAAGTTCAATTAAAGTATCTAATCGTTTAACGGCACTATCTGTATCACCAGTCAGCGCTTCAAAATGAGCTGCAGCGTGTTGGTAATTAATATATTCGGAACTATGGATAAGTCTTTCTCCTGTAAGGGTATGAATATGTCTAGGTTCGCCTAATAGATGTGCTTGTTGTTCTAATTCTTCTTTGGTGTGTAAATTCATGATGGTATTAAAAATACCAAAAACATAATTGGGATGCTCTTTAATAGTTCGGTCTTGTATAGCTTGTGCCTTTTTCAATTGATTAGTCTGAGCATAACATAATTGTAAATAATTCTTAATAGAAGGTATTTTTGGATAAGCTTCTACTAATTTTTCTAACTTAGGTAAGGCTTTTCTTGGGCGGTTTTGAGCGAGGTGATATAATTCCTCTAGTTCATCTTTAATTTCAGGATTACTAGCAGGCAAAGGTTCATCTGTTAACTGAATTCCTGTTTTTTCATAAAATTCACGATATACTCGTTTTTTAGAATTAGATATTGACATATTTACTTGGTATTTGTGTACTCAATCTCATAGAATGAACTACAAAAATAAAAACTAAATACTTTCAAAGCTAATTTAGTGTTAAGAATTTTCTTTCAAAGTCAAATAATGAGGCTGATTATGGGCAGTAAAATGACAGATTTAAAGACCCGTTTTATTGATAATAATGCCCCCTTCCCGACACTTTCAAAAAAAGATTAATTTTCTTGAAATTATTTTACTTTTTCTGCTTTTTTATTACCTTTCTGTAGTTAAGTATTAAATTACCTTTCTAGAATTGCAACCAAAATAATATTTGTATTATTGGTTGATTACTGTTTTAAAAGAATGAATTTAATTGATTTTGCATTTTTGATAAAATTTTATATGGATATTAACTTAGTGTTAAATTTACAATAAGTATGGATTTTGTGAACTTTTTTAGTACATCTTTGCGTTATATAAGGAAATAAAATAAAAATTAAAATTCACAAAAAAAAGTAGCTAAAACACTACGATATGTTAGTATCAAATTTAAGAAATTTAAAACATCATTCACTCCTATTTTTATTTACATTTTTGGCGAGTGCCTTATTTGCTCAAAGCGAACCTAAGTCAAAAAGTATTTTTGATGAAATGAGCTATAAAGAAGTATTAACGGTGACGTTAAAAGCTGATTTTGCGCTGGTTGATAGCTCTAGAAGAACGAATGACAAAAATCCAGCAGTATTTACTTTTGAAGATGAAAATGGGGTCAATCAATCTTGGAATGTTAAGTTAACTACTAGAGGTAATTTTCGTCGATTAAAATGTGAAATGGCCCCCTTAAAAATTAACTTCAAAAAGAAGGAATTAAAAGCAGCAGGCTTAGCTAAGTTCGATGATATGAAATTAGTGACGCATTGTGTGAGTAATAAAGCAGAAGCTAGAGCTTTATTGCAAAAGGAATATTTGGCGTATAAACTATACAATGAAATAACGCACTATAGCTACCGAGTCCAATTATTGAAAATTAATTATATAGATGTTAATACAGGAAAAAAGACGAAGCATTGGGCATTTTTAATTGAAGATACCGCAGAATTAAGGAAAAGGATTGACGCAACAGCTAAAGTTGAAAATAACTTAAGTTTGCCTAGAGACACTTTCCATGATGGTTTATTAAAGATTGCTTCTATTTTTCAATACATGATTGGTAATGCTGATTGGGATTTGAATGTAGGAAGAAATGTGAAATACCTCATCAAAAACGGAAAAGTAATTCCTGTTCCTTATGATTTTGATTTTTCTGGTTTAGTTAATGCTCCTTATGCTATTCCAAATCCTAATTTTGGGATTCCTACGGTTAAAACCCGAATTTTTCTAGGCTATAAAGAGGATATGGAGAAACTTAAAACAACCTTAGCTTATTTTAAAACCAAGCGATTGGATATCTTGAAAACGGTGGATGCTTTTAAAGTATTAGATTTGACCAAGCGAGAAGAAATCATTTATTATCTAGACTCTTTTTATGCAACTATCAATCATATTGTATTAGGAGAGAAAATTGATTTTTCTGCTGAACCAACGCTACCTACTACTATGGGAACTAAGTAAATTTTATAAATATTCCGTACTCGTTTCTTAATGTTTATTCTAAAACAAATTGTAGGGGAAGAGCTTCCAGAACTTCAAGTTCTGGAAGCTCTTATCTGTTATAATGTAAAAAGGTCTATTTCCTATTCAATCAGGTGATTTAGACGACGATTTATATTGCCCTAGTACTTACATAAACCAATTGAACCTCCTAGATTGAAAGCATAAATTCATTCAAATTAATAGCACTATCTAAACCCAACTTCTTCCGTAAGCGATACCTTCCTGCCTCCACACCTCTTATCGAAATATTCAAGAGTGGAGCAATTTCCTTAGTAGATAAATTTAAGCGTAAGTAAGCACAAAATTTATGGTCTGTGGCAGTAAGTTGCGGATATTCTTGTCGGATACGTTTTAAAAAATCAATGTGGACTAAATCAAATTGATGCGCAAATTGATTCCAGTTTTCATCTAAATTAGCACTTTAATTTAAGAGGGAATTGATGCGCTTAATTTCTTGAATAGCCACCTTATCTGTTGTCTTTCTCATGATTTTGTGTAACGGTTCTTGTAATTTTAAAATCAATTCATTTCGCTGTACTAAATTCATGGTGGTCAATGCTAACTCTCGATTTTTATGGACTATTTCTGTTTCTAGATTTTTGTTTTTTAAAGCGGTTATCTCTTGTTCACTACGTGCTACTACTTTTTGATGCGCCTCTTTACTTTTTATTAATTTTTTCTTAAAACGTCGTCGGGGAATGAAAATGAGACTTGCTAAAAATGATAAGGCGAGTAAAGCGTATAAAACGATTGCTTGAGTAGAAGCATACCAAGGTGGATTAATAAGAAAGGAAAGACTAGCAGCAGGGCTAATATCCTGTTCGTTAGTTCGAGCTTTTACTAAAAAACGATAAGTACCTGAACCCAAATTGGTATATTCTTTATCTGTTTTTTTACCCCAACTTGACCAATCTTTATCGAAACCCTCAAGTTTTGTGGCATATTCAATACGATCAATCGCTGAAAAATGAGGTAGTGTATAGCTAAACCGAAAGGCGTTTAAATTACTAGTGGTTTACGCATGAAGTTCTAAATAGTATTTATTGTAACTTTGCGG
>JAFMDF010000170.1 GCA_017857395.1 Bacteroidota bacterium | reverse complement strand
CATTTACAAAGCAGATTTTGGTTCTTTTTATATATTAAATGTTGTTATTTATTTCGTTTTATGCTAAAATAAAAAAGCAGCCATTAATTTTTCCTAATTCATAAAAATATGCTTTAGGAAAAATTTAATGACTGCTTTAGTCTCGTAGAAATCACCCAAATTTATTGAGTAGATAGATAGCTATTACATATTCATGAAAAAGTTATCACCATGTAATTAATTTTTTAATTATACGAATCACTTTATCAAACACCTATAAATCAGGCATTTAACTCCTTATAACTAAAAATTTATTCATCTTTCCCTTTAGGTCTGATAGCATTAATTTTGCCATCTTCCCCATAGAGTTCCCGAGATTTCTTGTTATACGCTAATGCAGCTTCCTCAGGTGTATCAAACATCCCGATATGAACTGATTTTCGATTAACAGAAATGACTGCACGGTATCTATTATTTTCTTTGTAAACACCCGTGTAACCAACTTTGCTACTAGTTTTTCTTTGACGACTAGCAACAGATCTAGTTCTCCAACAGATGTTCTCTAATCTACAATCCAATTTATTGCCATTCTTTGCACCAACTAAGTTTTTTTTCTTAGTTCTAGTGTCTTCCAGAAATCTTTCAGCAATTAATCTGTGTAAATAAATGGTTTCTGTTTTATAACCGCCTTCTGCTTTTTTCCAAGTTTTTTGGAAAACTGCACAGCCACTTGAATGTCTGCGGAGGTTATTGATGAAATCGACCTTAGATAAATAAGGGTCGGCAGTTAATGCTTCATAGACATCATCGTCTAATAGAACATTTTCATCAGCGTTTTTTAATTTTACCTTGTATAACACGCGCTCTCAACTTTAAAAGGTTTAAAAATAAGAATCTTGAGGTTTCTATGTATTGCCGTTAATGATGGTCACAATAACTATCTTTTTTCAAAAGACATGTAATTGGACCTAAATAATTATCAATATAAATTACTAAGTAATGTCGAAAAAATAAACGATACATTTAACATCCATGGGGCTAATAAATCTGTGGCAAATCAAATGTAACTTGTTTAATTTATTTTTTATCCGTTTACTAAGTTTTCAATTGTGTAGGAAAAAATCGCAAGCTATAATTATTAATTTTATCGCTATTAATTTTGAAATGATAAACAAATTTAAACAATTAATAACAATATACAACTCTTAAACAAAAAAAAATGTTTAACATGAGAATATGTGGGGGAAGTTAAAAATAAATTTATATTAAAGTTTACGCAAATATAAATAAAAGATTTACTTTTAGTAAAAAAAATTCTTAATTAATTTTTATTCTTTATGGATTATAATCAGCTTTTTATACAGCGCTGTTTTGAATTAGCCAATATGGCTGCTGGAAAAGTTACCCCAAACCCTAGAGTTGGTGCGGTTATCACCTACCAAAATAAAATTATAGGCGAAGGTTTTCATCAATATACTGGTGGCCCACATGCAGAAATAAATGCCATTAACTCGCTAACCGACAAGTCATTACTATCCAAATCCAAACTTTATATCTCTTTAGAACCATGTAATAGTTTTGGTAAAACGCCTCCTTGTGTAGATAGTATTTTAGCTCATAAAATTCCAGAAGTTTTTATAAGCCTAATAGACCCCAATCCATTAACAATGGGGCAAAGTATAGCAAAATTAAAAACAGCTGGAGTTAAAATAAAGGTGAATATTTTACAAAAAAAAGGCATTAAAACAGCTGCTGGCTTTTTCTCAACCTATCAAAAAGGTCGTCCTTATGTAATTTTAAAATTTGCACAGTCGTTAAACAAAAAGATTGGGGTAGCCGATAAACAATTTTGGATTAGTAATGCATATACTAAAAGATTAACGCATAAATGGCGTAGCGAGACCACAGCTATTATTATTGGTTCTGGTACTTTAGCCATAGATAATCCAAAATTAAATAATAGGTTATATTTTGGAAAATCTCCAGTCAAATTGTTATTAAAAAGACATGGATATGTAGCCCCAAATACTGCTGCCTTGCATTCTGAAGGCAGAACTATTATAATATGTGAACCAGAAGCCCAAACGATTTCTTATCCTAATACCACACAATGGCGCTTCCCTTTTGATGAAAATTTATTACAAAAAATCTTGCAAAACTTAAAAAACGAAGGGCTCAATTCATTGATAGTTGAAGGTGGTGCAAGACTTATGAATAGCTTTATTGAACAAAATCTCTGGGATGAGGCAAGGGTTTTTACTGGAAATAAAATGATTAACGCAGCAAACAGTATCTCCGCACCAACCATTTTAGGGCAATTAACGGATACTTTTCAAATTGGCGATAACAGATTGGAGATATATAAGAATCGTACCTCAGATGAGTTGAAATACGGATGAGTTTATCGTAGCTTAGGCATTCTTGCCTGAGTAGTGTATAATGCGAATTTCTATAAAGTTATAACTCGGATGCATTGCAACTTGGATATTTTACGGAAAATATTAAATTAGAAGTTCAAAGCAGCTTTTCTTAATTTTTGTAAGAAAGGAGAGGCAAAAATAAAATCTTGCAATACTTCATTCTCGCTTTCCAATACTTCATTTTTAGTACCTTGCCAAGCGACTCTTCCCAAATTTAATAAAACAATCGTATCTCCAATTTCCATTACAGAGTTCATATCGTGGGTATTGATAATCGTTGTAATATTATTTTCTACCGTAATATCATGGATCAATTTATCAATAATGATAGAAGTTTTGGGATCTAAACCAGAATTAGGTTCATCACAAAAAAGATATTTAGGATTTAAAACTATCGACCGAGCAATCCCAACTCTTTTTTGCATACCACCACTTATTTCCGAAGGATATTTATCATTTGATCCTGCCAAAGTCACTCGATCCAAGCAATAATTAACTTGATCTAGCTTTTCTTTTTTGGTCATATTAGTAAACATATCCAAAGGAAATCGCACATTTTGCTCTACTGTCAACGAATCAAATAAAGCATTTCCTTGAAACAACATCCCTACTTCCATCCTCAAAGAACGCAATTCTTGCTTATTCAGCTTATTAAAATTAATATCGTCGTACCAAATATTACCTGCTGTTGGTTGGAAAAGCCCCACTAATAATTTTAGTAAAACAGTTTTACCTGCCCCACTCTTTCCTATAATGACATTGGTCTTCCCTTGTTCAAAGGTGGTACTAATGTCTTTTAAGACTTCTGTTTCCCCAAAGGATTTGAATATATTTTCTGCTCTTATCATTATACAGGATAACAGGGTTTTAAAATGGATTAAAAGGATTCAATCAGCTAGATGCCTTAACCAGTCAATGCTATTGCCACTACCAAATCGGCAACAAGGATTAAAATATCACTATAGACAACGGCCTGTGTACTTGCTTCCCCTAATTCGATACTACCGCCCGTTACATAATATCCTTGGTAACAGGAAACCGTAGTCAAGATAAAGGCAAAAACCATTGCTTTTACATACATCATCAAGACATAATTAGGTACAAAAAAAGAGCGAACCCCTCTGACATATTCTGGATCAGTCAATTGTCCAAATGGAACAGCAGCAATATAGCCCCCTACAATACTAATGATTGCAGCTAAACTTACAAGCAACGGAATAATTAATACCGCAGCAATCAATTTTGGCAAAATCAAGTAAGCTGCCGTATTAACGCCCATTAGTTCCATTGCATCAATATGTTCTTTTTGCCGCATTCCGCCTAATTCAGAAGCCATATTGGAGCCGACTTTTCCTGCTAAAACCAAGCAGGTAATAGTAGGTGCCAATTCAATGATGGTAATATCTCGAACAATGTAGCCTATATAATATCTTGGAATTAAGCCTCCGCTCAGTTGGTCAGAGAATTGAACCGCTGTTACCGCCCCAATAAAAATGGCAATTAAGCCCACAATAACAAGGGAACCGATGCCAATATCATTCATTTGACGCATCGTTTCCTTCCAGTACATGGAGAATTTTTCCGGTTTGGAAAAAGTCGTTTTCATCAATGTTAGGTAACGACCAAAATGGAATAAAAGATTTAAATTCATTATTATTTAGTGACAAGAAATTTAGAACATCAAAAGTAGTTTATTTTTACCGAAACAACTATCTTACCACTTCTGTTCATTCGTCTTTTTTAGACATACAACTGAATCTTCTATGAATCTTTTGATGACTCGTTTGCTACTCTTCCTTTTTTTCTTACCAATTATAGTTATTGGACAATCCTTTTCGGAGCAATTAGACAAAGACTACGAAAACTATAAAGAATCAAGCATCCATAACCGCAGATTCAAACATAAAGATATTTTACCCCTAATAAAAAGCTTAGATGTGCCTTTTATTGTATCCAAAGTAGGAGAATCTTTAGAAGGACGTGCTATCTATCAAGTAAAAATTGGTACGGGTGCCACTAAAGTACTACTCTGGTCACAAATGCATGGGGACGAACCAACTGCAACGATGGCGATAATGGATATCTTAAATTTCTTTGCTACCAATGATGAATTAGATAGCTACAAAAAGACTATTTTAGATAATCTCACCCTTTATTTCATTCCTCTATTAAATCCAGATGGAGGGGAACAATTTAGAAGGCGAACCGCTTTGAATGTAGATTTAAATAGAGATGCCCTCCGTTTACAAACACCCGAAGGTCAATTACTCAAAAAAATAAGAAGCCAAACCAATGCTGATTGGGGATTCAATTTACATGATCAAAGTCGGTATAATAGCGTAGGGAACACTAATAAAACAGCTACGATTTCCTTCTTAGCGCCTGCCTATAATTATGAAAAAGGCATTAATGAAATTCGCAAACGAGCCATTCAGCAGATTGGGTTAATGAATGAAACCTTACAAGCCTATATGCCCAATCATGTCGCCAAATATAATGATGATTTTGAACCTAGGGCATTTGGAGATAATATTCAAAAATGGGGAACTAGTACTATTTTAATTGAATCAGGCGGCTATAAAAATGATCCAGAAAAGCAATTTATTCGTAAAATGAACTTCATTGCCTTATTAAGTGCTTTTGAACAAATTGCCTTAAAAAAATATGCTAACAATTCTCTAGTCGGTTATGAAAAGTTACCTTTTAACGGTCGCTATTTTCATGAATTACTAATCAGAAATGTAACGATTAGAAAAAGTGGAAAACCTTATATTTTAGATATTGCTTTTAGGAGAGACGAATTACAATTCAATAAAAACAAATCCTTTTATTATCAAAGTTATATTTCTGACTTAGGAGATTTATCCACTTATTTTGGGTATGATGAATTAGATGCTGCTGGATACCAAATAGTACCAGGGAAATTATATCCCAAAACTATTAGAAGTTTTAAAAAATTTCAAAAGCTGAATATTTCAGAAATGCATCGACAAGGGTATACTGATATAAAAATTAAAAACCTAAGTAACGAACAAAGAAAATTAGCACTACCAATCCATTTATTATCTGAGTACGAACTTTTTAACCCCGTCTTTTCTTTGGGCAGTAATCCTTCTTTCTTTTTAGAAAAAAATGGGCAAAAGGAATATTTGGTTATTAATGGGGTTATTTTTAAATTATAAGAAAATGAGTTTATAAGGGAATGAGTTTCGCCTCCTCACCTTATAAACTCATTCCCTCAAAACCTTTTATTGAAGCTGTAGTTTATAACTCAAATTAATATCCCGTCCCGTGATATTTAATAAGTAAAAACCTTCCGATAAATCAATATTTGAAAATCCAACATTCAAACGGTTTTCTAAACTACTAACTTTTTTAGTGGCCATCCATTTCCCTGTATAATCAAATAATTCTACTACTACTTCTGCATGATTAAATGCGCCATCAATGGTCAATAATTCTCCTATTTTTGCAGGATTAGGGAATAAAGTAGTCGGTTGATTTTCTACCAAATTATTAACACTAGAAACTGGATTATTAAAATATTGTTCTGCTAATTCAAAAGCTTGAATCCCTATTTTTTCACCAATAATACGGCCAGGGATATCATCTGCTGGTGGGTGAATACCACCCCAAATACGAGATAGACTTGTTTGATCGGAAGCATCTCTATAAGTCGCCCATTGCAAAACAATATCTTGGCTAGGTCCTTCTTCAAAAACTAAAAATTCATTTTTCTTAGCCACAAATTCTCCTAATCCGCCAGGAAAAAATTCATCCCCTGTTAGTAAAGTCATCACTTCTGCCGCCGCCCTAGAGAAGGTAGAATGGCCCGATATATAACCAGCAAAAGGAGGCGTCACAAAAGTAGGTCTTTGATAGGGCCACCATTTGGTAGCAGGAATCCAACCGACACCAGCTATATTAGTTTGATCTTCATTGATAAAATCCGGTCCTTTCCATGCATACAATTTAATTTTCCCTACGTTTTCATTATTATCACCTGCCAATGGGTCTCCTTCCTGAATTTGTTCAATAAATCCCTCCTCCAATGGAATACCAGCAATATTATAATTAGGTAAATTTGGGTCAGAAGATTGACCTTGTTCCGCCATAAATCGAATAGCTGAAATAGGTCGCAAATAATCATACCAGCCTTTGATTCCCCAAGCGGCAATTGCCGCATCATGCACCGCTCCACTTAAGGCTAAGTAGGCTTTGACGTCCCACTCTAAATCCGCTAAAATATCTCCTTTGCCTTTGAATTTTTTCTCAAATTCAGGGTGATCATTCACATAATTTAATATCGTAAACCAATGCCCTGGAGGTGTTTCGGAATCGGGTCCATCTGCCCAAAATTCTGCTAACACTCTCGCATAATCTGCTCTAGGAACTATTTGTGGGGCGTAAGGTTCACCTGTTTTTGGGTTCATTGCATGTCCTTTGCTAATGTCTCCACCGTCAAACGTAGGGTAAAAATCAGGGTAATCTGCAAAATCAGTTGGAAAGTCTGCTATATCAATATTCCCAATAGATGCAGGAGAAATATCCCACATCACACCATCAGCAGGATCTAAATGAGAAGACCATAAGGAGACTAAAGAAAATCCCCATTGATATTGCTCACTTGATCGACCGCCATTATTTATATCAATATAAGGCGGCGTCCCTGGGTCATAATAAACCCACCAATCATTTCCTTCTCGTTCATAAATATTCAATGCTTCTTCTTTTAAAGCAAAAGGCGTAACTAGTCCCCACTCTGGACTTAAAAATTGAGGCGCACCACCGGGGATTTCATTACCACTTTGGTCTATAAAAATTTCAAAAGTCAAAGGTTGCCAACGATTAGGATCCCATAAAAATGGATTCGTTTCTAAGGTTGGAGCGATGGGAAAATTATAGTTAAAATAATAAGTATTTGCATAATCAAATGCTTCATTTGCCCCATCCTGTAAACCAAATTCAATCATATTATCCGCCAAAAAATTACCAAAAGCAGCAGGATTTCCAGTCGAGTAATCCGTACTAACAAAGGAATCATCATATCCAAGTCTAGCAAATAATTCATCAAAAAGCGGTAGCGAAGTTGCTGCCCCAGGTGAATTTTTAAATCGATGGGTTAGTAATTTGTGCATGGCATAGCTAATGGCTTCTGACCTAGCTGCATCAAGGTCTCCATTTCTTGCTATTCCATCAAAGGGACAGGTATAACCGTCTACTGTCTTTCCTAAAAAAAAAGTTTCTGCTTGATTATCATAAGCCGCCCAAATATCATACATCATTATAGAGCTGTGAAATAAGTTGCGGGCATGTACAGTTGGTCTAGCAAAATCTTTACGAATAGCTTCTAATAGTACTTCATTCCATTGTCGAGCGGTGGAATGTTCTTGGGCTATTAGGAGAAATGGAAGGAGTATAAAAAGTAAGGTTATTAATTTATGTCTCATAAGAAAATAATCTATTTATATTAAACTAGACTACAAACTTACGATTCCTTTTACTAAAAAGATACAATTTGAGTACTGGATTGTGACAGGAGAAAGTCAATTTTTTGGTAGTAAAATACAAAAAGGGAAAGTGCAGGGTTACAGCTATTAGTCTCTCTCTACAAAAACTATTTGCTGAACCCTATACACTCTGTACTTTATAAGAATAGATAACTCTTAATTGATACATCTAAATTTCATTCATAAGCTATTTAATGATTCTCTCTTACTTTTTAACAATAAATTTAACTTTATCGAAAAAAAACACTTATTTTGATCTTAAATGCATCAGTACGGTGTAAATATAGTATAATTAATAATCCAAAAACAAATATTTATAGTACATTTTGTAATAAAAATTACATAATTTAATGTTAATGACTGCAAGTCAGAGAATTAAACACATTATAAAATCTAAAAATCTAACGGTTGAAGCCTTTGCTGAACAAACAGGTACTACTAGAGGTGCTTTGAACCAGATGTTTAAAAATGATTCTAATCCTAAGTTACCTTTATTAGAAGCTTGCTTAAATTTATTTCCTGAGCTAAACCCAAGGTGGTTAATTACAGGAAAAGGGAATGCATGGGAAACGGAACAAACTACCGATTATGAGGCATTGCAAAAGAGAATGGTGGAAATGGAAGATTTAATGAATAATGTGGTTTTAAAAATGGAGGAACAAGTGGCAGCATCCTTTATCGATATAAAGGAAAGAATCGAAAAGCTTGAAAACTCTAAATAGGTGTTTTTTTAGCATTATTAGCCCAAAATATGCGGAACACTAATTTGAAAAGAGGCGAGCACTTTGATAAGCTTTGGCAAATAAGTATTTATTCGTAATTTAAAGAAAATACACACTAACACGTAATTTTCTTATTATGAACAAATCCTCTTTACCTCTTAAACAGCGAATTGAAAATATCAAAAAAATGTTGTCTGATATTAAAAAAATGTTGGAGAAAGCAGAAAAGAATAATAAGCTTTCCAAGAACGAGTATGAGTTAATTCATTGATTAACAGTACTTTATTAAAGATAAGCAAAAATAGCAGTACCCACGAAAGGTATTGCTATTTTTTTGCTTTTCTATCAGAAAACAAAATTTTTACTATAAATCTACACACTCACTTGCAATAATAAATTTTGTTCCTTTTGCGCTAACAGTATTAAATAAATTCATAATATTTTTTTTTAAATGATTAAATAAATGTTAGCACAAAAAAACGTTCATAAATTCTTTCCTTTTAATCCTATTTTATTTTTTTATATCAATTTTTTTTACTATATTTAAAGTTTAATCTTGCTACTAATCCCATGTTTACCAACATTTTATATTATTAGAAAAGAGATAAATATATACAAATGGAAGTGCTACGAGACATCGCAAAACTGTCAAATTATCGACCGAATAATGGGTTGAAACTAGAATTATTTAGTCTTACCAATGAGCAACATCTTGGTAGGTTAGAAGCAGTAGAACATTTTGAAAAACTAGGAAAGAAAGGGCAATTTCTAGTAGTTTATAAGCGCTTAAAAGATGCCCTTCTAGAAGGTATTATAGATGATTCCTTTAAACATCTTCCTAATAGTATTCAAATTAAATTTAAACTTTGGAGGAAGCATCTACAAACAAAAATTTTAATTCTTGCAGGGCGGAAAATCGCAGGTGTAAAATTGGCGAAAGAAACCATTACTTTAGCAGAAAAGCATGACCGGTTTGAGGTTATCCAATCTTTATGCAAAGAGTTAATTCATCATTACTCCCTTGTCCAATCTGATTTTCAAAAATTTCACAAATATCAAACTAAATTAAATTATGCTTCTGCAATTCTCTATGATGAAATTAAGGCAAGTAGTGTTTATTTTGACTTAGTATTATGCTATAATAAAGGGAAAGATATCAATCATCTACCAAAGGCTATTAGTGAATTAGAGTTAATTGCCGTTAAGAATAAGCATTACAAGTTTAGATATTATTATTATTCAATTATCAATTTTTATTGCCAAATTACGAATGAACAAGAAGAAGTAATTCACAATAATAAAACAGCTTATCAATTTTTTTCAAAACAAGAGAAAGTACTACCCTATATCGCTAGGTTCGCTCAAATTTTTGATTAATACATAAATTACACGAAATAATATTCTGTATTAAAAGTATTTTTATCTTTAAAACAGTATTTTGTTCGTATTTATTTTTATTAAATAAATATAATTAAAATATTATTTTTAACCCTAAAATAATAACCTGAAAAGAGTTTATTTAAAATAAATAAAATTCTGCATTTTAAACATAAATCAAAATATTATTTTGATAATATTTTATTTTATTAACTAATTTTGGGCGAACCTAGCGCTATATATATAAATTCAATTTCTTGGTTGATTTAGTCCCTATCTATCTCCTTAAAAAAAAGTTTGCGGATGCAGAAACAACCTTAAAAAATTGTTTGACCTTACCTCCGCCAAATAGTTTTAATCACCATAAAACACTCATTTATCAAGCATTACTTGGTTTCTATTCTAATAAACCTAAGATTGCTCAGCATGCCTATAAAGTAGCCCATACTACGCCCACTAAATTTGAAAGTACCGTCATTGACCAACGATGGCATCTCATAAAAGGATATTTAGCTTTATATCATAAATTGGGTTTAATCCAATTCGACCAACCTTTCCGTTTACAAAGTTTTCTAAATATTCCAGAAGCTCAAGGAAATCATAATCAGAAAGCCAACCTTATCATTTTAGAGTTGTTACATTTATTAACTGATAAAAACTATCCTAAATTCTTTGCAAAATTAGAACGAGTAGAAGCTTTTATTTCTAAAAGGTTTAAAGCGCATGAATATAAACGAACTCGCTATTTTCTAAGAATGTTGAAAGCTGTAGTTAAAGGTAATTATCATGGTAAATTAGTTTTGGCACATGCAGAAAAACAAAGCAAACTGTTGGCTAAATCTACAGAGAATTTAAATGTGGATACGATAGAACGAGAAATTGTTCCTTATGAAATATTATGGGATTTGGTGATTAAGCAGTTGCGGTAATCTTTTAAGAGAGTAGATAGAAACGAGATTCAAATAGAGTTAAATGACTCTTTTATTCGAATATAGCCTATTTTTTCGGTGACCAATCTCTCTTCTCTCCATGAAATGGTCTCTACGCTCTGTTCTTAATACCCCATGAAACAAAGTTCAAATTCCACTACCTTTGCCTAAATTATACAACAATCTTTAAAACCCAGTCTGTGAAGGAATTATTTGTCCTGAATAAATATTTTATAAAATATAAATGGCATTTTCTATTTGGTATTGTCTTCGTTGCTTTATCCAATTATTTTAGGGTTTTACAGCCGCAAATGATTCGAGAAGCGCTGGATCTTGTGATGGAAAACATTGCACTTTATCGCCAGTTAGACGGCTTTGATTTACAACAGGAACTATTTAGTATTTTGGGGAATACCTTATTAGTTTTTGGTGGCTTAGTGCTAGTGTTGGCGCTCATTATGGGCGTGTTCATGTATTTTATGCGACAGACGATTATTGTGATGTCTAGGCTGATAGAATACGATATGCGTAAGGAATTATTTAATCATTATGAGCGATTAGATTTAGCTTTTTACAAAAAGAATAATACAGGAGATTTGATGTCTAGAATCACGGAGGACGTCAATAAAGTAAGAATGTATTTAGGTCCAGCCGTTCTCTATTTCATCAACCTGCTTACCTTATTTATTTTTGTGATTTATTCGATGTTGCAAGTTAGTGTAGAATTGAGCATGTATGTCTTGGCACCGCTTCCTTTTTTATCCCTTTCCATTTATTATGTATCTAGTTTAATCAATAAAAAAAGTACCATTATACAGCAGCAATTAGCGACCTTAAATAGTACTTCTCAGGAAGTATATTCTGGAATTCGGGTAGTTAAATCTTATGTGCAAGAAAAACCGATGAGTCGATTTTTTGCTGGACAAAGCCAAAATTACATGGATAAATCTATGGGTTTAGCAAAGGTTAATGCCTTGTTTTTTCCATTGATGATGCTTTTGGTTGGCGTCAGTACGATTTTAACCGTTTATGTTGGTGGGTTACAAGTAGTAAAAGGGACCATCACGCCAGGAAATATAGCAGAATTTGTTATCTACGTGAATATGCTGACTTGGCCTGTTACCGCTATTGGCTGGATTGCCTCTATTATTCAACAGGCTGCCGCTTCTCAAAAAAGAATTAATGAATTTCTAAAAACTAAACCTGCCATTATTTCGCCTACCGTTGAAGCAAAACCTATCAAAGGAAATGTTACTTTTGATAAGGTGACTTTCGTATATCCCGACACTGGTATAAAGGCCTTAGAAAATGTTTCTTTTACCTTAAAATCTGGAGAAAAAATGGCAATTATAGGTCGAACAGGTTCTGGGAAAACAACCATGGCAGATTTATTATTGCGGATGTATGATGTGAGTGAAGGGCAAATTTTAATTGATGGAGAAGATATTCGTCAAAAAAACCTTCATAACTTGCGACAAAAAATTGGGTATGTTCCGCAAGATGTCTTTTTATTTTCCAATACGATTTCTAAAAATATTGCTTTTGGAAAAAAAACCGTCGAACAAGCAGAAATTGAGCAATTCGCTAAATATTCGGCGGTTTATGAAGATATAAAAGGCTTATCTCAAGGTTTCGATACCTTAGTTGGGGAACGTGGTATTACGCTTTCTGGTGGGCAAAAACAACGAGTGTCTATTGCCAGAGCTTTAATTAAAAAACCTGAGATCATTGTTCTTGATGACTGCCTCTCTGCAGTGGACACCAATACGGAGGCACAGATTTTAGGGTATTTTAATGAATCTTTACAAGATAAAACAACAATTATTATTACCCACCGAATTTATGCCCATCTGAGATTTGATAAAATTATCGTTTTAGATGAAGGTAAAATTGTAGAAGCAGGAACTCATGAAAGCTTACTAACTAATAAAGGTTATTATTTTGATTTGTATGAGAAGCAACGAATGGAAGAAGTGGAGAAGTGAAACAGTTGCCAGTTGCCAGTTTGACGTACTAACCGACAACTGGCAACTGGAAACTAGCAACCGATCTTACCAAAAATACCCAACTATAATCGCCGTCAATATCAGCAAACCAATTGACTGATACCTATAATTTGCATACCAAGGCATCCCTGCTAATTCCACTGTTTCCTCTGCAATCATGCTAGATTTCCAAGTATATAAAGCTACTTTCTCGGCTGGAGGTGGCGCAGTCATTCCACTCACAATAATATGCACCAAAGCACAAGCTACAAAAAGGTAAATCGTTCTATATAAAAAGTGTAAATTATTCAATGCGGGACTTAAATCAAAGACTAAAGAAAGTATCGAAACAACTGAAAATAAGAAACCAAATCCTAAACTAACAATCGACCCTGTGGCATTGGCTTTTTTCCAGAATAAACCTATTAAAAAAGTAGCCGCTACTGGTGGAGCGATATAAGCTAAAATATCTTGTAAATATTTGAATAGAGAATCCGCCCTTTCTATCATAGGCGCCCAAGCAGAAGCTAGAATCACTAAAACCAAGGTAGAAATTTGACCGACTCTTACCAATTGATCACTCGTCAATCCTGGGCGCATTTGCTTGACAAAATCCATCGTAATTAGCGTCGAAGCAGAGTTAAACGTAGCAGAAACAGAAGACATCATCGCTGCTAATAAGCCCGCCAATACTAAGCCTAAAATCCCTTTTGGCAATAAGGTAAATAATAACATCGGATAAATAGCATCCGTACAATCTGCTAAGTTTTCACAAATTGTTCCATCTGCAAAGGTATAGCGCAAACCTGCTAAATCCGCATCTTGAAATAACAAAATAGCACAAGTTCCAGGCAATACCATGATGAAAATAACAGGTAATTTTAACAAGCCTGCAAATAAAGCACCCCAACGACCATGATTTATATCTTTTGCCCCTAATATTCGTTGCACCATAAATTGGTTATTGGCCCAGAAATAGAATCCTAGAATCGGCGCACCGAGTAATAAACCAAACCAATCCATAAAAGCATCTCCTGTGGGCCGCACCAAACTTAGCACCTCTTCCGCATTATTGAGCACCATCCCACTTCCAGGTTGAACCAATTCCCCCGCAGCACCTTTTGCATTTAAACCCTCAATCAAGCCTGACCAGCCCCCTACTCCATCAAAAGCATAATAGGTAATAATACAAGAACCTATGACTAATAAAATAGCTTGGATGACCTCCGTTTGAATAACAGAATTTAACCCTCCAGGAATGGTATAGGCTGCTGCTGCAAAGGCTAAAATGACAATAACCATCCAAGTTGGAATCTCAGGAAACATCAGTTTCAAAATAATATTACCAACATATAAAGCTGCTGCCGTATCAATTAGTACATTTCCAACTATAGTTATAAAAGAAAAATAGTATCTAGATTTTTTATCATATCGCCTTTCCAAAAACTCTGGCATCGTGTACACTTTCGATTTCAGGTAAAATGGCAGGAAAAAGATAGCAAAAAAGACTAAAACTACTGCTGCTAACCATTCATAATTATAAACGTGCGTATTGGTTTTATAGGCATCTCCCGCTAAACCAACCAAAGTAGAACTAGAAATATTTGCTGCAAAAAGGGAAATACCGACTATCGGCCAAGTCATATCCCGTCCAGCCAAAAAGTATTCTTCAGAATTTTTACGTTTTGCATGATAAAGACCGTAAGCAATAATCAATACACCGTAGGCAATCATAATACCGATGTCTAAACTACTTAGTTGGACAGTACTCATTTTTGAAATTTAAAATAAGGGTTTATTAAAAATAGAAACGCTATTTTTTAGATGTGTATAAGAAACTAAAGGAAGAAAGCCAAATATAGTAAAATCTTGGAAAAGGAAGGTAGGTAGTTACTAAAAAACAAAAGAGCGAAGTGGTAAAAACCATTGCTCCGCTCTTGTAAGAAATCACCCGACTGTTATATTTTTATATAAATAGTTATATTTTCAATTTATAGAGAATAAAAAGAGTTAATCTAGGTTACTTCAAATTTAAAATTTTACCGTTATCCTGTCACCTATTCTTTTATTCTGGTTCAAAGATAATCCATTTTTAACAATTAGTTAAGTTTTCTTTAAAGAATTTGAAAAAAAAATTAACATTTCTTTTGTCACAATCTATAATATTTAAAGAAAATTTTCGTTTATGGAGGCTAAATTCAAGTCTAACAATAAAAACACAAATCTCAAATAATTGTCACATAAATGTTTAGACATAAATTTTATATTAATATAATTAAAATAAAAACAATCTAACAAATTAGTAACATCTTACTATTATTTAGTAAACTATTACTAATCTTCGACATTTTATTGCATACCCTGTCACATTATTTTACAATCCAAGCAAATTAAGAGGTTGTATTTAAAAAACAAGGTTAATTTCTAATGATAGAATATCAAAAAAAATATTTTATGACTATAGCTTATGTTGATTCGTTGATACATTTCTTCCCAATAAATAAACTGCAGCTTTACAAATTTCAATTTACTACCCTCCTTTTAGCATTTAATAAAAAATAGCTCCGAAGGGATAACAACAATATTTTTATAAAAAATTAGTGCATTCCAAAAAATATGCTGTAATTTTAGGATATTACAGTTAAAAAATAAACAACAAAAAATAAGTTGGTCATTTTTGAAATAAGAATAAACGCAGTTTATAAATCGCAAAATAGGCAAACTATTAATATATGCGTTTAAAAAAATAATCCATTCAAAAATACAGAAAGCCAAGTTATCTTCTTGTAAATCCTAAAAAATAACTATGCTGACAAAAAAAATAACCCCAATTATTCTTTTTTGCTTTCTATTTCTTCCTATTATAGGGTTTAGTCAAACTCCCTCACAAGACACTATTCTTACAGACAAAAAAATTATTTTGGAAGACTCCATTGATTTTTTTGCCTCCACAACTATTTTCCAAAAAATAAAACAAGATAGTTTTTATGAAGTGATTTTAAAAACGGATTTTGATTCTCTAATTAAAAATAAAAAAATTAGTAAGGATCATTATCCTGGTACTATCTTATTTAAGAATGGAGAGGGAAAACAATTTAAGATGAAAGTAAAAATCGAACCAAGAGGTCGGAGTAGAAGAAGAGTCTGTTCCTCTATGCCTCCTTTGAAAATTGATTTCCCTAAAAAAGCGCTCAAGGAATTAGGTTTATTTCCTGGTTGTGATAAATTGAAATTAGTAACCAATTGTAATGACACCGAAGATAGCGATCAGGTGTTAATGAAAGAATATTGGATTTACAACCTTTATAATCAAATTACACCCAATAGTTTTCAAGTTTTTCCTGTAAAAATCACCTATGTTAATGCCAATAACGCTGATGAAAAAATAGAACGATTTGCTTTTTTTATTGAGAGTAACGAAGAATTAGAACTAAGGTTAAAGGGCAAGGCAACGGCGGGGTTTGGCACAACTCCAGCACAGATAGAAACTAACAGCTATCATAATACCGTACTTTTCCAGTATATGATTGGTAATTTAGATTGGGATATAAGAGTGCAGCGAAATATTAAATTGATTCAACCTAGTGTTGGCGGAAAACCAATCTTAGTGCCTTATGATTTTGATTTTTCTGGCTTAGTAAAAGCTCCACATGCTCGACTCAATCCAGATTATGGCCAAAAAAATATCGAAGAACGATTTCCACAAGGGAAATTTTCGAATAAAGCGTCGCTCCTCTCTACTGCAAAAGCATTTTCAAAACTAGAAAAAGAAGGATTTCGCTGTTATATGAGTTGCGCTATTTTAGACAAATCTGTAAAAAAGAAAATGAATAAATACCTCACTTCTTTTTTCCGTATTTTAAAAGATAAATCTTATTTACAAGAGTTATTTTTGGCAGAAGGCTAATTTAATTGGCTCAAAGTGATTTAGTCTTGTCCACCGAATAAAATAGTAGCAGTTTTTGAAATAAGGTAGCTATAAGTTCAACCAATAGGTCAATTTAGCCACAATCGCTCGATTCCGCACACCAAATTGGTCAAATGGATTGGTGATATAATTATCTGTGTAAACTAAGAAAAAATCGGAAACAGGCTTAAAACGCCATTGGAAACGAGCATTGATATTCAGGTTATCAAATTGATTATTATACTGAATAAAAGTAGTCAGAAAGACTTTTTTAGAAAAAGTTAAGTCGATTCTTGGTCCAACTAACCAAAGGTCTGCCGATTCAAAGGGAGCATCCAGTTCAATATGGTTATAGCTATAATCTAAAGAAACAAATCCAAAGGGTGGGTATTTATAAGTAAAACTACCTTGAAGGCCTGCTCGAAAACCATTATAAAATTGCCCTACTGTTGGTTCTAATTCCCATTCAAAAAGATTGAATTGGCTGGAATTATAGTTAAGGCTAAAAGTTGTAAATTTATGAACACTACCAGCTGGCAAGAAAATTTCATCTGATTGAATTCGGGTCGGGTCAAAATCACTTAATAATAAGATTCGATTATAATCGACATTAGCACTTAATCTAGCAGTACTTCTAAAATTAAATCTCCAGAAAAATTCTAATCCCATATCTGCCAAACCAAAATCTTGCTGTATCAAATTATCATCTTTTCCTACTTTATAAATCCATCTAGCATCAAATCCTACATTATGTTCAGAAATCGTCCCCTTTTTAGGATAAAAATTTAAGGATAATTCTGGACTTAGTAATAAGATATCTTTTCTTGGTACAAATCCAACTTCCGCATCATAGCCATCTCCTACATAAAGGTGCGCCCATTCTATTCGATATTTCCGACGATTATACACTAGTTGTGTAAAATGGGTAAATTTATCTGTCTTATCCTCCGAAGGCGTAAAAGCTTGGAAGTAGTTACTCTTCCCTATCCAGCGGTTATCTGCTGATGCCAATCGGTATTCTAAGCCTGCCACTCGATTATATTCATTAAAACTACTGCTAAAATCTTCCGCATTAATCGCCTGTTTGTTAACCGCCATAAAAGCGATATTCGACCGTTTAAATACTCTTTGTTCTACTGCCGCTACCGTGTAATTAAAACTAGGTAAATCGTTATCTAATTGCTTGGCAGTTTGCATATTCAACAAACCTACTCTTAGTTTATCATTCAATTTACCACTTAATCTAGCACCATATAAAATCTTATTTTGTACATTTTGTCCTGTTGCAGTATCTATTGCTACACCAATTCGGCGAGAGAAAAAAGGATTAACCCGACTAGGCCCAAAACTGCCAAATAAATCCGCATTTTCTAGAAAGAACTGTCTTTTTTCAGGAAAAAATATTTCGAAACGGTCAAGATTAGTAACTTGTTGGTCTACTTCCACTTGAGAAAAATCGGGATTAACCGTCAAATCTAAATTTAACCCAGAGGTTACCGCAATTTTAGCATCTCCACCAAAACTAAAGTCTGTAACAGCTTTTGTTTCGTCCAAATTTTCAAAATCTCGAATAACAGAACCTGCGGTGTATGGAATAACCGAGATATTTGTTTTTGGCTTCTGCAATGGTTCATCCCAAATCATATTCCCCATATAAGTTAAATCCATCAAAATGTTATTCCGTGGAATATTAACCCAGCTTGTAATTTCATTGATTTGGGTATCATTTCGATAAGCATTAAATCGCCAACGAGTACTACCTTCTGTAAAACGAATGGTTTTGAAAGGAATAGCAAATTCAGCAATCCAATAGTTTTCATATTTTTTGGCTTCTCCATCCCATTTATTATCCCAAGAACCATCAAATGCACTTCTATCTCGCCCACCACTAGAAATCAATGCTTCTCTGCGCACACCTTCTGGATTCATCCCAAAAAGGTAAGCATTAGTTTGGTCATTATAAGTATCAAATAAAATACTAATATTATCACTATTTCTGAAGCTATAATCTCTTTTCAAGGTCGGTATTAAAAATTGATTAGAAGAGCTATAACATTTAACAGCAACATAAAGATTGTTTTCATCATAAGTCATATATATTTCCGTTTCTCCTCCAGCTCTGGCACTATCTGATGGAAAAAATTGCCAAAAATCACTAGCTCCAGCAGCGGCAAACCAAGCCGCTTCATTCAATTGACCATCTAAAACAATTTTTTCAGTCGTTTTTTTTAAATGAAGGTCAGGATAAATAGTTTGCCCTATCTTTGTGCCATCTTGGGCATGAAGAAGTAAACTTAAAAAGAAAAACGAGGGGAATAATAAAAACTGCTTCATCATAGCTGTAAAAGTAATACAATAGGTTAAAAACCTTTAATTATCAGCTACATAAAACGTTAATTATTTATATATGTTTAGTCCTTCCACAATTAATTTACAAAAGGTACAAAAGCAGCTTTTCAGTGTTGCTTATAAAATGATTGGTGAAAAAGCGGCTAGTGAGGATATTGTTCAAGACACGCTGGCGATTTACCTGTCTAAACAACGCCAAGACAAATTAGCACATATCCAAGATTTACAAAAATATTTAATTAAAACAGCTACTAATAAAAGTATCAATTATCTTAAAAAAATTAAAAAGGAACGAGCTAATTACCACGGCGTCTGGTTACCCGAACCCATCCTGCATTCAACTCAAGACCTTGATGCTCAATTAGATTTAGACTATGGCTTAACGTTTTTATTAAGTCGTTTCAATCCTAAAGAAAGAGGTATTTTTGTTTTAAAAAACGCCTTTGATTTTACTTTTAAAGAAATTGGTGAATTATTGACAAGTTTATCCAAACCCAAAAAGTAGTTGATACTAAATTTGTTAAAAGGAC
>JAFMDF010000537.1 GCA_017857395.1 Bacteroidota bacterium | reverse complement strand
AAAATTCTGACGGAACGCCTATAGGATTTATTAATGTATCTGATAATAAAGGGAACTGTGCAACGGTAGCAGCAGTTTTAGCTGCTTGCCAAACACCTACTAAACCTTCGTGTAGAGATATTGAGATTCAGACGACCAATACGCAAATTACGATCTCCAATCTTAATGCCCCCATAGAAATTCTCAAAATATTTGATAAAAATTATCGCATTATTTATGAATGTTTTGCGGATTGTGAAGAGACGATTACTGTTGCGGATTTGCCAACAGGCATGTATCATTTAGGGGTCAATTTTTATGATAAAAATTGGAAAGATATATGTGAGTTGATCGAAACGATTCATGTCGGAGACGAAAATCTAACTCAAGATAGACATACAGCCTTAGTTGCCCAAGATTTTAGACTAGCACCTAACCCTGCATTGACGGCTACATTTATTGATTTAAGTCAATTAAAAAATCATGCAGTTAAGTTGGAATTAGTCAATCAATTTGGGCAAGCAGTTTGGTCAAAAAATATCGAAAAAGTGACAACTACGCCAACGAAAATTGACTTAACGACTATTTCAAATGGTTTGTATTTTTTACAGATTCAAGCACAGGGTAGGCGAGTGCTTGGTAAGAAGTTGTTGGTGAATCGTTTGTATTAGTCGAGGCTAAAGAATAGGAGGTATCCAAAATACAGACAGTTGTTTGGGATACCTGCTCTGTTTTAAAGCCGTATTATAAACTGTCTAGTCTACTTGTTTTGGATAAGCGTGTAAGTGCTTGAAAACAGATTTTTAGAAAGAATTACTGTCACTTTTTATTTATTTTGGATAATATATTTAAATTTAAAATTTTGATTATTAGGGCGTTATGAGAAATTAAATACTAAATGTGATTTTTTGATTTATTATATGGTGTCACAAGGGTGATGAAATTTTTATTTTTATAAAAAACTTAATTTATTAAAGTTGCGTGACTGTAAATATTTTACTAGATTTATACTGATAACAAAATTAACCTATCTCTTAAATACTACTCCCCCCTTTAGTATTTCCTACTTATTAGATTGATTATTTGTCTAAAGTAATGGTGCTCTCCTATGCTTTATAGACTGTATCGTTTTTACAAAAACTAAATTATGAACACATTTTACACTCGTTTTTTGTTGGTATTTGTTGGTTTATTTTCCTTAAATTCAATTGCTTTTAGTCAAATTAATTGTTCTACAAGCGTAACGATTACGGAGCAATCAGATATAGATAATTTTGATTGTGGGGTAATTGAAGGTAATTTAATAATCCGAGGAAATGCGATTACTAGCTTATCTGGATTAAATGAATTAAATGAGATTACTGGTGTTTTAACTATTGATAATACCAATCTGACCAACCTAGATGGCTTACAAAATCTAAGATCTATTCGCAGTACACTTAATATTATTGATAATGAAAATTTGAAAAATATTGTACTTGCTTCCTTAGAACAAAATCCACGAATAAATATTCTGAGAAATGCTGGGCTAGAAGATATAAATGGTTTTTCTAATTACACTAATAATTTGGATTATATTCTAATAAACGGAAATCCAAAGTTAAAGACAGTAACGTTTCCAGCATTAGAAACAGTAAGATGGGGAATACATATTTGGGAAAATACAGAGTTGAGCAATATAGCTTTTCCAAGTTTAACAGCCTGTACAGGAGCTTATCTATGGCTAACAGATAATCCCGCTTTAACGGCACTTTCGTTTCCGAATTTGGAACTGGTAGGTGGTTATGTAGCCATAGACAATAATGCAGGCTTGATAAGCTTGGATGGTTTTCCAAAGCTAACGACAATAGGCACTAGTTTTAATGTAAGAGGGAACGAAAAATTAGCGTCTATTGGAAGCTTTGGAGAATTGGAAACAGTAGGGACTAACTTTTTTATACAAAACAATCCATTACTAAATGACTTAGCAGGTTTTGATAAATTATCATCAAGTGGTCGAATAAACATTTCAAGTAATGCAGCTTTAGAAAGCTTACCGACTTTTGCTAACTATCAAATAAACAGAGATTATATATTATTAAACGGAAACCCAAAGTTGAAGGCAGTCACTTTTCCCATATTAGAAACAGTAAGATGGGGGATACATATTTGGGGAAATGCGGAATTAAACAATATAACTTTTCCCAGTTTAACAGCCTGTACGGGAGCTTATCTATGGCTAACAGATAATCCCGCTTTAACGGCACTTTCGTTTCCGAATTTGGAACTGGTAGGTGGTTATGTAGCCATAGACAATAATGCAGGCTTGATAAGCTTGGATGGTTTTCCAAAGCTAACGACAATAGGCACTAGTTTTAATGTAAGAGGGAACGAAAAATTAGCGTCTATTGGAAGCTTTGGAGAATTGGAAACAGTAGGGACTAACTTTTTTATACAAAACAATCCATTACTAAATGACTTAGCAGGTTTTGATAAATTATCATCAAGTGGTCGAATAAACATTTCAAGTAATGCAGCTTTAGAAAGCTTACCGACTTTTGCTAACTATCAAATAAACAGAGATTATATATTATTAAACGGAAACCCAAAGTTGAAGGCAGTCACTTTTCCCATATTAGAAACAGTAAGATGGGGGATACATATTTGGGGAAATGCGGAATTAAACAATATAACTTTTCCCAGTTTAACAGCCTGTACGGGAGCTTATCTATGGCTAACAGATAATCCCGCTTTAACGGCACTTTCGTTTCCGAATTTGGAAATGGTAGGTGGTTATGTAGCCATAGACAATAATGCAGGCTTGATAAGCTTGAATGGTTTTCCAAAGCTAACGACAATAGGAACTAGTTTTAATGTAAGAAATAATGATGAACTAAGTATAATTAACACTTTTCGAGATTTGAAAACAGTAGGGACAAATTTGGTGGTTACAAGTAATAATAAATTAGGAAATTGTTGTGGTATTGAGCCGATACTTAGTGATATGGGCGTAAATGGAACAATTACAATTAATACGAATCCTGCTAATTGTAGCAATGAAAAAGAGGTGATAGAATTTTGTACGGGTGAATTAAGAGATCTTGATGAAGACGGAATTCCAGATGACATGGATAACTGTGTAAATACTAAAAACGCTGACCAATCTAATGCAGACGGAGATGGAGCAGGAACTGCTTGCGACTGTGACGACTCCCCAGAAACAGGCATTTCTTGTTCGATAGGTTGCCAAACATTCTATAAGGACGAAGATGGAGATGGTTTTGCTAGCGAAAATAGCCCAACACTAATTGCTTGTGAAGCACCTTCGGGTTATTATGCAACAACTACTGATTGCGATGATAGTAGAGATGATATTTATCCTGGCGCACCAGAGAAAGCAGATGGAGAGGACAACGATTGTGATGGAGAGATAGATGAATTTATTACTAATAATTGCCCTCCAGGAAATATAACCCTTTCGACGCAAGAAGAAATTGATAATTTTAATTGTGATACGATTCGTGGAAATTTGACTATTTCTGGTGATAATATTACTAATTTGGATGGCTTATCTGAATTAAGATTAATTACTGGGCAGTTTTACATTGGCAAAAATATTAATTTAGAACGGGCTAATTTACCCAACTTAATAAGGGTATTAGCTGCGTTTAGAATAGAAGAAAACCCACAATTAGCTGCTTTATCCTTTCCAAATTTAGCAGCAGTCGGCTCAAATTATAGTAGAGCGCCAGGCGGATTATTATCCTATAGTTCTATTCCTCATTCGTTTATTATTAGCAATAATTCATCTTTAACGAATTTGGATGGCTTTCCATCGTTGACTTATTTTGATAATAATTTTTTCATTACCAATAATGAAAAACTGGTTAGTATTAATGGATTTCCAGAACTAGAGCGAAATAGGATTGCTAATTTTGAAATAACAGGCAATGCGAATTTAGAAGAGGTTAACGGTTTTGGTTCGTTAGCATTTGTTAGAAGAACCTTTAATATTCAAAATAATCCAAAATTAAAACGCCTGGTCGTCGTCACGACACTGGACACGCAGAATAGTTAACTAAGCAGCCTTTTTAT
>JAFMDF010000018.1 GCA_017857395.1 Bacteroidota bacterium | reverse complement strand
GAAAGAAATTGAAGAATATTAACTGCCGCTAACTTCTTGCGCAAACCACTAGCCTTTGTCAATTTCCTAAAATACAAAACATTATTTTTCAAAAAGATACTACACACAAAAAATAAAAAAACTAAATCTTCATCCGAGCCATAGGCACCACATCCTGCCCCACAAACTCCCCCGCCAAATACTTATAATATCCAGTCACCGCAATCATAGCCGCATTATCCGTACAATATTCAAACCGAGGAATATAAGTTGTCCAGCCTAATTCCTTACCTGTTTCCGTCAAAGTAGCCCGCAAGCCAGAGTTAGCAGAAACACCACCAGCAATAGCGACTTGTTTTATACCTGTCTGAATAGTAGCTTTTTTCAATTTATTAATCAAAATAGAAATAATTCTAGTTTGAATAGAGGCACAAATATCATTAAGGTTGTTCTTAATAAAGTCGGGATTGGTTTTTAATTCCCTTCTTAGAAAATACAAAATAGACGTTTTTAGACCACTAAAACTAAAATTTAAGCCATCGACTTTAGGTTCGGTAAAAGGGAAAACAGGTTTCCCTAATTTGGCGTATTTATCCACTAATGGGCCAGCGGGATAACCCAAACCCAATAATTTGCCCGATTTATCAAAAGCTTCCCCTGCCGCATCATCAATGGTATTTCCTAACACTTCCATTTCTAGGTGACTTTTGACCAATACAATTTGGGTATGTCCGCCTGAGACAGTCAAACAAAGAAATGGGAAAGTTGGTTTGGGGTCTTCGGCAAAATGGGCTAAAACGTGCGCCATCATGTGATTGACCTCAATCATGGGAATATTTAGGCTTAAAGCCAATCCTTTAGCAAAAGAAACCCCAACAATTAAAGACCCCATTAAACCAGGGCCTCTAGTAAAAGCAATGGCAGTTAAATCTTCCTTCTTTATGCCCGCTTTTTTAATGGACATATCAACAACTGGAATAATATTTGCTTGATGTGCTCTAGATGCCACCTCCGGCACTACGCCTCCATATAATTGATGCGCGGCTTGGTTGGCTACACAATTGCTTAAAATACGTCCGTTTTGTATAATACTGGCAGAAGTATCATCGCAAGAAGATTCTATGGCTAAAATATTGATATTCATGAAACGATTATTTGTCTTTTTCGTAATGTGTAATTAATAAGTACCTAGGTAGACAACTTTAATTTTATTTTGATAGAATGAACAGGGGGTTAATGTTTTGATAATCAGCATCCTGTCTAGTTTTTAAGAATAATATTTTTTTTCTACCTAAACCCTCTCAGTTTTAAAAAAGAAGTGCCCTCATTCACTTTTTTAGAACTGAACCTCAAACCTCGCAGCGCAAAATTATAATTATAATCCAATATTTTTCTTAACCCTAGTTTAAAAACAGAGAATTTTTTAATTAAAGGCAACGAATCAACCTGTTGATGATATAGACACCTAAAAGATTGGGGCTAAATATGTGTTTCCCATACTTTTATTCAGATTCGGCTATTCTGTAAATAAACTTAACTATAGAAACATGTTCAAAACAACCAAAAACGAGACCGAACGGTCTATTCAACCAGCTACTTCCTTATCTTCAACTGGTGCTACTTGTATGGTTTCAAAAGGGACAACCATCGAAGGTAAATTTACTAGTAATGAAGACGCCCAAATTAATGGGACGATTAAAGGGGAAGTTATCTGTAAACGACGCTTGTTGATGGGACCAACAGGCTGGATTGAAGGAACAATCCATGCAAATTCGGCTACGATTAAAGGGTACATCAAAGGAACAATTATTGTTCAAGGTGTATTACATTTGGAAAGTACGGCAAAAGTAGATGGAATTATTTTAGCGAAAGCTATTCAAGTGGAATCAGGAGCACAGTACAACGGAGAATGTAAGATCGGCGAACGATTTGTGAAGGAAGAAAAGCCATTAGCGGCAGTAGCGTAAGCCAAAGATTAACGTACGAAAGAAAACGAATTAATGGGAAGGCGTAATCGAAGTTGAATTTCGGTTACGCCTTTGCTGTATAAAGAAGAGAGAGGTGAGATTAGAGAGTAGAGACAATTGATACTGCTAAAAAATAACCTAAACAATAATAATTCGTGGGGATAGTAAATTCGTGGGGAATCAAATGCAAACTGTCCAACTTATTTTTTATCCGTTACTAAGTTATTGACTTTGAAAAAAAATCAGTAAAATTGCGCTTTTATTACGCTTTTTGTTGTCGATGAAGGTATCGGCATTTAACAAATGAAAGTTTAACACAATATGGATTTACTATTACTTATTGATATGCCTAATTTTGCCAGCCCAGAGGTTTGGCTAAGTTTATTAACCTTAACTTTCTTAGAGATTGTTTTAGGAATAGATAATATTATTTTTATTGCCATTGCCGCAGGAAAATTGCCTGATGCGGAACAGGGGAGAGCGACAAATATTGGTTTAGTTTTAGCAATGGCCTTGAGAATTGCCTTACTTTTTGGAATATCTTGGCTAATTAGTATGTCCGAACCTTGGATAAAAATAGATAATGCTTTAATGAAGGGTGGTTTTTCGGGACAGAGTATCATTTTAATCTTAGGAGGTATATTTTTGCTTTATAAAAGTACCACGGAAATTCATCATAAATTAGAAGGAGAGGGGATAGAAGAAATGAGTACAAGTAAAAAAGTAGCTGTTACCTTATCTAGTGTGATTGTTCAAATTACTTTAATCAATATTGTATTTTCTTTCGATTCTATTTTAACCGCCGTAGGCATGACAAATGGGGTAGAAGGGGCTTTAGTCATTATGATTATTGCCGTTGTTTTTTCTGTGTTAATCATGATGGTATTTGCAACACCTGTAGGTCGTTTTGTTAATAAACACCCATCTATTCAAATGTTAGGCATGGCATTTTTGATTCTAATTGGCTTTATGCTAATTGTAGAAGGGGCGCATTTAGCGCATTTTTCTTTTGCGGGCTCAGAAATTGGGGCAGTACCAAAAGGTTATTTATACTTTGCAATTGCCTTCTCTTTAGGCGTAGAGTTTTTGAATATGAAATTGCGAAAAAACCCAAAACCTGTGCAAATGCATGGGATTCAAGAGGAAGCGGCTTCTGAGGGTGTGATTTAAGTCTCTTTATTCAAGCACTAAAAAAGGTTATCAATTAAACAGTTGATAACCTTTTTTAATTTTATTTTGATAAATATGAAACGTTTTTATATAGTGCTACTATTCCAAATACTATCTCTACCTGCATTAAAAGCACAAGACACTTTAGCATTCCCATATTCTTGGCAAGGCAAATGGCAAGGCGATTTAGAAATTTACACCGCTAAAGGTTTAAGTCAAAGTGTCCCAATGGAATTACATATTCTACCAACCGACAGCACCAACCGCTTTACTTGGACGATTATTTATGGTGAAGATAAAGAAGCAGGGAAAAGACCTTATGAATTGGTGATTTTAGATGCCGAAAAAGGAGTCTATGCCATTGATGAGAAAAATTCTATTCAGCTAGAAGGCTATTTTATCAAAGATAAATTTTTTAGCCGTTTTGAAGTAATGGGCAATTTATTGCTAACTACGGAACAATTGGTCGGTGAAGAACTAATTTTTGAAATCATTGTTGGGAAGATGACGCCTGTAAGTGTTACAGGAAATGAAGTCATAAATGGAGATACGATACCTCCAGTTCAGGCTTTTCCACTAAAGGTGATGCAGCGAGCAATACTGCATAGACAATAAAGTGTTTTTTTGGGTAGATTGTGAATGGTCTACCGTAAACCAAGTAACATTAAATGACACAACCAAGAATATTTGTCACAGGAGGAACAGGCTTTGTAGGGGCTTATTTACTAAGGTATTTAGTCAAAAAGGGCTATACCAACATTCGGGCATTAAAGCGTTCGACAAGCAAAATGGATTTGGTCGAATCGATTCAAGCCCAAATAGAATGGGTGGAGGGCGACATTTTAGATTTACCTTTCTTAGAAGAAGTATTAGTAGGCATTGACCAAGTGTATCATTGTGCCGCCATGATTTCATTTGCACCTAAAGAGGCGGATAAAATGCTGCAAATCAATGAAGGAGGCACAGAAAATATCGTAAATACTAGTTTATTATTGGGCATAAAAAAATTAGTACACCTAAGTTCTATCGCTGCGATTGGTCGAGAGCAATATGGAAAAACCATTAGTGAAGAAACGAAATGGCAAACCGATAAGCTCAATTCTAATTATGCGAAAAGTAAATATGCGGCAGAAATGCAAGTTTGGCGAGGTATTGCAGAAGGATTAAATGCGGCAATTATCAATCCATCCGTTATTTTAGGGAGCGGTTTTTGGAATAGCGGAAGTACCGAAATTTTTAATTTATACGGGAAAGGTTTCCCTTTTTATTCGGATGGTTCTAATGGTTTTGTCGATGTAAGAGACGTCGCCAAATTATCTATTCTATTAATGGAATCCGACATAACGGCAGAACGATTTTTAGTGAGTGGTGAAAATTTATCGTTCCAAAAAGTATTTAATTTAATAAGCGCAAAAGCAGGTGTCAAAGCACCTTATCTAAAAATTAATGCCTTCCTGACGGGAATTGGCTGGCGAGTAGTTGCTGTATTGTCCAAAATAACTGGCAAAGCGCCAAGTATCACCAAAGAAACAGTCCAAAGTGCTTTAGGACAGCATCATTATGAGAATCAAAAATCCGTAACGGCTTTTAATTATACCTATACGCCTATTGAGCAAACCATTAATGAAACGGTTGCTCAGTTTTTGGAAGCACAAAAAGAGGGTGGGAAAGCGAAAGTCTTACCACTTAATTAGCTATAATTATCAGATAATCAGTTGTTTAGGTAATTTGTTGGTAAGTTCTCAATGCACGCTCGTCTTCTGACCTGCATTGAGAACTTATATCCGCTGTTGGAAAAACATCTCGAAACAACGGATTATACAAACAACGGATGCATCTCCATGCTACGACTAGTAACTCTATGGAGATAAATCAATTTTCCCGTTGCCAAAAATCTATTAGTGGAGTAATTCACCAAGCGGAGCTTGGCGCTATAGAAAACTTATCCACATTCAATATTCCCAAAGGTTTTAGCTATATTGTCGTTTCTTCTATTTCAACACATGACCTACAGAAAAAATCCTGTTAATCATGCATCATCCTGTTATCCTGTAATAATTTGTCGACAATAATAAAAACTAAAAAAATAGGTCTTTGGGCAACTGCCTCTTTAGTATTAGGCAACATGATTGGCTCAGGTATTTTTTTATTACCTGCTTCGCTTGCTTCCTTTGGAGGGATTAGTATCATTGGTTGGATAGTATCGGCTTTAGGCGGCTTAGCCCTAGCGAAAGTATTTTCTGAATTAAGCAAAATGTTTCCCAAAACAGGTGGTCCATATACTTTTGCCAAACAAGGCTTTGGTGATTTTCCTGCCTTTTTAGTCGCATGGGGTTATTGGATTTCTATTTGTTGTACCAATGCGGCGATTGCGGTAACCATGTTGAGTTATTTATCTACCTTTTTTCCTATCTTAAATATTTCACCATTTGCTGTAGCAGCTACAGGATTGGGGGCTATTTGGTTCTTGACTTATATTAACACACGTGGGGTCAAAGAGGCGAGTTGGATACAATTAATAACTACTATTTTAAAGTTAGTACCGCTTATTTTAGTGGCTATTGTTGGGATGTTCTTCATTGAAATCGCTCATTTTCAACCATTTAACATAAGTGGAGGAAGCGACCTTTCAGCAATTACAGCTACGGCTACTTTAACGCTTTTTGCTTTTTTAGGGATAGAATCCGCTACTATTCCCGCAGATAATATTGATAATCCAACCGTAACGATTCCCAAAGCAACGATCATAGGAACTTGGGTCGCCATTTTTGTTTATATACTTGGTTCAGTAGCCGTTATGGGGATTATTCCACCCGAAACACTACAAAACTCGGCTGCTCCATTTGCTGATGCTGCGGTGGTGATTTGGGGCGAATCTGCCCGAAATTGGGTGGCCTTAGGTGTCGTGATTTCTACTTTTGGTGCATTGAATGGTTGGATAATGATGCAAGGACAAATTCCAATGGCAGCGGCAAAAGACAAGTTATTTCCTAAACTATTTGGCAAAGTCAATGAGAATAATATGCCTGCGACAGGCTTGATGTTTTCAAGTCTATTAATCTCAGGTTTAATGCTAATGAATTATAGCAAAAGTCTAGTGAAAACTTTTGAATTCATGATTTTATTAGCAACTTTGACCTGTCTAGTCCCTTACTTATTTTCGACCGCTACGCATCTATTATTTTCCTTGCGGTCTGGTAAAAAATGGTCTTGGATTTGGGGAAGTCTCGCTTTCCTTTTTTCTATGTGGGCAGTTGTAGGTTCTGGAGCAGAAATTGTCTATTATGGCTTCTTAGCCTTAATGTGTGGGATTCCTATTTATGTTTGGATAAAACGATAACTAAGTATCTGAACAAATATAATTGACACTTTTAAAAGTTGAATAAAAGCTGAATAAAAGTCTAATAATAGGATATTGTTGCGGGTTGCGAGTTGCGGGTTAAATTCAATCAAATACCTAATGATTTTGGTTGAATAACCTAAAATAATTTAATTCAACTCAATTTTAGATTCAAAATTCTATCTTTTCAACTCGCATCTCGCATCTCGCAACTATTTAATAAGTGTTGACTAGTTTAGTCAAACTACTTACTTTTAACTGAGCAGCTCCAAACACCATTTGAAAATTGAAAATTATAAATTGAAAATTGAAAATTAGCAATGTATTATAAAAAAATCACGTCAAACGAGACCATCATTGAATTTAATAACGATTGGTCGGGCATGGAAACGGTTTCAGCAAATGGTCGAGCCGTATCCCAAAAATCATCGATACGAGGTACCAATCACTATTTTACGATAATAGAGAATCGGCGAAAAGTTCGATATATTTTAACTTCCAAGGTAAATGCCTTAGGACAAGTCTTGTTGGATTTACGTCGAAACGGACAAGTGCTTCACAAAAATATATTATTACAAAGAGGTACTCAAAAACCTAATGTATTTGATAGAAATGTCAATACTAGCAGTCGAAGGAAACCAGTTGAACGCCGTTATGTTCCCAAACGCAATAAAGCGAAGGAAACAGGTTTAGTCAAACTAAAAGAATATCAATTAGAAGAAGCTTTAGAAGATTTTCAAGCCGCTTTAAAAATTGATAATAAAGATGCCGCGATTTATTTCCATTTAGCCTGTATCTATTCCGTTTTAGAAAAAACAGCCGATGGTTTTGAAGCCTTAAAGAATGCGAAGAAGCATGGTTTTAAATACGAAAACTCCATTTTAACGCATGATATGTTGGCTTATTTGCGATTGAATGATGCCTTCGAGGAGTTTGTCGAAAGCGGATATACGGAATATAATGAAGCATTAGTCGCAGGCAAACCAAAGAATCACGCTAAACTAACAGCTCATTCCGAATATGGCATCTTAGAATCAGTTTTCATCAAAAAAGTAAACGATTCTTTTATGGACGAATACACGGTGGATGCCAATTGGGAAGACCTTAATTATTTGGGTAAACCCGATTTATCTAAAGCCATTAGTGAATATAACCATTTTGTGCAATTATTAGAAAATCAGAAAACGACCATTCATTATTTGCCAGCAGATTATACGGTTGGCATGGATTCTATGTATTGTCGAGATGCGTCTATTTCAACCAATGGAGGCATGATTCTTTGCAACATGGGCAAAGGGCAGCGAAATACAGAACCAGCAGCTTCTAAAAAAGCCTTTGAGGCTGCGAGTATCAATATTCTAGGCACTATTAATGCACCAGGCACCATCGAAGGCGGAGATGTGGCTTGGTTAGATGAAAACACTTTGGCAGTAGCACATGGGTATCGAAGTAATGATAAAGGATTTGAGCAGTTAGGTATGCTATTAGAACCTTTGGGGGTAGAGGTAATGCAAGTAGATTTACCGCATTATCAAGGCACTTCGGATGTCTTTCATTTAATGTCCATTTTTAGTCCTGTTGATAAAAATTTGGCAGTTGTTTATTCTCCATTAATGCCCGTTCGTTTTAGAGCAGAATTAATTAAAAGAGGCTACGAATTGGTAGAAGTACCAACCGAAGAATTTGCATCTATGGGTTGTAATGTGTTGGCGATTGCACCTCGAAAATGTATGATGGTCAAGGGGAATCCGATTACCCAAGCGAGATTAGAAGCGGCGGGGTGTCAGGTGTTTGCTTATGAAGGGCTGGAGATTAGTGTAAAAGGTGGTGGTGGACCTACTTGTTTGACTCGACCTATTTTGCGGTATCGGTAGGGAAATTTTCAATTTTCAATTTATAATTTTCAATTTTCAACTTGCTTAGAAATAATAGCTATTATCTACTCTTCTTTTTGCTGTACTTCTCTACTGGCGTTTATGCCATAGAGCAGACGAATAGTTTACTAACGGATATAGACAAACCCAATATTATCCTAATAGTCGCCGATGATTTGGGATTCGGAGACCTCGGCATTAATGGCAGTACCCAAATTAAGACACCTAATATTGATAAATTAGCCAAAACAGGTGTGAATTTCACGGAGGGCTATGTCACATCGCCTGTTTGTAGCCCATCACGGGCAGGTTTTATGACGGGAAAAAATCAGGTCAGTTTTGGGTATGATAATAATATTGGTGGCAGTCAACTAGGATTTGACCCCGAATTTCTAGGCTTACCAATTAGCCAAAAGACCATTGCAGATTATTTAAAACCATTGGGCTATATAAATGGATTGATTGGTAAATGGCATTTGGGAGATGCGCCACAATTTCATCCTTTGAAAAGAGGATTTGATGAATTTTGGGGCTATACTGGCGGTGGGCATAATTATTTCCCTTCCGAACCTGATGGAAAAAGGTATAATATTCCGATTCAAAGCAATTATAAAACACCCAATCCACTTACTTATATTACAGATGATGTAGGCAATGAATGTGTTGATTTTATTCAACGACATCAAAAAGACCCCTTCTTTTTATTTGCCTCTTTTAATGCGCCGCATACGCCAATGCAAGCGGTAGCTGAAGATTTAGCCTTGTATGAAGCCATTCCTGACAAAAAACGCCGAACTTATGCGGCAATGGTGCATCGCTTAGATGTAAACATTGGTAAAATAATGCAAGCACTTGAATTAGCAGGGGTTGCTGAAAATACCCTAGTTGTTTTTATTAGTGATAATGGTGGACCAGTTGATTCTAATGCTTCTTTAAATGCGCCTTATCGGGGGCAAAAAGGGATCCTTTTAGAAGGAGGTATTCATGTTCCTTTTATTATGAATTGGCCTAAAAAACTACCAACAGGAACGGTTTATAATAAGGCGGTTTCTACTTTAGATTTTGTGCCTACTTTTATGGAAATAGCTGGTGGAAAAGTTTCGGAATCTGATAATTTTGATGGGGTTAATCTAATACCATTTATTACAAAAGAAAATAAGGTAGTACCGCACCCCAATTTAAAATGGCGCTTTACGATTAGTGCTGCTATTCGGGAAGGCGATTGGAAATTAGTACGATTACCAGACCGTTTGCCCATGTTGTATCACCTGCCGACCGATACCATAGAACAAAATAATTTAGCCTTAAAGGAGGTTGCTAAAACCGAGGCTTTATTAAAAAAATTAGGAACTTGGGATGTACATCTTCCACATCCAGTATTTTTGGAAGGCGCTATTTGGAAAAGACGGCAATTGGGATTGTATGATGCGGAATATCCAGTAACACAACCCAATAATGAATAAAACCAAAGTAAATCCTTACCAAAATGAAATTATAGCAACCTACATTTTAGCGCCAATATTGGTTAAAGTATTAGCCGTCAAAGCCTTGATGTATTTAATAGTTTTAGGGATGTGTTGGCGTGCTTTTCAGTTATTATTAACGACAAAATTTAATGTCTAATGAAAAAATATCTCCTATTCTTTATAATAATATTATTAATGCCCTTATTAGGATGCCAATCCGATTTACAAAAATTTGGAAAGGATTACCAAACAAAGGGTGACCTCCAGAGTCTTGAAAAAGTAATGGCACTATTACAAACAGAAACCGATACTGCAACCATCAGAAAAATATTGGGCGAACCTATTGATATGGGCTTTGATTTTCGGTATTTAACCGAAAAAACAGGCGAAAATAATTGTGTCATTGGCGCTGTTTTTCATATTGATGAATTTGGTAAGATAGATGACCGATGGGTAGGAGAAATTTGTGAGTAATAAAACTGGTAGAAAAGCCTTAGCAATTATTTTTGTAGGCAAATCATAACTTCAAATATCCTCCAACAATCTAAAAAAATAATATCCACCAAAATATGCAAGAACAATTAATTGCAGTAGGTAAAAAAGCAGAAGCCAGAAGAATAGAAATAGAAGAAAAAGGCGTGTTGCCAGATGATTTAGCGGCGGCATTAAAACAAACGGGCGTCTTAAGATTATGGGTAGCCAAAGTCTATGGAGGAAAAGAAGCAGATATATTAGCCTTAATTAATGCCATTCAAACCTTGTCTTATTATAATGGTTCCTTAGCTTGGGTCGCTTCTGTAACCGGAACGGGGTCTTTAACTTCTGGTTATTTACAACCAGCATTTGCTGAAGAAGCGTTTGGACAAGCTGATGCGATGTTAGGTGGATTTGCCGCACCTGTTGGTCGAGCTAAAAGAGTCGATGGCGGTTTACTAGTGAATGGCAGATGGGGTTGGGGTTCTGGAACGTCACATTGTAGCACGGTGATTGGCGGTATTATGATTCAGGGAGAAGGGGAACAAAGACCAATGCCAGCAGTCGCCCTTTTTTATCCAAAAGATGTGCAATGGCATGACACTTGGGAAGTAAATGGATTAAAAGGAACGGGTAGTGGCGATTATGAATTAAAAGACGTGTTTGTCCCAAACGGTCGATGGATGTATTTTCCTGTACAAAAATCAGTCGTAGATGCGCCAATATTTCGGGTCTCTTTTTATGGGGCTTTAGCAGCGGGGGTATCCGCAGTTGGATTAGGTTTTGCTAAGCGAGCTTTAGATGAAATTAAAAAATTAGGCGTAACGAAAAAGCCAGTTATGGCACAAAAAACACTTTCTGAAAAGGCATTTATTCAATTTCAATTAGCAGAAACAGAAGCTAAATATCAGGCAGCCAAAGCTTTCTTAGAAAAAGCCGCTACTGATAATTTTGAAGCAGCAAAAACAGGCATTCCTGATATTCATACTAAAAATCTATTGCGTATGGCGGCAACACATGTCGTTACTTCCTCCGCAGAAGTAGTGGATTGGTGTTATAAAATTGGCGGTGGTTCGACTATCTGGAATAGTGCTAAATTACAAGAGTTACAACGAGATATGTTGGTTTTAACACAGCATGGTTTGGTTGCGCCAAGCAATAATGAAATGATTGGTAAAGTTGCTTTTGGTTTGCGATTTAATCCTTGGTTATTATAAATCTAATGATGAATTCTGTGAAAAAGGTACTACAGGTATAATCACTAGAACATCAGATTAAAATTAATATTAAAAAAATATTCAACATCTTGTCTGACTATTCAAATCCGTTGCCAGCCAGTATATACAATTGGCAACGGATATTATTACTTTTTTAACTGACTATCTAACAAGTTGTGCAGAAATAAGAATAGAATTCATCGTTTATCATTCATCGTTCATCGTTCTGTAAAATTACTATACATTAAAGATGTTACTAATATTATGAAACTATTTTCGGTCAGTTCCATATATAATAATACATTAAAAAACACTATTATTCTATGAAACTGACTATGACTAACGAAGGAAGGGTGTCACCACCTCTTTACTTAAACTATGGGGATATAAGAAAATCTTACTTTTGTCTGAAAGCACTAGACCACACTATCCGCCAAAATATAATTACTGCCATCGAAGACTTGGAAGAAAATGCAACTGCTAAATTGGTGGCACAAGCATTGAAATTAGAACAATCTGTTGTTACCAAGCACCTAAATATCCTCTCTAGAGCTAAGCTTGTTGCTGGTAAAAAAAACAAGGCAAATCAAGTAATTTATTCCCTAGATGAAAAAATGATTGGCAAAGCCATTAAATTAGCCTCTGTCTTGAGTGTAGACAAATAAGTTTATGGGCATTGACTAGTAGAAAATTAAAGAGACTTAATCTCGATTATTAGTATTTTTATACTAATTTTTTAGTAAATTTACCATCTACTAAAAAATTATATAGCCATTATTAATGCGTACAACTACTAGTCAACACAACATTTTAACATTCCAGACAGACGAAGAAATTACCATTGTCGCTGATGCCTATGGTAATCCTACCGACGACCCTATTTTATTATTACACGGTGGAGGACAAACCCGTAATTCTTGGAAAAAGACGGGAGAGATTTTAGCCGCCAAAGGTTGGTATGTCATTGCAACAGATGCAAGAGGACATGGCGATAGCAGTTGGTCAAAAAAAGGGAATTATCATTTTGAATTTCTCCGAGAAGATTTGGTGGTCATTGCTAAAACCTTAGCAAAGCGACCTGTATTAATTGGCGCCTCTATGGGCGGAATTAGTAGTTTAACCGCATTACACTACCATCCCGATTTAGCAAAAGGATTGATTTTGGTAGATGTCTCCCCTAGAATTGAAAAAAAAGGAACAGACCGTATTTTTGCTTTTATGTCCGCCAAACCAGAAGGTTATGCTGACTTAGAAGAAGTGCAAGAAGCGGTCAGGGCTTACTTACCACATCGGAAAAATATTGGTAGCCTAAATGGCTTAAAAAAGAATTTGCGGCAATTACCTAATGGTCGATATAGTTGGCATTGGGACCCTAATATGCTGAAAGTTTGGCAATCTAAGACTAGTGATGTGACGCAAAAGGAAACGGAAGTATTCTTAACTAATGCCTTGATCAATCTACAAATTCCAGCCATGTTAGTTAGAGGCGGCATTAGTGATGTGGTGAGCAAAGAGATTCTAGCAGAATTAAAAGTGATTGCCCCGAAATTAATGTACGTGGATGTCGCAGAGGCAGGTCACATGGTCGCAGGCGATTCTAACCACGTTTTTACAGATGCTTTATTGGCTTTTTTGGATATGATTTAGATAAAAAGCCTTACTAATTTTTAAATTCTTCACAAATGATACAAAATAAATGGCTAATCAATAACCTATTTTTATACTTAATAATTTTAGTAGTTTTTAGTAATTGCAAAAAAGAGGAAACGGCTAAGGAAATTCCTGGAATTCAAGATTTTAGAATTTCTAAAGACACTTTAGTTCAAAGTGCATTAAATGCAGATGAATTTTTGCTAGAATTTACGTTTATTAATGAAAAAGGAGAAAGTGGTTTTCTTAGTGATACAGATATTATTACGATGGATTTTGTTGATAAAAGAAGTGATTTTAGATTGCCACGGATTTTAATATCTCCCAGTAGTGCTAGTATTAATCTAAATGGAGTAGCAATTAATAAAGGCAATATTTCTATACGAATACCTACTACATGCTGTATTTATACAGATGGTAATGCTCCTTGCGAACGCAAACCGAACATTTATCAGACTGTAGAATATGAATTTATGTTTGAGACAAATTTTGGGCAGACACTTTCAAATCAAAACATATCTTTTATACTAAGTTGTGAATAATTATTAAAACCTTAACCTCTTTAGATGCACCAATATTATTTCACAGAAGAACATGACTTATTCCGCGAAAGCCTAAAGGCTTTTTTAGAAAAAGAAGTAATTCCGAATATTGACAAATGGGAGGAAGAACGCCGAACGCCTAGAAGTATTTATAAACGCTTCGGTGAAATGGGCTATTTGGGCTTATACTATCCAGAAAAATATGGTGGTATGGGATTAGATACCTTTTTTGGGGTTGTCTATGCCGAAGAAATGATGAAGGTTAATTCTGGTGGTTTCAATACGGCAATTGGTGCACATGCAGGATTGGCTTTAAAGCACTTAAACGCCGAAGGAAATGAAGCACAGAAACAGAAATATTTAGTACCAGGGATAAAAGGAGAAATAATTGGCGCTTTGGCAATTACAGAACCTAGTGGAGGTTCGGATGTCGCTAGTTTAAGAACCAGAGCGGTAAAAAAAGGAGGTCATTATATAGTCAACGGATCTAAAACTTTTATTTCTAATGGCGTATATAGTGATTTTATTATAGCAGCGGTAAGAACAGGTGGTGAAGGTGCAAAAGGTGTCAGTTTATTAATTATAGACAGAGAGATGCCTGGGGTAAGTGCCCATAAATTAAAAAAATTAGGCTGGCATGCTTCTGATACTGGGGAAATTCATTTTGATGAGGTCAAAGTGCCTGTTGAAAATTTATTAGGGGAAGAAGGCCGAGGTTTTGCGTATATCATGCAGCATTTCATTTCCGAACGATTAGACATGGCATTAATTGGCGTTTGTAATGCACAAATGGCGATTGATTATGCTTTAAAATATACGGCGGAACGAGAAGCTTTTGGCAGATCTATTAATAAATTTCAAGCATTACGACATCGACTAGCCCAACTGTCTGCTGAAACCATGATGAATAGAGCTTTTGTTTATTCTTTATATAAAAGGCATGAGGATGGAGATTATATTGTCAAAGAAGCAGCAATGGCAAAATTAGTCGCTACCCAATTAAGTGATAAGGTTTGTTACGAATGTATGCGAATGTTTGGTGGCTATGGTTATATGGAAGATTACCCGATGGCTCGACTGTTAAGAGATAGTCAATTAGGTACGATTGGTGGTGGTACTTCTGAGATTTTGTGTGAAATTATTTCTAAAATAATGATTGATTCAAAGGCTTATAAAGCGGCAGTATAGGGGTTGTATAAAAATTTAAAAAAGAAAATTAATTGAGCAAGAAATTACAATTTTTAAAAGAGTTTTGCAGCGCAGGAAGTGCACCTGTTTTAACCAAAGGCTACTCCTGGTTTCAGGAGACACTAACGCCTAATTTGAAAGAAGTATCTGAAAAATACGGTGATGTAGAAACGACACTAATAGGAGAAGCATGGTTAATTGCTGGCGAGGTACACGAATTATTGTATGCGCCTAATCAAGCAATGACTTGCTATCAAATTAGCCTCCATTTTAATCCATTAGCAGCGGATACTTATCGCTGGTTAGCTTTAGTACAAGAACAACTAGGCGAATATTTGGAAGCTACTAAAAACATAGAATTAGCCTTAAAATATACCTCGGAAGGAGCTACTTTAATGGAAGATAGGCAACGGATTCAAGATTGTATTGTTTATGATAAAGTACCCGATTTTCAAGAAGGAAATTTGCTTTGGGCTTATAATGAGGCTTTGACAGAAGGGAAATTTGAAACCATCATAAAATCCATCCAAGCTTCAAAAACAACTGATATTGATTTATTAAAATGTTTATATAGAGCTTACGGTGGATTGCAAGACAAGGTAAATGGAACGACAACTTGGCAACAAATTTTAGACATTGACCAAGATGCCGTTCGGGATGAATTAGATTTATTTTATTGGAAATAGGAAATACTATAAAGGGGACTTAGATATGCCAAATCTCAAAGATTTGGCATATCTATTTCAAGACCTAAAAGTCAGAAAATTACTCCTCCGAAGAAAAACTAGAAGCGGGTAAACCTGCTGCATTAAACAAAGTTGCTGCACTCGCATTTTTAAAAGCGTATCGAACTTGAGTAGGTGCTTTAATTTTAGCATTCATAACTATAATATCCTTTCCATCAACTACCGTATTCGCAGGTACAAATTGACCATCTACTCCTGCTATTTCAAATCCGTTGTCTCCTTGTCCTTGCAATATTAAATCACTGCCAGATGGCTGAAAAGTAATTCGAATTTTCTCTCCTACTATTTTAATGCCTTGATACAATGGTCCAGTATATACCATTTCTGTTTGCCTATAATCTTTTGCCAAAGCCCATAAAGCCAGTCTTTTCCCCACATCTAGTTTATTAGCAGGATGAATATTAGTCGGATTTCCTATATCCAATAATGGTTTTCGTTTTGTAGATAAAAATTACAGGAATGCAACTAGAAAAGGAGTATCTCCCTATAAATTGTGGTAAAATAGCGGGGACAAGATAGGTTTTTAGAGAGAGAAAATTGGATAAAATGAACTTGTCAAGCTTATTTTAAGTTTTTTTCACCTTTTTTTGCTCTTTTTTTGACAAAAAATAACTTTAAAAAATACTTTATTTTCACAAAATAGCAATTAATAATAAATATAAATAACTGAAAATCAAATAATTAAATATAATTAAGCAGTAATTAAATTTTCACAAAACCCTATTTTTGTACTTTAGATAACTCTTCTTTGCCCGTATCTTTGTAGTGTGTTAAGTAATTAACGCAAAAGCTAATAAAAGATTAGCTTAATAATTTTAGGATATGTTCATGGGATTTGAATTTGGCAAGGCACTCTTTAGTGGGATTTAGAATGCCTTGCTAACATTCATACTTTGAAAGATGAATAAGTGATTCCGCAGGATGAATGTTCGGGGAACATTCAAGCGAAAGAACCGCAAAGCGGATGGGAGGCAGCGAACTAAAATTACTCAACTAGATAAAAATTTTACTTTTAATATATAAATACCAAATAGAAAACTAAAGAATTAATTTTGGATATGTTCATGGGATTATAATTTGTTGAAAAAAGCCGTACTTTAAGTACGGCTTTTTTTTTTACGTATAGGGGAAGTTCAGTTGATAAAAGGTGTGAATTTTAGCTTGATATGGTATTGATTGAATAGCTTTCCCGATTTGCTAAATCCTAATTCTACTAAAAACCATGATTTTAAAAATTTAGCAAAAAATCCGTTGTCAGTCAGTCTGTGAAGTCAACAATTTTATAAAATAAGTATTAATATCCGTGGGGTTCATAAATCCGTGGGGAATAAAATATAAGTTATCCAAACCTACTATCCTTATACTTAATCCCGAATCAAAAATAATTTCTTCGTCAAGACCTCCTTTTGCGTCCGCATCGTTAACCAATATGCGCCACTTTCTAACTGGTCACTAGATAGTAATAACTGGTAATTACCTACTTCGCTATTTGTTTGATTATGTAGCACTTTAACTATTTTGCCAGTAATATCATACAAGCCAATCCAAAGATTTCCTGACGATTTTAAGTGATAGTCAATAATTGCTTGTTGAGAGAAAGGGTTAGGGCGAATAGCTAATTGATTGTTAGTACTAGGCCTACTTAAATGGGGGGTAGTACGAGTTTTGGCAGCGATACTGGTTGAATCAATAGTTGTAAAAGTATTTGGATTACCTTCCTCACAAGCTGCAATAGCTGCAATAAAGTCACTACCATTCTCTGCCTGAAAACCTGGTAGGAGGCTAATAGAATTGCCTGCATAGAAACCAACCTGTGTCCCGTTTTTAATAATTCCAGAGGCAATTAAATCATCTGCGAAACGATATTCATCCGATGAAATATCGCCATCAAGATTCAAATTAAAATTATCTAAGCAATTATTAATAACCTCAAAATTAATAGCAGTAGCTCTGTTAACAGTAGCAGAACTAGTAATGTCATTATTCCCAATTTGTGCTCGGTTAAGGGCGGATAATCCTAAGTTTGTAACAGTTATATCATCTATAAACCAACCTTCTTCAAAGATACTCTCATCATAACGCATTTGGAATCGAATGAATACTTTTTGAAAGGCGAAATCAGATAAATCTATCTTTGTTTCGACCCAATCGGTTGATTTTCCATAAAAACCGTCAAAATTATAAAAGGTAGTGCCTGTATAACCGTTTTGTGTTATTCTATTCCCTATATCTTGCCAACTTTCCCCATTATCGGTCGATAATTGAACTACTCCAGCATCCCATTCTGCTTCTATATCATAATAATGATGAAAAATCAATTCACTATTTTCCGTTAATCCAAAAGCTGTACTACTGGTTAAATTGGCGTAACTGTTTGGTTGTGCTCCAGGAGAATGAAAAGCATACTCCGCAGAATTAGCCTTTGTGTTTTGATAATTCCAAGTAGCCGTTCCTTGATTATTGGTAACCGTCCAATTGGCCTCCCCAGTTTCTAAATTATCGGTAAAAGTGGGGTCAATTTCAGCTAGGCTAGCCTTGACTCTGGCAGTGATAGTCCTTGTCGCACTTTCTCCAGAATTTAGGGGAATAGCAGGCCAAGTGATGACCTGATTAATTGGTTTTCCCTTATCGGAAGCGGCAATGAATTCAAGCGTAGCAGGTAAAAAATCTTTAAATACTAGACTATCTAAATGATTATCTTGCCTGTTAATGGCAGTTAAGGTATATGTAATGGTATCTCCGAGTCTTGCAGTTGTTTTATCTGTTGTTTTGACTAAAGAAATAGTACAAGAAGGTGGCATGTCAAAAGCTTCTATGCCGTCTGACTTATTACTAGTACTACCTTGGTTAGCACTATATCCGAGCCCTCTACGAGTAAAGGCGCTCCAAATTAAACACGCATTATCTCCTCCATATAATAGGCGGTCAGCGGCTAAAATAGCATCCCGTCCATCCACAAATCCGGGAGCGCAAGGTTGTAATTTTAAGCCTTCAATGACCAATGCCATCATTTTATTATTTCCGCCTGTTCCATTATATAAATCGGCATCCCAACCATAACGGTCAATCATTGCCCAGGTTAAATCCCATAACATGGTTGCCCAAACGGAACCTACCCCATGAGGTGCTTTGATCGTACTATTTTGTAAAGTTCCATAAGTCATAGGGTTGATGCCCATATCGGTCGTGTAAGGATAAGGTCGAATTCCTGCACCTGTGGGACCTTCTTCAAATAGCCAAGTTCCCATTGGTCTAGATTTAGCAGCATTATCTCCAGGTTGGATAGTCATTACGGTAGCGAACCAATCTGACCAACCTTCTCCCATTTGTTCCTGATTATTGAGGCAGCCAGCCGTAGCTGGTCCGCCTGTTAAACGAGTAGAAATACCATGTCCATATTCGTGTACAATCACGCCATTATCAAAATCTCCATCTCTTGTGCCACACACATACATTTGCATTCTAGGATTCCCGCCATCACTGGGCGTAGACATATTCGCATTACAGGTGCCAGAACCATCTTGTGCTTCTGCATACACATAATCGCTTCCATTACCACCTCTGCCATAGTTTTCTTCTTGAAAATTACCAGAGGGTTCATCGAATCCATAGTTATACCAAACATCATGAATGATATTACTCCAATAAAATAAATTAGTAATGGCTGCTGGTTTATAATTCCCTGGACCGCCATCCACATCTAAAGGATTATCAAAATTTAATGACGTTCCACCATTTACCCTAGCGGCATCTCCATTAGTTGGCTTATTAGTTGAATTACTATCCTCATAAGCATCTGCGTTATTTCCTGTGGTCGTGGTATAATTGGTGTTACCGATTTGATGCCAACCATTAGGAGAAGCAATTACATTAGCCTCCCAAGGGCTTACTTCAATGGAACGATTGCCAAAATTGGGGCTTTCTATAGGAATAGGAAAAACATGATAACTATTTGCGACTTGATTTTTTTTGGGGTGAATAGTTGTTTGATGTGTGTGCAAAAGTTGCTCTAAGCGATTATCAGAGGAAGGAATGGATTCATGTTGATGATTGGATGAATCGTGGTCAAAATTACAAGAAATCGTTAAATTAATCTCTTTTTCAATGGCACCTGTAGTCGCATTAATTAAGAAGTTCTTATAATTCGCTCCTTCTTTTTCATCGATGAAAACACTCCAGGCTAACTGTAAATCGTTATTAGCATCTTCTACAAATACTAGTTTTAAGGGAATCGTGCGGTTAGAGATACCATCAGCTTTGATAGTAGTTGGCTTAGTAGGAGCTGCTTCATCTACAGAAAGAATAATAAACTCTGTTTGACTTAAGGGGTAATTTTGATTTTGTGCCAAGCGAACCAATGCTTCGACCGCCTGTACTCGAAATTGTTTTTTAATCGCTCTTTTCTGGACACCTTTTAAAAAATTAATATTAGCAGAAAAAACTTTATTATTTTTAATATGAACAGCTGCACTCGTACCAAAAATACCAATTTGGTCAACAGATTGCTGATAATAAATATGGGTAATTCCTTTAGAGGTATAATGATCTGAGATAACAGGGGCAGCTATATCTACTACTGCATAATTCATTTCGGTAGCCAATTCCATTAATTGTTCATTTGCTATTATTAAATTAGCATCTTGGGCCACTAATTGATTAGTAGAAAAAAATAGCAAATACAATAGATTCCTAATACTCATCATCAAAGTGGATGTGTGGATGAAAAATTGATGGTAAAGAAAGCGTTTTGTGGATTAGATGAATGCAAGTTTATCCTTCCGACTATTTAAATTGTCTGATTGAAATGGAGGATAGATTGATGCAATATTATTACAGAGAGCTAATTTTGTACAAAGATTACTTTTTTGTATGGTTAAATCAACTATTTGTCATAGTATTTATACGAAAGGTCAAGGCTATTATACTTTTGGGAGATAAATGGAGGTTTTGGGAGTTTGAATTAATGTCGGATAAGGAAAGAAACAGATTTATGGGAGTCAATATAAAAGAGATGGCACAACTGGAAAATTCTATTTTCTTCCTATTGAAAATCCGCATAAAATTGATAGTGTCAGAGCAACTGTAGGTTTATGTGCTTTTCAAAAATATGCCGACCGCGCTAATATAAAATGGGATGCAGCAGCACATATTGAATTTCATAAACAGCGAGCAGCACAAGTAGGGGAGAAAAATTAGTGTTGGATACAATAGGTCGTCAGATAAAAAAATGATAAATATCCGTGTCCCTTAATTAATCCGTGGTAGTGATTTATACCGCGGATTAATTAAGGGACACGGATATTGTATTAGTTATTTTTGCAATATTAATTTTTTATCTGATTCTCTAAACATTTGCAAGAACAACAAATATTATTCTATACAAAAAAATGCCGTAGCGATATATTCACTACGGCATTTTTATCGTATTAATTCTTTACAAATTATGAATCACTTCACAATTTAAGAGAATTTCTTAATCTCTCCAGATTTCACTCTAGCAAAATAATCCTTCAAATCTGTTTTTACCTCAGGCGCTAAGAAATAAAGGCCTAGGATATTCGGGAAACACATGGCAAAAATCATCGCATCTCCAAAACCAAAGACACTAGCAGAACTCGTAGCAGAACCAACAATTACAAACAAACAGAAAATTAATTTATAAATATTTTCTGAAATAGCAGATTCGCCAAATAAGTACGTCCAAGCTTTTAATCCGTAGTAAGACCAAGCAATCATCGTTGACAAAGCAAATAAGATAACCGCCATTGCTAATACTGGTGGAAACCAAGGAATCACAGAAGCAAAAGAACGAGAAGTTAAGGCAATTTTCTCTGCATCATTCGCTAAAGCTACCGTAGCTTCTGGTGCATTTTGAGTAATGATAATTACCAAAGCAGTCATGGTACAAACCACAACAGTATCAATAAATGGCTCTAATAAAGCCACAATTCCTTCACTAATTGGCTCATCTGTTTTTGCCGCAGCATGGGCAATAGAAGCAGAACCGATACCCGCCTCGTTGGAAAAAGCAGCTCTTTGTACCCCTATCATTAATACCCCTACAAAACCACCAAAAGCAGCAGACTTGCTAAAAGCGCCTCTAAAGATTTCAGCAAAAGCCCAAGGAATATCGGTAAAATGATAGCCAATGACAATAATTGCACCCAACAAATAGATACCTACCATGAATGGTACAATCTTATCCGTTACACTAGCAATACTTTTGATTCCTCCGAGAATGACAACCCCTACTACAACAGCCATTGCCGCACCAAACATCCATTCATTTCCAAAGAAAAAACTTTCTGTTCCCCCTGTTACAGTTACTAACTGAGAAGTAGCTTGGTTAATTTGTACCATGTTTCCGCCACCAAAAGAGCCACCAATACAAGCAATAGCAAATAAAACAGCTAATACTTTACCTAAACCTCCAGCTCCTCTTTTAGCCAATCCTTCACTCAAATAATACATTGGACCACCAGAAACAGAACCATCTGGTAATTCTTTTCGATATTTCAATCCTAAGGTACATTCTACAAATTTAGAAGACATACCTAATAATCCAACTATAATAATCCAAAAAGTAGCACCTGCACCACCTAATGAAATCGCTAAAGCCACTCCCGCAATATTACCTACCCCTACTGTTCCTGATAAAGCTGTTGCCAAGGCTTGAAAGTGAGATACTTCCCCTGGATCTTTAGGGTCATCGAATTTTCCTCTAACAACATCCAAAGCATGCGTGAACCCCCATAAATTAACAAATCCATTATAAAAGGTAAAAAAGAGCGCGCCAATTACCAGCCAAATTAAAACAAAAGGCCGTTCTCCTATGATGGGAAAATTAACGCTAAAAAAGACGAGGCCATTTATCCAATCCATCGCACCTTCAATTGATTCCCAAAGGGTGCCCGTCAGCATTAAAGGTAACTTATTGATGCCTTGCGCAAACATTAGCATAGGCGCACAAAGCAGTAACATCAAAGTAGTTATTTTCTTACTCATAAAAATTTAAGGTTTAGTTTTAGGCAGGCTAGGAAAGTTACATCTGCCAAATTATATTTTAACGATACTTATTTATTAAAAAAGAATAAACCCAAAAATAGGATTTTTTCTACTTCTTTCAGGAAATAGTGCTATCGCTTCCTTCAAAAGAGGCTTGAAGGTATCCACAAATTTTAATTTTTTCAAATGAAATGGTAGGAAATTGATAAAATAAGGCAGAAAGGTATAGAGGTGTAAAGGTATAGCGGTAGTTTAGGAGAGAATTATACAGACTGAAATGATTTTTATAGTTACTTGTAACGATTTGGTTATAAGTAAGGAGGCGTCAGATACCTGCATACAAAGTAGGTAAAAAGAGAGAAATTTCATTTTGGAGGTGGGTGGAAAGATGCTATCTTCTAGCAGGATTACGCCTTGATTACTGTGCGGACCGTTTCCTAGATAGTTAATTACCGTTATGCTTTGAACGGATTGCGTTGAATCCAATCGACGGTTGGGTTGAAGTAAGCCAAAATGGGGGTAAATAAAGCATTTTTCAAAGAATTGGTATGCTTGCCTAGATAAAATAAATCAACGGGTGCTGCACCTACAGAACTTTTAATCTCTAAGGCAGTTCTAGCAAAGTTGATATAGCCTGCTTTCTGTTCAATCCCTTCTTTAATTAAATCGTATAAAATATTTAGGTAGACCTGATAAGTGCGGTTAGTTTCATTAGCAAAACCTAAAAAGTGCGCTTCTAATTCCTCTTGATTACGGAAAGTGGTGTAAAAGGCAATCATTTCTCCTGCTAAGAAATAACCGTAAAGGCGGAATTTTTCAGGAAAATGTCGCTTAAAATTTAAAAAGTATTCACCGTCTAAAGTTACGACGTTGAAACCAGCTCCTTCAGCAATACATTTATATAATTCATCAATTCTTGGCAGAAATGCTTCGATTGATTCTATATTTAATTCTCGTTTTTCTATACTAATCCCTTTTTTAAAGGCTCGTTTAGCTCGAACCCTATATTTAGAGGTCATGGATGCTAAATAATCTTCAAAAGTATTCCATTTTTTATTAAGATTTAGAATCATCTTAGGTTGAATAGAAAATTCTTTATAGTCGCTTCCTAAATTAGGATGTAGTGCCGTCTTTCTTGGTGCATCCAAATCCTTTACCAATAATAAAGAGATGTGTTCCCCTTCTTTTTTACACTGATTTTTTAAGGTCTCTAAGCCTTCTTTTAATAATAAACTTTGCGTCTTTATAGCTACTTCATCATTAAAATGGCAACCATGTTCTCCTGTCAATAAAATATTTCCACAAAAAAGTGCATTCATATCTGCAGCTTTTAAGATGGTGTCATTTAATTTTTGGCGAAAAGAAGAAAGCGTAGGGTCGGTAAGTGCTTCTCGAATTTTGAGTTCCGAAATTTGGCAATAAGCTACACCTTTAGGTTGATTGTTTTTATAAAATACTAAATAGCGAAAATGCATATCTCCTGGTGGCCGAGATTCCATAAAGGCTAGATAAGGAACTTGTAGAAATTCATCGTGGGCAGGAGCGGCTAATTGCCAATCGTGCGCTATTTCTTCAATAGTCGCAGCAATACCTAATTGGTAAGCGCCCTGTTGTAAGGGCATAACAATCACTGCTTCGTTATTTTTCGTACTGATACTGGTAGCTATTTTCGAGTACATAGATGCTTCTCAAACTTTGATAAAAAAAGAATTTAATTTCTGCTTATACTTTTAGTATTGTAAAAAATAGTAGGTATAAGCTATATCGTGAGTTTGACTTTTTAGAATTTTAGGTATAAACCCAACCAATTAACGCCACGGGCATAGGAAAGTTCGATGAAAAAAAGGTTTAATTAAGGTATTTGTCTTTCTAAATGATAAAACTATTTTTTTAGGACTGATAATCTATTATTTATACTATTAGAATCCCTAATCGCATGAAAGGCAAATATGAAAACGCTGTTCACGAATAGACATTATTCCTAGGAGCATAGTGCTTCCAGAACTCTAAGTTCTGGAAGCACTTTTCCTACGATTTATTTTAGAATAAACACTATTATTTACTACATTTCTTGTTCATTTAACCAACCTAATATTTTATGTCTTACGGCATTATCTTCATAAGCCCAACTCACCGCTTTTAAATGAGACCCATTTGGAATCGTATAAAAATCAATCGGTACGGTGCTAACTTTAGTTAATTTTTCCACAAAGTTAGCTGTTCCATGATAATTGACCAAACCATCTGCCGTTCCATGTACTAAGAGCATTCGTTTGGAAAATGATGCTGGTAAAAAATTAATGGGAGAGGCTTTTTTAAAATGAATACTATCTCTTTTTCCTGCATAATTCGCCAATAAAAAAGAATCGGTCATTCCTGCTAGGTTAACAGGTGCGCCACAAAGAAAAGCACTAGCAAAATGTGCTGGTGTAAATCCTGTATTTTCCAATAGACTGTGATCTAATAATAATAAGGCAGCTAAATTTCCTCCAGAAGACATCCCACCTAATATTATTTTTTTATGTAATAAACCTTTAGCCTGCATGATTTCATAAACCTTTTTTAAGGTTAGTACTAAGTCTTCTCGAATTTCTGGATAACTATTAAATGGTAATTTTCGGTGAGCAGGCATAATTACTTCATACCCTTTTTCGGCAAATAGCTTAGCTCTGTCGCTAAATACTTCTGGTTTACCAAATGTCCAACCACCACCATGATAAAAGATAATAATGTGGTCTTTGGTTACTTTTGATGGTTCAAACCAACATAAGTATTGTTTGCGGTGTTTACCAAAAGCATATTTTTGATGCGGAAATACGCCGTTTTTCAGCCTTCCTTGGGTGACTTTATAGGCATGTCTTGGTGCACCTTTCACTTCTCTGAGGACTTCTTTGACTAACTTTACCGATAGCATAATAGTTGCGGGTTGCGAGTTACGGGATGCGGGTTAGATACGATTTATTACATAATACCTTGGTAAAACATTTCTTAATATTAATAAAAGTCATCAATCAATATCTAGCTTATCATTCTAAAATTACACAAAATTTCTATTCCATAACCCGCAACTCGTAACTCGCAACCCGCCCACCCTATTTATCCAACCATTTTTTAAAATCACTCACTCTATCCCGACTCACAATGGTTTCCAATGCGGTATTAGGAGCCAATTCTAATTTTAAGCGACTATTAAAATAAGTATGGATTTTTTTGATGGCGCCTAAATTGGTGATGATTTTTCGATTAATCCGAAAAAAATCATCTGGATTTAATACCTCGGCTAATTGGTCTAAAGTATAATCTAAATTATGGCGTTTTCCATTCTCTTGACAAGCAAAAATTAACCCTTCATCTGAATAGAAATAAGCAATATCTGCTATTTTTAAGTAGGTTAATTGCTGTCCAATCTTTACTAAAAACCGTTCTTTATACTCTTTTTTAGTGAGGGTGCTTAGTAATTGTTCTATCGCAGAATTATCTACACCTTTACTTTTAGTTTGATGATATTTATCATATTGACAAAGTGCCTTTTCTAATTCTTCTGGGTCAATCGGCTTCAATAAGTAGTCTAAACTATTAACCTTAAAAGCCTGTAAAGCATACTCATCATAAGCGGTTGTAAAAACAATGGGAGAAGTAACTTCAGTTTGACCAAATATTTCAAAACTTACCCCATCTGCCAATTGTACATCCATAAAAATTAAGTCAGGTCTTTTATAAGTTTCCAGCCATTCCACTGCTCCTTCTACGCTATCTAATACGTCCAAAATCTCACAATTTGCTCGATATTTTTGAACCATTTTAGTCAATCGTTTAGCTGCGGGTTTTTCATCTTCTATGATTAGTACTTTCATGTGTGAAGTCGGAGTTAATAAGGGAATAAGGTTTAAAGGTGCAATGATTTAAAGGTTGAAGGATTATTTTACTGCCTACTGTTACTGTAAACTGCTTATTGTTTACTCCATTTCTTAACCTGAATAACCATATCTTTTGGGGATTGGTTCAGTTCAAAGCGAGCAATATCATATTTTGGAGCGCCCCATTTACTACGAGCATTATTGGAAAATCCATAAGGTTCGGTAGGTACGCCAAAAAAATTGGTATTTAATTTTTCATTGCCATTGACATCATGGTAAACCGCAATGGAATAATCATCTCCAATCGGCAAATTAGGGAAAGTCGCCGATATTTCTCCTATTTTTTCTACCAACGCTATTTTTGAGGCGATAGCCTTGCCATCTTCCAAGAAATTATCTGCGCCTTTAAAGACGGCGATTACTACTTTTCCTTGCGCTTTTTGGATGTTTTGAACTGTTAAATTTATGGTGCTATTTTGGGCATGGAGTGATTGGGTCGTGAGAAAAACGAAAGATAAAGTAATGCTAAAAAAAATTGTTTTTAAAAATGTCATATTTATAGATTGTAGTTGAATAGTAGCGCTAATTTAGACTATTCAGCATTTAAGATATTAATTTTTTGATTTTTGAAGGATATAAATAGGCTCGAATAATGTGCCACAACTCACTTACTTTCTAGCTACCAACAGTAACACAACTCTGTGAGTTGTACAAGCACTTAATACCCCTATTTAAGTTTACAATAATCTATAAAGTCTGGCAGAATAACCACTTTTTGGAAAGAATTAACCCGAACTTAAGTTTTAATCATCGCTTCATCTCGAATAACGGACTTTACCATATTCAAAGAAGACAAAGCCCCGCCAGAAATAAAACGCATCCAATATTGCTTTGGTAAGTTCATTTTATCTCGAATCTGTTTAGGTGAATACCCTTGATGATGCCAATCGACAACGGTTTGATAAAAATTTTCTAAAAAATCTAGTTTTCGTTGCAAATGGACTTTCCCGTTTTTTATTTTTGGATTATGACTGCAAAATAGTACCTCAAAATCTAATGCCAATGCCGTTTTTAGAGAGCTTATTTGTTGAGCAATACTTTCTGCTCGAAGACAGAATTTGATATAATCATAAATATATAAATCCGCAGAAAATAACCACCCTTCATTCGGCTCAAATAAAGCGACCATATCCCTAGCATGTCCAGGAATAGGAATTAATTGAAAGGTATATTTATTGGTCGAAATTTCTTTATCAAGGGGGATAATATTTTGATTCGCATCCGTTTTGCCCCAAGTTAACCATTGGCTAAAAGAAATCTTGGGTGGATTTTTCATTATGTTTGCACATTTGGTATAGGCATAAGCGGGTACTTTAAAATGATTTTGTAATGCTTTTAAATTCCCATTATGGTCTTCATGGTGATGGGTAATGAATAACTGCTCAACTGGCAACTTTGTTAAATGAGATAGAATCATTTTTCGAGCATTGCTATGGCCTGTGTCGATTAATAAACCATCAATAAAATAGGAATAGACGTACATTTTAGGTTTACCGAAAGGGGAAGAACCGAATTGGAAGCCTTGGATGGGTGGGTGGTGGAATGGGGTGGTTATTTGCATAAATTGGTATAAAAATAAAACCTTTAGCTTTTAAAAACTAAAGGTTTTATTAGGAGTGCCGCTAGGCTGTTCAGAATTGGGATAAAGTTCCCTTGATTTTTTAGAGGGCAGTAAATCTTAAATCCATCTAGTGGTTAGTCAAGATAAAATTGACTGGTAATTTTGGCGACTTTTGAACCTGTCCTGCGTTAAAAATACTCGCCATAGCTACGGCTATGTCTGCGTTTTTCGCCTTGGTCAGTCCCAAAATTCACTCAAACTTACACACGTCATTTCAACATTGACTAACCACTAGTTTTTACGTGACAGATTTATGATTTAAGATTTACGAACTGTGATTTATGATTTAATACAACTAACCAACCCGCTCAATCACAATACTACTAGCACCACCACCACCATTACAAATAGCCGCACAACCAATAGTCGCATCCTTCGCTTGCAAGACATTCGTCAAAGTAGTAACAATTCTAGCACCTGAAGCACCGAGTGGATGACCTAAAGAAACCGCCCCACCATGCACATTTACTTTATCAATGGACACGTCTAAAACCTGATTAAACGCTAATGGTACAACGGAGAAAGCTTCATTGACTTCAAAATAATCTACATCGGTCATCGCCATCTTCGCTTTCTTTAATGCTTTTGGCGCAGCTTTCGTCGGTGCGGTAGTAAACCATGCAGGCGCTTGTGCCGCATCTGCAAAAGCTAGAATTTTAGCGATTGGCTTTAAGCCATATCTTTTTACTGCCGCTGCACTTGCTAAAATCAATGCAGATGCACCGTCATTTATGGTCGAAGCATTGGCAGCGGTAACCGTTCCTCCTTTAGAAAAAGCTGCACGTAATTGCGGTATTTTTTCAAATTTTACTCTTTTGTATTCTTCATCTTCTGTAATTAGAAGCGGTTCTCCTCGTCTTTGAGGAACAGAAACGCCAACAATTTCATTCGCAAAAGTGCCATTCTCTGTTGCCGTTGCGGAGTTTTTATAAGACCGAACCGCATAAGCGTCTTGGTCTTCTCTAGAAATCTTATATTTTGTGGCTGTTTTATCGGCAAATACGCCCATGGCAATTTCATCATAAGGGTCAAATAAACCATCTTTATGCAAACCGTCTACCAATTCCGCATTGCCGTATTTATAGCCGTATCTCGCCTTTGGTACATAATAAGGTACTGCAGACATATTCTCCATACCACCAGCAACTAAAATATCTGCTTGCCCCAATAAAATACTTTGAGCAGCAAACATAATCGACTTCGCTCCCGAAGAGCAAACTTTATTGACGGTCGTACAAGGTACGGTATTTGGAATACCTGCTGCTAAAGCGGATTGTCTAGCAGGTGCTTGTCCCAAATTAGCGGAACAAACGTTGCCCATAAAAACTTCCTTGACTTTTTTAGGGTCAACATTACCTTTTTCTAAAGCACCTTTAATAGCTGCTGCCCCTAAAGTGGTTGCAGGAATATTAGCAAAGATGCCACCAAAACTGCCTAGTGGCGTACGAACTGCGGAAACGATATAAACTTCTCTTTTTGCCATGATATTTTCTGTAGTGCCAAGCTCCAGCTTGGCGTTTGTTAGATTGGAGTACCAAGCAGGAGCTTGGTGTTACAGTAGCGAATATTCGCAAAAGTCTACTTTTTATACTAAAGAAATAGAATTTTATGCCAGTTTATTTCAATAATTTCAAAAACTGTTTAACTTTAGCCACTTTTAAGAGAAAACGCCACAATTAATGATGAGTTATAAGTGATGAGTGATGAGTTTTTTAGCCACATTCTACTTCTTTATTTCCTTCCTATATAATTTGTCGTTTTTTCTAACGTTTAGAAACTCGTAGTAGTTTTATTGTTCATCCATTTTACAAACAATAGTGAATATATAGTCGTAATAAAAGATGCTTATGGTCAACCATGTACCGTTAATTGTGTACTGTTAACCAAATAAATTACTATTCACTAACCCAACTAAAAAATTATAACATGTTTCAGCCTCTATTTTTGCAGAAAGTTGATATGGAAGGAGAAGTCGGTACGCAAAGTTTTTTTGATTTAATCTTCCAAGGAGGTTTCTTAAGTGTAGCGATTGTCGGTATTTTAGTATTCTTATCTTTTATCGCTGTTTATATCTTTTTAGAACGTTATTGGACGATTAAGAAAGCAGGTCGAATTGACCAAAATTTCATGAATAATATTCGGGCGAATGTACAAGCAGGTAATATCCACGGAGCAAAGGCTTTATGCCAAACTACGGATTCCCCCGTTGCTCGAATGATTGAAAAAGGATTGATGCGTATTGGGAAACCGCTAAGAGATATTGATACTGCCATTGAAAATGTGGGTAACTTAGAAGTTTTCCGTTTAGAAAAAAACTTATCGACCCTAGCCAGTATTGCGGGTGCAGCACCCATGATTGGTTTCTTTGGTACGGTAACGGGTATGATTTTAGCTTTCCGAGAAATGGCAACGCAGCAAAACGTTACGCCTGATGTGTTAGCAGGTGGTATTTACCAAGCCTTAATTACTACTGCAGCAGGTCTATTAATCGGTATTTTAGCTTTTGTTGGCTATAATATCTTAGTAGCCAATGTAGAAAAAGCGGTCTTCCAAATGGAAAGAACGACCGTAGAATTTATGGATTTATTACAAGAACCTTCTGCTTAATAGTTATAAGTGATGAGTTATAGGTGATGAATAGCAGGCTCACTCATAACTCATCACTCATAACTCATAACTAAAAATATGGGTTTAAAAAAGAGATCTAAAGTGAGTGCAGAATTTAGTATGTCGTCTCTGACGGATATTATCTTTCTGTTACTGATATTTTTTATGTTGACTTCTTCTTTGGTGAAATTTGACCAATTTGATTTGCCAATCTCTGATTCTAAGACCATGGCACCTACGAATATTGTAGTGACCTTAGAAACTACTGGTAAATATACGGTCAACGGAAAACCAACACCTAAAAGGGCTTTAAAAGGAGCAATTAGTCGCACTAAGCGTAGTATGGATAACGAATCAGGCGCTACATTAACGATTGTCGCAGAAGTAGGCGTACCTTTCGATAGAGTAGTTGAAATGATGGGCATTGCCAATGGCTTAAAAATGAAAGCCATTTTGGCGACTAAGCCGAATAAAGAGTAACTCTAGTTATAAGTGATGAGTTGCAGACTCACTCATAACTCATCACTTATAACTCATAACTATAAATATGGGTTTAAAGAAAAAAAGTAAAGTAAGTGCAGAATTTAATATGTCGTCTTTGACGGATATTATTTTCTTGTTATTAATCTTTTTTATGTTGACTTCTTCTTTGATTAATCCAAATGCGATTAATTTAAAGTTGCCGAGTAGTTCTAAAGTAAGTACGCCATCCCGTTCTAAAATTACCAAAATTCGAGTAGGGAGTACAGGGAGGCTTTATGTAGACGGTCAAAAAGTAAGTAAAGCTGGTTTAGATAAAGCAATGGCTAGTTTGGCTAAAAAAAAAGGCAAAAATGCCAATATCGTTTTAGAATGGAATAAAAAGACAGGGGTTGAACATGTGGTAACGGTCATGGATTTGGCTTTGAAATATCATGTGAATACGATTTTGGCTGCGGAGAAATAACGTGGGCTGTCAATTCACTTCTAATTTTTAGTGATAACCAATTACAATGAAAGCATTCTCTTTTTTACTGGTGATTTTCTTGATAAGTGGGAGTAGTTTTGGGCAAAGTTCCGAAAAGTTTGCACAGAATATGGATAAACTTTATGAAGCAGGAAATAGCACATTTCTAGAAGAAGTTTATGAAAGTATAAAATACCCGCAAGAAGCCAGAGAGAATTGTAGAGTTGGGGTATTAAAAACATTAATTTCTACAGATACAGCAGGTGCAATTGAATCTATAATTTTAGGAAATCGGCTAGGAATGGGAATTGAGGCAGAAGTGATTCGTGTTTTAAATTTGACCTCTGGAAAATGGAGGAAAGGGAAGAAGTTGAAATATCCTATCAATTTTGCTTTTAGAATCGGTAAAAATCAAAAGGATTTTGCTGGAGATATAAATATTACCGCTTTTGCAGTAGGTTATCAAGCACATTCTGGGTGCAGTATTCCCAAAAAAGACCTAGAAAAGCAAGTTAGAAAATACCGAAAAAAAGGTAAGCTAGAGAAAGCTAAATTGGTTTATGAAGAACTACTAAGAAGGTATCCTGATTCAAAAGAATACCGGCAAGGATTAACCGAAATAGTTAAAGAAAACTAAAAATTACGATTTATTTGTGTAGTTTTTGAGTTTTAAGCATCTTATTAAAAACGATTTAGTCGTTCTTGAAGAAAAAGTTGATTTATTATAATCAATTATTAATCAACCAATCAACTAAAAAATGGCAGAAATAATCATAGATGAAATAGAAGCAAAAAATAAACGAAAAGGGTTTTATACCAGTCTTTTTTTGCACATCATTTTGTTGCTATTGGCTTTATTGCCTTTATTAACATTCCCAACACCGCCTCCTGGGCAAGAAGGTATTTTGGTTAATTTAGGGATGCCTGATGTTGGGCAAGGAGAAGAAAATGCGCCGCCTGCTAAAGCAGAACCTGCGCCACCTTCTAAACCTGAGCCAACCCCTCCTCCTCCGCCAGAACCAGAGCCTGAACCAACCCCTCCTGAGCCAGAGCCAATTCCTGAGCCAGTAGTGGAAGATACGCCACCTAAAGAAATCATAACGGATGATAACTCTAAGGAAATTGCTTTGCAAAAAGAGGAAGAGCGGAAGAAAAAGGAGGAAGAAAAAGAAAGACAATTAGCAGCAGAAAAGAAAAAGAAGGATCAGCGGGATGCTGATAGAAAGAAAAAAGCAGAAGCAGATGCCAAGCGTAAAAAAGCACAGGATGATGCTCGTAAAAAGGCAGCAGCGGATGCAGAGGCTAAGCGTAAGGCAGATGAAGCAAGAAGGAAAGCCGAAGCGGCAGCAGCCGCAAAAGCTAAAGCAGAGGCAGATGCTAGGGCAGAAGCAGCAGACTTAATCGGTGGATTAGGTGGTGGCAATGGTCCAGGCAAAGGGAATACAGGTACAGCAGGTAATCAAGGGGATCCAAATGGCGACCCTAATTCTGATATCTTAGATGGTGTGAGTGCAGGTGCAGGAAGTAGTGTTGGCGGAGGATTAAGAGGTCGAGGCATATTGAATTCTCCAAAAATTACGGATGATTTTAACAGAGGCGGTAAGGTGGTGATTAAAGTTTGTGTTGATGATAGCGGGAATGTAATTTCTGCAACGTATACGCAAAAAGGGTCTAACTCAGGAGATAGTACCTTAAAAAGAATAGCGATAAAAAATGCTAAAGCTTATAAGTTTTCGAAAGGAAGTGTTGATAGACAATGTGGGGAGATTACCTATAATTTCAAAGTGAAGTAGTTTATTTTAATTCATCTTCTAGAAAAAGGCAGGACGTATGTTCTGCCTTTTTTTTTCTACACTAGGGTTTACACCCTAGGTTGAGATTGAGATATTTCGCTCCGTTGGAGCTGAAAAGTGACGCACCTTTGCCCCCTTATTTTGAACACCCTACCCTGAAGGGGCTAAAGTGTCAACCTATAAGATAAATTTGTCAAATAATTGCTTATGTTTCGGATTATTTACGAGATGCTGCTTAAACTAGGAGATTGAAACAATGCTTAATCTAATAAAAAAACCTCATTGCTTTTGCGGTTTTTTTTATTAGATTTCTAATTAAACAAGTTGCCTAATCCTAATTGCGTACATTAATCTGCGGAGCAGCTTGCAGCGGACTTTTGATTGGTTTTCTTTTATAACTAGACCAAGGCATTTTTTTATGTTGGTCTTCTCCAAAATAAGTGATAAACAATTCAAACTCAAAAGCCCCTCGATAGCCTGGAATAGCTTGAATAACTTCTGCATTTTCATCCATAAAAACAATAGTGGGATAACTCAATCGACCATTCATAATTTCTGCTGCCAATTGATGGTAAGAATTTTGGCCACCACGATTGACAAAATGATACACTTTATTTTTGAATTGAATATCGTTTCGTTGTTGCGCATTCAATTTGACAGGGTAAAAATTTTCGTTTAAGTATTTGGCGATATATTGATTGGAAAAAGTCTCTTTATCCATCTTCTTGCAATAAGAGCAAAATTCTGTGTAAACATCCACAAATATTTTTCGAGGTTCTACCTTTGATTTTTTAAGTGCTTCATCAAAACTCATCCATTCTATCTGCTGCGCATGGAGAAGCGAATGGCTTCCCAAAACAAAGAAAAATAGTCCGATAATTAAACGATACTTTTTCATGTCCCTATGATTTCAATACTTATTTTTGTAAAAGAATATGGGCGTTAATAGTGTTGTGCAGGTATAAATTTTCTTTTAATTTCCTTACAATTACTAAGTAAAGAAAAAATTACAGCATATATGCTTTTATTAAATGACTTTAATAAAAAATTAACGTGAAAAGGCGTAGTCTATTAAGGTTATTAAGGATAAATTGGATTTCCGCTCCTAAATTCGCCAAGGTGGATTTTTTCTGTTTTTTCCAGCATAATAAAGAATGAGTTGATTGCCATCGGGGTCTTTCAAACGAGCTTCTCTCCACAACCAAGTTTGGTCTTTGGGTAAATGGTCAAACGTTATTCCTAGCGCCTGTAGTTGTTTAACTCGCTCGTCTAAATCGTCACATTCAAAATAAACATAAACCCCTTCCCCTAAAGGTAATTGTTCCACCAAATGAATAGAGAAAGTAGCTATTCCATTAGGGCATTCAAATCGAGTATAGTGAGGAAATGCTTTCACGATTAGTTTTAACCCTAGTTTTTTATAAAAATCAGTCGCTTGCTCGACATCTTTAGATGGAACGGTTATTTGGTTGAGATTCATTACAAATAATTTATTTTAAGTTACTTTTTTTTTAAAGTTGAAAAATGGCACCAAATTCAAATGATTGATTATTAATAAATTACGATTGTGTATAAAGTCATATGTTAAAACAAAAAGTGGGATTTTTCTTGAATCTTTTAAAATAAAGTACTATTATTGTATTATTGGGAAATAATAAGTGAGTGAACCAATTAAAAGATTATCCTTTTAGATAATATTTAATTCAACCTCAACGTTTATTTATTCCTAATAAGTAAGCAGGTAATAAAATTTTAGGAATGCTTATCACACTATCATTAAGAAGCGTTTTTTAACGTGGATTTAATATATATTTTATGTTCATGGGATTATAATTTGTTGTTTGAGTCGTCCATCCGGACGACTTTTTTTATGCCCATTTTTTAATGAGAGTTAGAAGTCCTATTCAAAAAAGGTATACTAAAAAAGGCAATTTCCAACATGTTTGGAAATTGCCTTTTTTAGTGACTACTAGGTAGCATCGATTAACAGCAGAAATATTATAATAATTTCAGTAACTCTGTTTCAATCGCATCCGCACCTCGTAATCCGATAGCCGCAATTTTACCATCTCGGTCAATCATAAAAGTACGAGGAATGCCCGAAACACCATAAGTTTGAGCAGGTGCAGAATTCCATTTTTTTAAGTCGCTAACGTGACCGGACCAAACTAAGCCATCTGCTTGAATCGCCTGTTCCCAACGTTCTTTAGAACGCTTCATTTGCTGTTCGATTTGCTCTGCTGTTCCAAATCTAGCTTTTGTTCTATCATCTAAGCCATCTAAAGAAACGCTAAATACCTCAAATCCTTTGCTCTTATATTTGTTATAGACCTTTACCACATTTGGATTTTCTCTTCTACAAGGCCCGCACCAACTTGCCCAAAAATCTAATAGCACTACCTTTCCTTTATAATCAGATAAGGCAAAATTATCTCCCTTTGGACTAGGAAGGTCAATATCTGGAGCAATTTTACCAACCGCAATACGCTGTAGAGAAATTTGTTTTTCTATTTGACCAATAAACCCGCCATAACCGCTTAATTCATTATTATTAATTTCCGCTTCTTTTAATTGGTTGAAAACAGATTTATGTAAGGCAATATTTTCTTCGGTAGCTCCTCTAAAATGCATCATCCCTAAGGCTAAACCAACAAAGGGGCTACTCGCATTTTTCATTTTCTCCGCCAATTGTGGGCCACTTAGGGTTTTGGTATAAAAGCCATTCATAGCATCCGCCAATTCTTGCGAAGTTTTAGAGCCTTTTATGGGTAATTTATATTTATCCAAATCGGCTAAAGCACCACTAATATTGATATTCGTTTCCGTACCATCAAAAACGAGTCCTAGTCGTCTAGCACCAACTCTTAGTCGGTATCTTCCTGGCTTTACACCATCAGGAATGACCATACTGTAACTGCCACTACCATCTATATCTCCTTTAGCAATTACTCTGGTCGCAACAAAGTTTTCTAAATCTAAATATACTTTTAAATTTTCTGCACCAGTAATTTTTCCACTAATGGCTAATCCTCCTGCTGGAGCAGAAGCTGCTGCGCCGCCATCACCACAGCCAAATTGAAGTCCTACTAGGACAAGGGCTAATAAAGAAAGTAATCCATTTTTCATGTTCTTCTTAGGATTTTGATTTTATAAATTGATTTAATCAATTATTACAATAGCTGAAATAATTTGATTGAGCTAAAAGCCTCTAAAGAGGAGTGATAATAGGTTTACGGTGATACTGCCCGATTCGTTTAAAAATAAGGCATTAAAATACGTAAATCACTTTAGAAACACTATTAACTAAACTTTGGTTTACAAATATAACAAAGTTTGGAAGCTAGAATAAATTAAACGACCGAAAAATGAGCAAATCTAAATTTATTTAACAACCTTCTGTATTTTGTATCCATTGTTGCTAAACTTATACTTTGAAACCATACATAAATTAGAATAAAGAACAGAGAGTAGAGAATAGAGATAAAAATCGAATAACTGATTAACTATTCGTTTTGGTTACTAATCCCGTCTCTTTTCTCTACTCTCTGCTCTCTCTTCTCAAAACTATATGGTTTTGAAAACTTATACCTCATTTGCTTGTCGGCTACCCACGCATTGCTATCTTTGCGCCTCAAATGTAGATATGAAAAATATTAGGGCTGTTTTATTACTTTTTTTAGCTAATTCCATTTCCGCAATTGCTCAGGGTATTAGTATGATAGCGGTACCTTGGTATTTCGCCTTGCAGGAAGAAATGGGTTTGTTTGCTTTGATTTTTTTGGCAACGACTCTAATTTCTATTTTTTGGAGTCCTTACGGCGGAACTTTGATAGACCGATATAATCGAAAGTCTCTTTTTTTAGGACTTTGTGTAGTGACGGGTATCGCCTTATTTGCGATAAGTGGATTGGGATTTTATCAAGGCCATTTATCTTCCCTTTGGGTTGGGGCCGTGTTTATGATTACTTTTTTAAATTATAACTTACATTTTCCTGCCATTTATGCCTTTGCCCAAGAGATTGTCCCTCAAACCTATTATGGTAAAATTTCTTCTTATTTGGAAATTCAGCATCAAATTACCACGATTTCTGCGGGGGCTATAGCTGCTATTCTTTTAGAGGGCACGATGAATGGGGAAATCAATTTTTTTGGTTTTTTATTTCAGACGGATTGGCAAATTGCACCATGGGAAATTTATGAGATTTTCTTGATGGATGCGAGTACTTATGTGGTTGCTTTTGGTATCATCGCCTTGATAAAATATGAGTCTTTGGTCACTCGAAAGAAAGAAGGCGGTAATTTATTAGCACAGTTTAAAGTCGGTTGGGATTATCTAAAATCGGAAAAAGGCATTTCTATTTTTGGGGTAGCTTCTTTTTCTGTTTTTGTTTGTATGCTTATTGCTCATTTCTATTTATTTCCAAGCTATGTAAAAAAGAGGTTGATGGAAAATGGAGATGTTTATGCCGCAGGAGATATGTACTATGCCATCGGAGCTATATTTGCAGGCTTAGCAATTAGGAAATTGTTTAGTAAAATGTCTATCCCGCAATCGGTTACCCTTATGACGTTACTTTGTACAGGCGTATTTTTGACCTTGGCTATATCTAAAAATTTATCTATTTATTATGGCATGCTATTGTTTTTAGGGGTCACCAATGCAGGAGTTCGTATTCAGCGCATTACCTATTTATTAGAAAATATTCCGAATCAAGTTTATGGTCGGACAGGCAGTATTTTCTTCTTATCGAATATCTTTTTTAGAATTATTTTCTTGTCTTTATTCTCGCTTCCTTTTTTTACCACAGGCGATAATGTGATTTATGGCATGTATCTTTTTAGTGGCTTCTTATTTATTTCTGCTTTGGTGCTTATTTATTATCGGAAGCTGTTTTAGCATTATCGGTTATCAGTTTTTATAAATTGATAACCGATAACGCTTAAAACTATTTCAGAACAAGCACTTTCTTCGTAATAACCGTATTAGCAGTTCGCATAGACACCCAATAAGCCCCACTTGGTAGCTCGACATTGGATAAATTATATTGATGCTTTCCTGCAACTTGTTCACTTTGATTGACAAAAACATGAAGTACTTTTCCAGTTAAATCATGTAAACCTAGCCAGATTGGACTAGCTTCAGCCAATTCATAATCTATTGTAGCGTAACCTCTAAATGGATTAGGGCGAACCAATAAGTTATTTTGTTGGAGGCTATTTTCGCTATCTAGAACATCTGTTGTGGATGCGGTATTCCTTTCCGTTGTCGTAGGAGATTCTGTCAAGTCTGAAGTCGGTTCGCATTCATCAATCATTGCTGTAAAATCCGTACCTCCTTTTGCGTGAAAACCAGACAGTAAAGTAATCGTACTTCCAGCCACAAATTTCACTTTTGCGCCACTATTAATAATGCCTGCTGAAGTAATGGCATTCCCTGCCACATAATTTCCATCTATTACATCTGAATCATTTTTAACCAAATTATCAGCTTCACAGAATAATACTGCTTGAATGGTAATAAAGACGGTATCTGAAGTACATAAATTAGCGGTGTCGCAAACTTGATAAACGATAGTATCTAACCCAAAATAATCCGTTAAAGGGGTATAGATTAAACTATCTTCCTGGACGATGCCAGCAACGCCATTTTTAGCGCCAACAAGCAGACTGGTTATCAAAGTATCGCCTATACCATTTGGATCATAATCATTGGCTTGTACATCAATGGTCACGCCTTGACTATTCTGATTAATCGTGATATAATCTGCTTGTGTTATCGGCGCTAAATGTTCCACTTCTACTTCAATAAATATCGTATCTATGGTACATAAATTACTAGTATCACAGGCACTATAGACAATCGTATCTAATCCCACAAAGCTGGCATTAGGGGTATAGCGAATACTATCTTCATTAACGACAACAGAAGAACCGTTTGCCGCAGCTTTAACTAATATCGTAATTAAAGTATCTCTAATTCCATTGGGGTCACTATCATTACCTAAGACATCAATATGATTATTAATGGTATTTTCGAGTATTTGTAAATTATCTGGACTAGTTACAGGGGCTTCATTATAATCATTAATAGCAATGAAAATGGTATCTGAAGCACATAAATTAGCGGTATCACAAACTTGGTAGACAATCGTATCCAAACCAAAATAAGCCATTGTTGGGGTATAGCTGAGGCTATCATCGTTTACAACGGTAACTGTTCCATGATTAGGCATTTCTAGGATAGTCGTAATTAAAGTATCACCTATTCCATCGGGGTCACTATCATTGGCTTGAACATTGATGAAATTATTGCTTGTATTTTTATCTATATCTAAGAAGTCTGCTACCGCTATTGGTGCTTCGTTTACATAATTTATAGTAAGGAAAATAGTATCTGCATCACATAAATTAGCGGTGTCGCAAACTTGATAGACAATTGTATCTAAACCAAAATAATTCATTACGGGGCTATAACTAATACTATCTTCATTGAGGACAGTAGCAGTACCATTTGAAGGCATTTCCAAAATGGTGGTCAATAAGGAATCACCTGCACCATTTGAATCGGTATCATTCGCTTGGACAGCTATAAAATTATTACTAGAATTTTCTAAGACGGTGCTATAATCTGGATTAGCGGTTGGTGCCATATTTAAATCTATGGCCGTGATAAAAACAGTATCTGCATCACATAAATTAGCGGTATCACAAACTTGATAAACAATGGTATCTAATCCTATATAACCCATTGTTGGACTATAATTGATGCTATCATTATCCACTACTGTAGCAGTACCGTGTAAAGGCATTTCTAAAATCGTCGTTAGCAAAGAATCACCTATACCATTTGAATCGGTATCATTTGCTTGGACAGCGATAAAATTATTACTAGAATTGATGACTACTGTATCAAAATCTGGGGTAGCTTCAGGTGCTTTATTAATTTCTTCGATAGTCAGGAAAATGGTATCTGTAGCACATAAATTAGCGGTGTCGCAAATTTGATAAATGATTGTATCTAGCCCAAAATAATTCATTACTGGACTATAACTAATACTATCTTCATTGAGGACAGTAGCAGTACCTTTTGAAGGCATTTCCGAAATAGTAGTCAGCAGAGAATCTCCTGCACCATTAGAATCGGTATCATTGGCTTGTACATTAATGAAATTATCAGTAGAATTTTCGAGAACTGTACTATAATCAGGGTTTGCTACAGGGCTTTCATTTACATCATTGATGGTAATAAAAACGGTGTCAGTAGCACATAAATTAGCCGTATCACAAACTTGATAAAAAATAGTATCTAAACCAAAATAATTCAGCGTTGGTGTATAACTGATACTATCATCATTAATAACTGAGGCAGTACCATTGGAGGGCATTTTTTGAATATTGGTAATTAAGGTATCGCCCGTTCCATCTGGGTCACTATCATTTAATTGGACATTAATAAAATTATCGCTCGTATTTTTGTTTATTATTAAAAAGTCTGTTGCAGATATAGGCGCTTCATTAATGTCAATCACTGTAATAAAAATAGTATCAATATCACATAAATTAGCCGTATCACAGACTTGATAAACAATTGTATCCAAACCAAAATAATTCATTGCTGGACTATAACTAATACTATCTTCATTGATAACTGCAGCCGTACCGTGTAAAGGCATAGCGGAAATAGTGGTTAGCAAGGAATCTCCCACACCATTAGAATCAGTATCATTGGCTTGTACATGGATGAAATTATCCGTAGAATTTTCGAGAATTGTAGTATAATCAGGATTTGCGACAGGGCCTTCATTCACATCGTTGATGGTAATAAAGACGGTATCTGTAGCACATAAATTAGCGGTATCACAGACTTGATAAATGATGGTATCTAGACCAAAATAATTCAATACTGGAGTGTAACTAATACTATCCTCATTAAGGACAGAGGCAGTACCATTTGCTGGCATTGCTAAAATGCTCGTAATTAACGTGTCGCCCACACCATCAGGGTCATTATCATTGGACTGTACATTAATAAAATGATTGCTGGTATTTTTATTGATTGTTACAAAGTCAGTGGTAGCGGTTGGTGCTTCGTTGATGTCAAGAATCGTAATAAAGATGGTATCTTCGGTACATAAATTAGCAATATCACATACTTGATAGATAATCGTATCTAAACCAAAATAGCCATAAGTTGGGGTATAATTGATACTATCGTTTTGGGAAACAGTAGTTATACCATTGGCAGCATTTTGCAGGATGCTCGTCACTAAAGTATCTGCTATACCATTAGGGTCACTATCATTCGCTTGAACTCGAATAAAATGGTTGCTTGTATTTTGATTGATAGTTAGGAAATCAGGCATCGTTACAGGGGCAACATTGGCTTCTTCTACAAAAACAAATAAAGTGTCAGATTCACAAGCATTGGCTTCGTCACAGACTTGATAAACAACAGTATCTCTGCCTATAAAGTCAGTGTTAGGCAAATAACTAATACTGTCGTTATTGATGACCGTTGTTGTTCCATTAGTTGGAGTTTGCAGAATGGTGGTCACTAAAGTATCCAATAATCCATCCGCGTCTATATCATTGGCTTGTACATCTGCAATTTTAGCAGCCGTATTTTCAACGGTAATTAAAGTATCTGCTACGGTTTCTACCGTATGATTGATCATAGATTGACTAATGATAACAGGCGTTTCGACCTGTGTATCAAAATCATATTCGTTATTGCGAATATTACTAAAATTAGGTAAAGCGTAATTGGTATTAGAAATGCCAATATCATCCACAATCCAACCAAATTTAGCGGTATTAATATCTGTTAATAAGCGAAATCGAATAATCGCTACTTCACCTGCATAAGAAGAGAGGTCGGCTTTAGAAGTAATAAATCCATTATTATTGGGCAAAATTTCTGCACTGGTTTTACTAAAGGCATTATGTCCAAATTGGGTAAAATTATTATAGCCGTTTTGGGTAAAATTATTTTCTAAATTAATCCAAGTTTCCCCACCGTCAATAGAAATATCCACTAAACCAAAATCATAACGGTCTTCTAAATCAAAATAATGATTAAAAGACAATTCACTAGAATCGGTTAAAGATAAAGGGTTTTTTAAAACCAGATGTGTTTCAGTAGTCGTCGTAGCATTGGTAATAAACCAACTATTAGAAGGGCTAAAAAAGTATTCACTTTGTAAATTCCAAGTATGATTGCCCGATGCTTGTACAACTTTCCATTTTTCGCCACCACTTTCTGAATCATCTAAAAAGTCTGCATCAAAGTCGATAGTATCGTTAATGGTTACTTTTAATTCTACGCTACTTGTGTCCCCTACAGCTAAACTCAAAGCAGGCCATTCCACCACATTTCCATTGAGGACACCTCCATGCGATGCGGAATAAAACTGCACATTATTAGGTATAGTATCTGTCAGAATAATATTGGGTGCGATTGCATTTAGATGATTAATAGCTGTTAACTGAAAAGTTAAACGTTCGCCCAAAAAAGCTGCTGCTTTATCAACAGTATGTTTCAATTCAATCGTACATTCTGGAGGCATATCATAGCCTTCTGCGCCATCCGTTCGGCTATTGGAACTACCTTGATCTGCACTGTATCCTAAACCTCTACGAGCAAAAACTTCCCAAATAATACAACGATTGACGCCATTATTTAAGGCTAAATCTGCAGCAAGAATAGCATCTCTTGCATCCACAAAACCAGGAGAACAAGGCTGTATTTTTAAGCCTTCCATTACTAGACGTAAAGCGAGATTATTACCGCCAGTGCCATTATATACATCTGCATCCCAGCCGTATTGATTAATTAATGCCCAATTCAAATCCCAAAGCATTGTTGCCCAAACGGCACCTACACCATGAGGTCGAGTGATACCTTCGTCATCAATAGTTTTATAAGTCATTGGATTGACCCCCATATCGGTTGTATAGGGGTAAGGCCGTAACCCTGCGCCATTAGCTTCTTGATTGAACATAAATGTGCCAATAGTCCGATTAGTAGTCGCTATATCAGCAGCTTTCATGGTCAAAATCATCCCAAAAAAGTCTGACCAACCTTCGCCCATTTGTTCAACATTTCCTAAACAAGATACTGCTTGAGGTCCACCTGTTAGCCGATTAGAAACCCCATGTCCATATTCATGTAAAATTACGCCATTGTCATAATCTCCATCTTTTCCAGCACATAAATACATTTGCATTCGAGGATTCGCGCCATCTCCTGGGGTAGACATATTGGCATTACATGATCCAGAAGCATCTTGTGCTTCGGCCTTGACCGCATCACTTCCATTCCCTCCTTTATCAAAATTTTCTTCTTGAAAATTACCAGAAACTTCATCAAATCCATAATTATAAAAAATATCGTGTGCGACATTATTCATATAAAATAGATTGGTAATAGCTGCCTTAGTATAATCAGTTTGCGTACCATTAGGATCCCAAGGATGGTCAAATACTAAATCAGGACCACCGAAAGCTCTGGCATTATTGGCGCCAGTAGGGTCGTTGGTATTATCTCTGTCGGAGTAGGCATCTACATTATTACCAATGGTGTATTGATAATCAATGCTCGCAATACGATGCCAGCCGTTGGGGGATGCTATTGGATTTTCCCAAGGATTTGCCAAAATAGCTCTGTCTCCAAAATTTGGACTTTCAATGGAAAAAGGTAAGACATTATAAAGGCTGTCTGTTTGGTAAGTATTTTTGAGCGTTGTTGATGGTGCTGGATTCGCATGACCAGTAATTGCTCGATGTTGGTGCCTACTATGGTCGTGGTCAAAAGTACAATTAATGGTTAAATTGTTCTCAAATAAGACGGCGCCTGTAGCTGCACTAACCATATAATTTTTGTAGGCTGAACCTGCTACTTCATCAATAAAAACACTCCATGCTAATTGAATATCTTGGCCTGCTGCTGGATCTGTAAAATAAACTAGCTTTAATGGAATGACTCGATTAGAAATACCATTTGCTTGAACGAGCGTGTTTTTCCCAGGAGCTGATTCATTTGCTTCTAAAACCACCACTTCTGTTTGGCTAATCGGATAACCTCTGTCTGTAGCCAATCTTGCTAAAGCTTGTAGCGCTCGTACTCGAAATTGACTGCCAATATTTCGTTTTTCTACCTGAGGTAAAAAATTAAGATTGGAAGCAATAATTTCATCCCCTTTCAAGTGAACTGCGCCACTTGTGCCATAAATGCCTATATTATCAATTGTTTGTTGGTAGTAAATGTGGCGAATGCCTCCAGAAACATAATCATCGGAGATAATTGTACCTGTGATGTCGGTAGGGGAATAATTCTTTTCTTCTGCGAGTTGTTCTATTTCCGAGTTAGCGATATTGAGTCCTACGTCCTGCCCTAAGGCGATATGACCTAATAAAAGGAAGCACAATAGGAAGTAATGGTGCAAGACCGTTTTCATAAATAATCGATTTCTGACAGACAAGGAACTCGATTCAATAGCACAAAACTGGTCTTATCCGTTGGTGTTTGTTGTAAGTTTTGGTTGCAAAAAAGGTCGTATAAACTGTGGGTAAATACTTTCTTTTGACGAAATTTAACCAAAGCGTCACAAAGAAATCGGTTAAAATTTTCTTAAAGAATAGATAAGAAAATAAATTATAAATAATTGAAAATCAAGGATTTATTTCCTATTTATTAATTTAGTCCACAGGAATAGTTCTTTTTACCAACGATAAATTTCGGCAAAAATCAGGTGATAATCAAATAGAAATCAATTAAAATGTGTTTAATCAACTAAATGTAAACTATTAGCCATATACAAAGGCAATCGTACCTACAATAAAACAATAAATGGCAAACCAGCTCAATTTGCTATGTTTGACTAATTGAATCATCCAAAGACAAGCAATTAGTCCTGTAAAAAAAGCAGCCATAAAGCCCGCCACTAATGGCAATGCTAACTCTTCGGTCATTTGAAATTTACCATCTAAAACATCCTTTGACATTTTTCCTAAAATCAATGGGACGACCATTAAAAAAGAGAAACGAGCAGCTTTTTCTCTATCAATTCCCAATAATACAGAAGTAGAAATAGTTGCCCCCGATCGAGAAATACCTGGTAAAATAGCGATAGCTTGAGCCAGTCCAATAATAACGGCATGCCAAAAGCTAACCTCTTTGTTTGTATTTTTAGCACGGTCTGCTAGAAATAATAAAGCACCTGTAATGAACAGCATCGCACCAACTAATTTCAATTGCCCTTCAAACAAAGTTTCCAATATCTCATCAAAGAAAAGACCTACTATTGCTGCTGGAATCATGGAGATGATAACTTTTACCGCAAATTGCCATTCTTCATTCCATGCTGGCTGAAATAAACCTTTGATAATTTCCCCAATATCTTTTCTAAAAACCCACATCGTACTTAATGCCGTAGCTGCATGCAAAACCACACTAAGTAATTGCTCATTTTCTTTTAAACTTTCCGTTCCTAAAAGTGCCTGCCCAATCTCAATATGTCCACTACTACTTACAGGCAAAAATTCTGTTAATCCTTGAATGATTCCTAATATGATGGCATCTATTATACTCATTATCAATTATTTGAAATAATAATGACATCCTCTATTGAAAGAGGATGTCATTGTTATAGTGTCTTAATTTTTAATTTAAAATTTTTAATGTTCAATTTTCAAAAAAAGCAGGTTTTAAAATTTGCTTAGTGTTGTTTTGTTGTATGAAAATTCAACGTTTATATTCAAAATTGTCTAATTGAATATACAAAACAGCATTTAAATGAAGCATTAGATTTTATTCTAAAAGACTTAGGTGGTACTTCCAGCATTTTCCAGATACTATCGGGATGGAAGCTCTTCTTCTACGATTTATTTTAGAATAAATAATATTAAAACAGCTACTTATCTTTTAAAAAAATCGCATAAACTTCTACGACTAATCCTACGAGCATCAAAAATGGCGCTAAAACGGTTCGTCTAAAACTATAAATAATGCTTTCATCCCAGACATCTGGGCTAGGCATAGCGCCGCCACTCATTAAAAGCATACCTAAAGCAACCAAACCAAAACCAATGCCCATCCATATATAATTTTGCTTACCGAAAATTAATGGTTCTTTCGGTAGGGTAGCCACACTCGATTTTTTTCTAGAACGAGTAGGTTGGAGTCTCTTTTTTGGAGCTGCTTTGGTAGCACTAACTGCATTATTATTTGCTCCTGTTGTTTTTTTCTTTGGGGAAACCTTTTTTCTGGCTTTACTCATTTTAATTTAAGGTAATGAGGTTATGAAGTTATAAGGTTATGAGGTTACGAGGTAACAAATAGCCGAAATAACACCTAACCAAATAATTCAAAATTTTTTATTTACTATATCAATGCTTTTTGATTGTAAACCGTACACACATTAACTGTGTAGCGTCCTAATACAAGTCATCCAAGCGCATTTTTAAATATTTATTAATCACATACCAAGTACTGACGCTACTTATTAATACACCCAATAGGAGTAAGGTAGCAAATAATACCAAAGAACTAACGACATTTTGTAAGGCCTTTAATTCTACGATTTCTCGTTGCGCCAACAAAAGTACTAAAAGTAAAGCACCTATCGCCAAGATGGCACTCAAAACGCCATGCCAAATACTTTTTTTGATATAAGGCCGACTGATAAAGCCCCAAGAAGCACCTACTAATTCCATATTTTTGATTAAAAAACGATTGGAATAAAGCGCTAATCGGATGGTATTATGAATCAAAGTAATGGCTACAATTAAAAAAAGTAAGCTAAACCCAAGGGCAAACCAACTCATTTTTTTCATATTTTTCGCGATAATATTTACCAAGCCTTCTTGGTAATATACATCGTTTACGTAAGCTCTGGTCTTAAAGTTTTTCTTAATCTGACTTAATAAATCAGATTCCATATATTTTGATTGGACATTAAAGGTGATAACGTTGTATAGCGGATTTGGTAAATCTAATGCCATGAACTCTTCGCCAAAATCTTGCTGCAACTCTTGAATAGCTTCTTCTTTTGAAATATATTTGATACTTCCTTTTTTGGTATAGTCCATCGCCTGCAAATCCTGCGTCAAAGTATTGACTGATAATTCATCCGCTCCTGGTTCAATCTCAATCAAAACCGTTACTCTTTCTTTGAATATCTCAATTAATCGCTGAGTTTGCAATAAAATCAACCCAAAAAAGCCCAATAGAAATAGCACCAATGCCACACTGACAATGGAATAAGCATAATTGGGTTTAGCTCGCCTTGGTGGAGATTTACCTAGTAAATCGGACATGGGTTGATTAAAAAGTTAGTTAAATAGGAGGTGATGAGGTAATGAGATGATAAGGCGATGAGGTGGGACTCATTGACTTATCATCTCATTAATTCATTAACCTGCATTTTATTATTTAGGAATGTTGAAAAAGAACAGCTAATATCCGTGGGGAATTAATTGTAAGTTGTTCAACTTATTTTTATCCGTTATTCAATCGCAAAATTAACAATTTTTCTTGCTTATCTGGGTTAATGAAAGGTTATTGACGTTTTTATCCAAAATTAGCATTGAATTGCCAATAAAAAAATAGCTATTTTTGGGCATCTTGCTTAGACCTATTCACTTTTATTTAATGAAGAAGACCATCTTTTTGTTTCTAATTTGCAGCCCTTTTTTCGCCTTTGCCCAAGACATTCGCTTGGAAAATGCCTCTTTTGAAGATGAACCACAAGATGCCACGATGCCCCAACGGTGGCACAGCTGTAAAAAAGGCTCTACGCCCGATATTTTACCCGGCTTCTGGGGCGTCTATTTAGAACCTTATGATGGAGAAACCTATGTAGGCTTAATTACTCGGCAAGATGGTTCGTATGAAGTCATTGGTCAACGCCTAACCAGCCCGATGGAAGCCAAAGAATGTTATTCTTTTACCGTCCAATTGGCGCATTCTAAAAGCTACGTCAATTATAATATCCCCGTCCGATTGCGTATTTATGGTGGCAAATCTTTTTGTGAAAAAAGCCAATTATTATGCGAATCGAAAGCCATTAGCCATACAGAATGGGAAGCGTATAAATTTGATGTTTTTCCAAAAGAAACCTATGATTATCTTATTATAGAAGCTTATTATGCTAAAAGTATTTATGTGCCATATCCTGGCAATATCTTAGTCGATGATTTTTCTGTTTTTAAACGCTGCCCTAGAGCAGATTTAGTGGAGTGGTGAGTGATGAGTTATAAATGATGAGTATTGACGTTGTCAAATCTATAAGCACAGTTCCTAAGTTCCCCATCGGGTTAATCCTGCAAAATCCAGTCATCCTGTAAAAAAAGAGCAGTTGAAAATGCAACTCTTACGATTTTTTGCGTTCTATAAACCTAAACCCATGCAATCATACGTCTATGTTGAATTATCGTTATTTGTTTTTGTTTGTTATCCAGTTAGTTAGTCCCTTGTTTTTATTTGCTCAGAATATAGGTATTCATGCTGCACCCGTTGGTACATGGCAAAGCAAAGAACAACTTTCTCCTGAATACCATTATAATTCCGTTGCGGTTTATCTTATTAATGAAGATAAAACCTTAGAATTATTCAATCCAGAAAATCTAGATAAAGAAGAAAGGAAACAAACGGGGATTCGGAATTTTGATATCATAGAATCCCTCTATTTTTCCTTACAATTACCTAATCCGAAGCAGGAAAACGACATGATTGATTTTCCACTCTATGCTTTTGATGTCCACAATTCCAAGTCTTTTCAAGTACCTAGAAATCAAGGCAAAATCATTGACCGAATTACGGATGAAGAATTGAATGGCAGAGGCTTAGAAGCCAAAGCTAAAATTGAAGCCATTAAAAAAAATCAACTCTTAGAAGTAGCCTACCAAATTTCTTCGAGTGTTAATAAGATATTAGCCAATCGGATATTCCAAAACCCTGGAATCGCCAGTGTGATGCGCAAAGCACAAGATTTCTTTGAAGATAAATATCGAGGAAAAATAGTCTCTGAATTTACGATTCCTATTTTACCAGGCAACGAAGATTTTGAATATCGCTTACAATCTGCTTCGATTTATCAAATCAAATGGGATTTTCAACCTTTAGTCAAAACCTTCAAAGGAAATATGTGGTCAGATTTACAAGGAAAATCAACGATAACGGAAGCGCAATTAAAAGATCGTCCAAGTCGGTTGTCAAGATTCAAGAACCACCCCTATTTGGTTGTGATGCGCTATAAATCGGCGTACTCGCTGCCAGAATCGCATAAATTAAATGTCGCTATCACGCAGCCTTATTTTGACGAACGCCTCTATAATTTGCAAGAATTTCGCAAAAATGGCAATCAATATCAAACCGAGGAAGCTTTTTTGGCTTTATTGCGAGAAGCGATTGACATGAAGCGGAATTGCGAAAATTATCAACGAGGAAAAGATAAAGGAAAAGTAGATAATGAGTTGATGTTACGCATTGCCCAACAACATTACGACTTAGGCAATAAGTATCAAAAGGAATTAGCAAGAGTAGAGAAAGATGTAGATAAATTGGCTTATTTTGAGGCGAATTATAAAGTAACTTATTATAAATTTTTTAAGTTAATTGATAATATTTTATTCCAAGACCAACAGCTCAAAGACATCGGACAAGTACCAACTATTTTAGCGACTTTGGATAAAACAGATTTAGAAAGAACACCACCTGCAGACTTATATAATTACTTAAAACAATTAGCGACTTATCGTCGAATTACTAGTGAAGTGACGCAAATAGAAGGAGATTTGTTTTATAAAATTAGAGAACAAATTAATCAAATAGAAGCCAATTTTCATCCACAAGTTTTTAATGTCCCACCTGTTGGCGACAAACAAAAGCGAGTCGAAAAATTGCAAACCCTCAAAAAGCAATATCCTTTATGCGCTAGTTGTCAGCACGAAGCGGATGACCAAATTCAACGCATTCAGCAATCCATTGACGATGAGCGTAGAACGGCTTTATTTGCGTTGAAAAACCAGCAACTAAAATACCGCAAATGTTTTAGCGATATTCAACTAAAAGCTTTACAACAGCTCAATAAACGTTATCCACAGCCTGATAGCCTAAATCAACTAGAAAAGCCTTTATTTGAAGCCTACCTAGAAAAAATTAATCATTTACCGACGATTGCCGAACAATTCCAGCAAATTGAAAAGGTAAGTATCGAAAAATTACCGAGTGAAAAATTGCCGACGACTATGGCTGATTTTGAAGGCTTTTTAAGTGATTTTAAAAATGAGGCTTGCCAGTTGGTGCATGGGGAGTTGTTGACTAAGGCGGATATGGGGTGTTTTGGTGGGGATTGTAGGGTGATGATTCCGTAATAAAGTAGAAGTACCAAGTCCAAAACCAATAAAATTAAGCATTGAACTTGGTACTAATTATTCCATCAATTAATTTTCATCTGTTCCAAAAGATTGCCAAACACCTGCTTTTTCGCCAAAGTCTTGCATAAAGTGCATTTTTTTCGCCACACCATCATAGACATAAAAAATCATGCCTGCGTTAGAGAAATTGGTTTCAAATTCGGTGACGGTCACATTACGTAATGGATTACCGAAGCCTGCCCAAGTCCCTGCGCCTTCGCCGTAATCTAGCATAAAACTAACTTGGCCTGTGCCACCATTCAGGATATAAAAAGAAGTCCCAAAATTTGCGCCTCTTTCTACTGCTTTTAAATGCAATTTGGAGGTGCCATTTTCTCGGTACTTATTCCCAAATTTTAGCCATTTGCCTGCATCTTCGCCATAATCTACCATATAAGATAATTGACCTGTTTTGCTATCAATGGTGTAAAAACCCGTTCCATTGCCTTTAAAATTGGCTTCAAAACCTGTGTTGCCGACTTGTGCTACGGGTTCTTGTGGATTGCAAGCGAATAAAAAGCCCGTTAAAAAAGTAAGGTAACAACAGTTCTTTAAAAAGTTTCTCATGATTTTGTAAGTGTATTGAAATTAGATTTAAAAAATGAATGCGAGTTGAGAGTTACAGGTTACAGAATTTTGTAGCCTGCTACTTGTACTACTAGCAATTTTCTTTCGATAATATTGTATTATAAAATAAGTGTCCTATTTTTTTGAACAAATCAAAAAATAGGTTATTAACTTATAATAAGGTATTGTGTGTGAATTATTAAATTTGAACTTGAAAAGGGTAAAAAGGAGGTTATAATAGTAGGTTTAATGAGGAAATATAGAAATTTAAAGTCTCAAACAGCTTCTGAAAAGTGAAAAACAAATAAACATGGATTAATTGGATATTTCATTTATCATTCATTGTTTATCGTTCATCAGTCTAAATTTCATTGCAATATGCAAATAATTATCGTCGCTGCCAAATCTGACAACCAAGTAATTGGAAAAGAAAATGATTTAGTTTGGTATTTACCTGCCGACTTGCGTTTTTTTAGGTCTACTATCGAAGGCGCTTATTTAGCGACTGGTCGAAAGTCTTTTGAATCGGCACAGGGAGACGAGGTGTTTGGCCCACATCGGGAATTTGTTATTATTACTAGAAATAAAGGGTATCAATCTAATATTGGAAAAATTGTCCATTCTGTTGAAGCCGCCATTGCGCAAGCAGCAGCCGATGGTGCAGAGCGATTGTGTATTCTTGGCGGTGCAGGTATTTATGAACAAGCAATGAATTTGGCGGATACGCTTGTTTTAACGGAGGTGCATGCCGAATTTGAGGGAGATACTTTTTTCCCAGCTATTGATGGGGCTAAATGGAGGGAAGTTAGTCGAATTAGGTATCCTAAAGATGCGGAGAATGTTTATGATTATTCTTTTGTGGTTTATGAAAAGATAGCTTAAATTAATTTACTAGACTATTGGAGAATTTAAGAATTGATAGACTGTTGATTGAAAAGGCAACGGATTAATATTGTGGTTTAAATAATTTTTTAGCTGATTGCCTAATCATCCGTTGGGTAATAAAAAAATCCGTTGGGAATGATTTTGCCCAACGGATTTAAGGATATATGAGACGTTTCCTACTTATCTTACCTCTGCACCACTATTTTCTTAGTAATCACCCCTTCTTCCATCTCCATTTTCAAAAAGTACAAACCATTTTCAAAATTAGCTGTACTAATATCCATAATATCCGGATTATCTAAATTGCTTTGGTACACTAATTTTCCTTGTACATCAAAAATGCGGATCAAAGCATTTGTAGGCGCAATAGTAGCAAAATCTATTTGTAAATAATTTTTTGCTGGATTTGGATAAACTTTTACCATACTTTCCTCCAATACTTCTTCGATACTAACGGTAGATTCACTTTCATCCAACACAATCTGAAAAGGTGTAATCCCAATCCAACCACCTTCTCCATCTGAAACGGTAAAGGTGAATTCGTCTGTTCCTACTGTGGCATCGGTATCATGCCGATATTTAAAAGCACCATTATTGATATCCGCTTGTGTAAATTGAGTACCGACAGCAATTGGTGCTTTATTGAATAGTAAGCTACCAATCGAAGGTTGTTTAACCAAAGTATAAATCAATTCAGTTGCAGAATTATTCGCATCTTGTGCTAATAAAAATTCACTATCAATCAATCGACCACTTTTAGGTTTAACGGGTAATACCTCATTGGTCACTAGGGTAGGGGCATCTAAAGTCAGATTACCACAAAATTCTAAACTCCATTCATCTAATGAACCTCCTTCGCCAAAACCATCCGTTACTTCAATGCGTAGTGTCCATTCGCCAAATGTACTTTCGCCATCAAAAACGGATAATGGTTCTTTAGGTTGGTGTAAAGCACCACCAATTGGAGGACAAGGCAACTCAGAAGGGGATTCATCATCAAAACCAAGACTAAAAGGGACAGAGCCAGGGCATTTTCTTTCAAATAGAATAGCGGTAGTTCCTGCTGGACTAACCAAAGTTGTTCGAATATGGCTGACCCAATCATGCGACCCTTTAATTAATGGAATATTTAAATCGTTAATTTCAAAGTTCTGGGTCACCGTCATTATCGATTCAATAGTGGGTGTACCGATACTAGAAATTAAAATCGGAACATTTGTAGCCGTTTCACCCGTACAACTTAAATTTTGCGTTTGAAAGGCAAATATTTCAGAACTAGCGCCAATACCACATTCATTGATTGGATTGACTCGCCAGTAATAAATCGTTCCTTGGTCTAAAGTGATAGAAGGCGTATAAATTGTACCGATAATATTGGTGCCTTTGTCTATAATGGCAGCTCCAAAAGCTGGATTGGTGGCAATTTCTACTTCATAGAGGTCTGCATCAATAGTTGGTGTCCATTGAAACAGAGGTAATCCGATATTTGAGGTATTATTACTTGGTTCAATTAAAGCAAAATCAGTAAATTGATTAGACACTAAATCTAAATTAATACTACGTCGAATGGTATCGACGCCTTCTGCCACACCGATAATATCAAAAATAAACTCGCCTTCTGGATAATCTGCTGGAAAGGTAATAGAAAACTGACCGCTTTCTCCTGGGAGAACAATTGGGTTGACGAATGCGGTATTAAAATTATTACCAGCGCCATCTGGCCCTGAAAAAGAAATGGGTTTTGCAAAATCTAATAAAGAAAAAGTGGTCAAATCTATATCGACCGTATTCGGTAAACAAACTTGCTGTGTTTGAATCGAAGTTGCAAAAGAAAAACCTTCGGCAGTAGGCGAGACTATCGAAATATCTCGATTAGAAATATCAAAGAAAATATTATCGACTGCTTCTACTTTAATTCTTGCTCTGTCGGTCAAAATATCTGGAATTGTAACGGATTGTACGCCGTCATTATCGGTATTTTCAACCAAAACATGGTCATAAGAAATACCTCTATTGGTAGATAATAAAATATTGACTTTTTGGCAATTGACTTTACCTGTATTAGTGCCTGCAACATCCCATTTAATTTCTGCAAAAGCACCTGCATTTAAAACATCGGCAACTTTATTGGGAAATTGGACGAGAAAGGGTCCTGCTTCTTCTGTTGCTTCAAAAGAAAGGTCTTGCCAATCTACACCGCCTGCTTCTGGGTTATTATCTCTAACGAGTAAGCGAAAGGTTAGATTTCTATCATAAGTAGGCAAGACTTCTGTTCGATCCATTCGATTACTAATCAAATCCGCTAGTTTTGGAAAGGTTCTTTCTGGGCTAGTACTTGGGGGAAAAGAACGAAAAGTAGGTGCTGTTCTAAGCGGTTCCCCTAATGGAACGGCTGGCCCTGTATTAATTTGTTCCCAAGCATACGTTAAGGCATCTCCATCCTCATCGGTAGCGATGCCTTCTAATGCAAAAGGCGTACTAATTGGAATGTAAAAACCATCTTCATAAGGCAATTCCACCACAGGCTGATTATTATTGGTTGAAATAATATTAGCACAACTACTTTCTAAATTCCGCTCTCTAAGCATTTGTTCGACATTACCACTGTGAAAGTAATCATCTGCCACCGTTTGCACATTATTATCACTACCACAAGCGCCTGAATAAGACATAATTGTACTACCACTTCCTGGTTCAAAAGCAGTTCCTGTAGAAATTTGACCTTCCGAATTGGGGCAATTGGCCCAAGAATGACTAGCCGCTAATTGGTGACCCATTTCATGACAAACTAGTTCAATGGCAAATCGGGAATCATTATAAAATTGACAAGAACTACCAGCTGTTTTATTCGCTTCACAAGCACTCCCAAAGGCGGCTAATCCAACTGCGCCCCCACCTGTAGAACAATTAGCGATAAAAACATGGCCTATATCAAATTGGTCTCGACTAATGATATTTTCGACGACCATGGCATTTTGACTAAAAGCAGAGACTAGATTATTACCATCGGTATAGGGGTCGGTCTCTGCATCTAAGAAAATTAATTTATCGGTATCATCAATTAGTACCATTCTAATAGCAATGTCTCGTTCAAAAATCATATTTGCTCGATTCATAATAGAGACATAGCGCGCTAAAATTTCTTCTTTTGTGGTCGCATTATGATAAGCAGCATATTCGCCTGTAGAAGCAATAGCCGCTCGATAAATGTATAAATCGACAGGCACATTTTGATTTCTAGATGTACTTGGGTTTACTGGACTTGGTTCAATCGCTTTATCAGTTATTTTTGCGCCACAATTCCAAGTCATTGCTTCAACTTCTTTGCTAACCGTACCGTGTTTAGCATAAGAAGAGGTATAATATTTAGTTTGATTGGTCGCTAATGGATCAATAAAAATAGCCCCGTCGGGAGATTGTATCATGGCGTGAAACCCCAAAGGCGTATACCCCAATCGAGTGCTTAATTGTGGATTATTCACTGCCTTCCCTTTATAAGTTTTCATGGTAGGATAACGGCTAGTCAAGCCATTTTCCATAATAGAAGATTCCCAAATTTCAAAATCTACTAGACTACCATTTGGCATTGGCAATGGAATAATTAGCCCTTTTTGCTTAGTGAATTCTTTAGGAGAACGAGCTAATATTTTTGTTAAATCGTTGATGGCTAAGCTGACTGCTCTATATTGAGTTGGTAATAAAGCTTTTTCGCTGCTTCTAGGTAAGGCAACTTGCGTGGCATCTACATCTGACCAAAAGGTCGTTTGAGCAGATAAAAATAGCGTACTTAGTAGAGAGATAAGGGTAAAATAGTACTTCATCGATGGTTGTTGTGGGCGAAGAACTAACACAGCTCTTGGAGATGATAAGGAGCAAAACAAAATAAGAAAAAAATAGAGTGCTGCTACTGTTCATAGCTCAAAGAGCTGTGTTACCTTCGCTAGATTCTTTAATATTTTGACCAAAATAAAAAGCATTTTTTAAATCAGCCAAGTTATCCTAAAAAAAGACGATTGAAAGACAATCAAAATACAGAAAAAGAGAAGCGTCGGTAGCAATAATGGCTTAAAAAGGCAATAATTCCACCGACAATAAAGCCAGAAAGAACATCTAATGGATAATGAACTCCTACATAAATTTGGGCAAAACCAATAGAAATAGCCCAGAAAAGCAATAAATAACGCCATTTTTTTATTTGTAGTCCCAAGGCTAGTATTAAAAAAGTAGCTATCCCAAAATGATTGGCGGCATGAGAAGAGGTGAAACTATAGCCGCTACCACAGGGCGCTCTCAGAAAAACATTTTTTTTAAAATGATTATCATTGCATGGTCGAATTCTTTCTACATTTTCTTTAATTAAAAAACTACTCGTTAAATCACTTCCCGCTATGGTTAATCCTAAAAAAAGTAAAACAGGTACTCCTTTTTTTCCTACCTTCACAAATAATAAAATAATGAATAAAAAATAAGCTGGTAACCAAAAATATTTATTTCGCCAATAGGGGAGTAGCCAATCAAAAAAGGTATTTTGCCAAGTTCGATTGATGAGGATAAAGATGGATTCGTCTAGTTGTAATAAGTATTCCATATAATTTGGCAATTTTCAATTTGCAAGTAACAATTTTCAACAGACAATCTACTTAAATTCGATAGTAAAATTTTATGCTTTAGTAGACAAATAGCACAAGCTGCTTATTTTTGACAAAAAATTAAAAGATGAAGAACCTAATTTGGACGTTATTCCTGCTTGGTAGTTCGGTATATATGAGTGGGCAAGTAACGCCACTACCTTTAGCGCATTCTCATAATGATTATGAACGGGAAAATCCTTTGGCAGATGCTTTGGCGAATGGTTTTACAAGTGTTGAAGCGGACATCCTTTTTATTTATGGCAAATTATATGTTGGGCATAATATGCCAAATAAAAAGCGACATGATTTAAAAACGCTTACTAAACAATATTTGAAACCGCTTTATAAAAGATTTAAAGCCAATAATGGCGAAATTTATAAAGGGTATGATGGTGATTTTTATCTATGGATTGACATTAAATTTGAGTCAGGACAAGCTTATCAAGCTTTGCGAGAACGATTAGATCCCTTTCGAGAAATGTTGAATTATTACGAAAATGGAGAATTTCATAAAGGAAAAGTAACCGTTATTCTCTCTGGTGAGCGACCTTTTAGGGATTTGTTATTTGATGATTTACAATTGATGACCTTGGATGGGAGACCAGATGATTTAGCTAAAAATTATGATACGCCATTAATGCCTTTTATTAGTGAACACGCAGGGAAAGTTTGCCAAGTAAAAAATTATGAGGAAGTTGGTGAAAAAGAAATTCAGCGGATTTATGAATTAGTGGCTAAAGCAACTGCACAAGGTAAAAAGGTTCGATTATGGGCAACACCTGAAGAGGAGGGATTATGGAAAGAACTACAAAAGGCAGGAGTTGGATTGATAAATACGGATGATTTGGGACGGTTGCGGCGGTATTTACAAAGTAATATTGACAGATAATTTCAAGGCTCATTTATTGCTTTTCAGACTATTTTCCTATTTTGCACTCAACTATCAATCATTTATCAATTAAATTCCATCAATAAATATGAAATCGGCATTAACTACACTTACGCTTTTACTAGCATTTACTTATACTTACGCGCAACAGAGTTCCAATACTTTACAACCCATAGACGTCTTTGATTTAGAATATGCAGCAGACCCACAAGTATCGCCCAATGGTACAGCAGTCGTGTATGTGCGGAATTTTAAAGACATTATGACGGATAAAAATCGGTCGAACTTATGGACGATTGATGTTACTGGGAATAACCATCGTCCATTAACGACAGGAATGGAAAATGACCGTTCTCCTCGATGGTCGCCAGATGGTAAAAAATTATTATATGTCTCTTCCAAAGAAGAAAGTTCGCAATTATATCTGCGTTGGATGGATACAGGGGTAGAAGCTAGATTGTCTAATCTGCCAAATTCGCCTAGTGGTATCCAATGGTCACCAGATGGCAAATGGATAGCGTTTACAATGTTTGTAGAAGGGGAATCCCCCTCTTTAGTGAAATTGCCTGCTAAGCCGAAAGGGGCTAAATGGAATGCGCCACCGAAGTACATCGAAAAGATGAAATTCAAAGCAGACGGTTCTTCAAATATTCTACCTGATGGAAACCGTCATATATTTATATTATCTGCTGAAGGAGGCACGCCTAGACAAATTACTAAAGGAAAAAATAATTATGGGAACATTGCTTGGAGTCCTGATGGGAAAAGCATTGTCGCTTCGGCTAATTTACAAAGACTGTGGCAATATGCTCCTAGCGATAGCGAGGTACATGAAATAGAGATAGCAACGGGAGACCTAAAAACGTTGACTTCCAGAATTGGTCCAGATAATGCAATTGGCTATTCCCCAAACGGAAAAAAGATTGCTTATACAGGATATGACGACAAATATTTAGGCTTACAACGCTAGGTTCGCTCAAATTTTTGATTAATACATAAATTACACGAAATA
>JAFMDF010000169.1 GCA_017857395.1 Bacteroidota bacterium | reverse complement strand
TTGTCCATAGCAATGCGCAATGGAGAATATTAAAATCAACATGTTTAGAATTTTATTTTTATTCATTTGGTTTTTTTTTCTTTACTTGCCGCTAACTTGTTCATATAAAGGAAATCATACACATACTTCAAATCTAAAAAATGCAAAAACAATTACATTTAAATAGATTGAATATTTACCACATTACAGTCCATTAATTATCAATAATTTAAAATAAGGTGAGGTTATAAAGTGTATTTAGACTAATTATGTTTCCACCTAATTTTTCCTAAAGATACAAAAAAGATATAATTTTAAAATTATTATAGTGCCTTGCCACTCAAAAAAACAGCGCATACCCTCCCAATAACAAACAAACACCCCAACTCGTCCATAATTTCCAACCATTCCTCTATGAAATATGTCTACACCAGTAAAAGTGGCTTTCTTTGAGTTCATTCCTACGATACTATTTGTAACACCTTTAATACTTAAGCTCATGCAAAAAGTAAAGCATTTCCTATTGTTCTGCGCAGGCGTAGACCGTTCCTTATTAGCCAAAGCACCGACGGATGAACATAAATATATCGGTATCGGCGCAACCGTATTATTCACGGGTTTACTAGCTTTTTTCTCTGGTGGATACGCTATGTATACCGTTTTTGATAATGCCTTTTTGGCGATTGTTTTTGGTTTAATTTGGGGCTTGATGATTTTTAATTTAGATCGCTACATTGTGTTAAGTATGAAAAGCAATGGGGCTTGGTTTAAAGATTTTATGGTCGCCTTTCCTAGATTGATTTTAGCTGTATTCCTAGCTTTAGTGATTTCCAAACCCTTAGAATTAAAGATATTTGAAAAGGAAATTAATGCGGAATTAGTGCAAATGGAACAGGAGGTCTATAAAAAACAAGAAGACCAAGTGCGGGTTAGATATGCGGTGCAAGTGGCCGATTATCAAAGCAATATCCAGCAACTAAAAACAGAAATTGCCCAAAAGACCGCCAATCGAGACTCTCTAGAAAGAATGGCGATTCAAGAAGCGGATGGAACAGGTGGTTCTCGGAAGCGAAATCTAGGGCCAATTTATAAAACCAAAAAAGCAGCAGCTGAAAATGCTCAAAAAGAATTAGATGGATTGATGGCTTCCTATTTACCGATTATTAAGGAACAAGAAACGAGTATTCAAAATATTAACAGCGATATTAACAAGGAGATTACGAATTTGAAAAGAAGCGCTTATGGCGGTTTAGCGGCTAGAATGGATGCTCTAGACCGATTGGCGAGTCAAAGTGAAGCCATCTTCTGGGCGAATTTGTTTATTATATTGTTATTTGTATCCATTGAAACTGCGCCCATTTTTGTAAAATTAATTGCCAGCCGCAGTCCTTATGATTTTGTTTTGCACGAAGTAGAACATGAATTCAAAATGGCAAATCTGGAAAAAACAAGTCTACTGAGCAATGCCATTAAAAACAAAATTCAATTTGATACCGAAGTTGGCGTTTATCAAAATAATGCCCGCATTCAAATGGAGAAAGAATTGATTGATGCACAGTTGACTAAAAAATTGGAGGAATTGAAGGGGCAGGAGTTTGATTGGGCGTAGGAGAAAGTTGCGATGTTGCGGTGTTGCCTTGTTCCTTACGACAACAAGGCAACACCGCAACATCACCTACTTAGCTTCTTCTTGGATTTATATGTGAGTACCAACTTATATTTGATATACTACGGATGAATAAAGCACTACTGATTTCTTTTAACAAGGATATTTCACTATATTATTTAATGGATTTTTCCCTAAAACCAAATTTACAAAGCACGCCAAAAATAAATAGTACCCCCAAAATAGAAGCCATAAAATCATTCGGGTCATAGACATTTCGACCACCTAAATTATGCCATTTAATTTCTTGTGTTAAAACATAGATACTAGCGAAGGAAACGGCTATTAGATAAATATGATAATCAGCTAATTGCTTCAGCAAAGAGACAAAATTATTTTGTAAATAAAATAGTCCTCCTGTTAGCAAAATACTTCCCATAACCGCTTCTATAAAATTAGGAACAGACCAAGCAATTATTTTTAGCAATTGTGGGGAATTTTGGGCAAGTATCCATGGACGAAACGCAAATTTATTGATGAAAAAAAGAATAAATACCCCTAAGAAGATTATCCGAATATGCCTTTTAATGATTAGTTGATTCATAGGTGTTTATTCTGAAGGAATAGACGTTTTTTCATAATAGTGATGCTTTAAAGAATTTGAGTAATTGAAAGTACTTTGATTTGTTAAGGGGAGCGTATTTATCTGCTTTAGGTAATGTTTTTCTCGACCAATTAAAATAGTAAAGAGGAAAACCTTAACTTGTTGCATCTTTTTAGAAAAAACAGAACAATGAAAAACTTACTCGTTTGCTGCTTTCTTTTTGTTTTAAATATTTCCTTCGCACAAAAGCCGCATAGTCATGCCCATAATCGGATCATTCATTTTCCTGATGTACCAGGCTATAAAAGCATCATTACTGATTTTCATATCCACACCGTTTTTTCCGATGGTAGTGTTTGGCCAGATATACGGGTTCAAGAAGCACTCAAAGATAGTGTACATGCGATTTCTTTGACAGAACATATAGAATATGAACCACATAAGGAAGAAATACCAAATCCTGACCGAAATCATTCTTATGTTTTAGGAGAAAAATATGCCCGACCTTACCGCTTGATGGTCATCAAAGGCGCAGAAATAACGAGGGATATGCCACCCGGTCATAATAACGCTATTTTTATAGAGGACGCCAATAAATTAGAAATTGCCGATTCGGTAGAAGTCTTTCGAGAAGCTAGAAGACAAGATGCTTTTGTTTTTTGGAATCATCCTAATTGGGTCGCTCAAAGAGAAGATGGTATTGCTAGATTGACAGATATGCACCGCTTTTTAATTAAAGAAAATTTACTGCATGGCATTGAGGTGGTTAATGATTTGACCTATTCTGATGAAGCTTTACAGATTGCCTTGGATAATAATTTAGCCATTATGGGCACGTCGGATATTCACGGTTTAGTCGATTATCAATTTGATATAGCAGAAGGTGGACATCGCCCAATTACTGTTGTTTTTGGTAAAGAAAAAACAGCAGGCGGCATCAAAGAAGGGTTATTTGCTAGGAGAACTGTTGCTTATTTTAAGAATACCCTCATTGGTAGGCCCGAACATCTAATCCCTTTAATCAAAGCCTCTTTGACGGTTGAAAAAGCGGGGTATCAAGGCAAAGCGGATGTAGTCAATGTGGATATAAAAAACCATAGTAGTGTCGAATATATTTTAGGTAATAGGAGTGAGTATACCTTTCATGCTCATACAGATATTGTGATTATACCACCTTATGAAACAGTGAGAGTAGAAGTTAAAACTTTAAAACGCTTTGCAGAATTTGAATTAGCTTTTGAAGTCTTAAATACGGTGACGGCACCCAATACACATCCTCAAATTCGTATGACGATTAAAACGGAATAGACCGTATTTTTCATCCGTGGAGGCTATCCGTGGGAAATTTAGATTCGCTTGTTCCCACGGATAGCCACCACGGATGATTTATAGGCGGATAATTTTTGAGAAAATATGCCTTGGGACACCAATAAATTTGACTTTTTTGATTTAAATGGAAATGCCATTTTCTTTTTAGCAGGTTTAAAACTATTTAGCCGCAACTACTAATCATTTAAGCTTGTCTTTTACTATAACTACTAATGATGTAATTCAAAAGTTGGAGTTGCGTTGTTTACGTATAGAACATGGCAACAACGCAACATCGCAACCCTAATACTTTTAGTGGATAAATTTCACCTCATCCTTTAACTTCATCTTATGCGATTACTCTTTGTACTTACCATTATTTTTTGCTGGGCTAATTTAACATTAGGTCAAACAAAACACCTCACCTTAGAACCCAATCATTCTACGCTTGGCTTTGAAGTAAGTATTGCTGGAGGTGCTACGAAGGTGACAGGCAAATTTATGGAATCAGATTTAGAATTGACCTATACTGATGGTGACTGGACAAAGTCTGCCATCAATTTTAGGATTAAAGCGGCAAGTATTAATACAGGCATTCCAGATAGAGATAAGCATCTCCAAACAGCCGATTTTTTTGAGGTGGAAAAATACCCTGTCATTACTTTTGTCTCCAAAACCATTGAAAAAATAGATACGACTCATTTTAGGATCAACGGGACTTTTACCATGCACGGCGTATCCAAAGAAATGAGTATTCCTTTTGAGGTAACTTATGAAGATGGGAATACGATTGGCATACACCTTGAAACGATGGTTAATAGAATAACGTATGGTGTTGGTGTCGATTTTAAGCACTCGGCTATTGAAAATTTTGTAAGCGAGGAAATAGTCGTAAAATTTGATTTTTGGACTAAAAGAGATAAGCGTAAAGAGAAGAAATAATTTAATCCGTCAGGTTTTATAAATCTTGACGGTTATTTAATTGGATTCTAAGTTATTTGACTTTTAGAATATCCGTTAATACAATGGTAAAAATCCGTGTCCCTTAATTCCTTCACCCATTCAATCCTTGTACTTATCATGAAAATACCATTTACCTTATTTGTATTTATCGCTTTTTGTTTTGCAGCCTGTGAACCAGATGTGAAAATGGAAGATTTTCCTAAAGACCCTGCATTTAAAGTAGAAACCTTAACTACTAAAATACCAGGCGGAACAGGCGGTATTTCTGTAGATGAAGATGGGAATATATACATTGGAGATTTTGGCGAAAGTCTAGATGACCCTGGGGAAATGGGCAATAAAGTATTCAAAGTAACCCCAGAAGGCGAGTTTAGCGAGTACGCCAATGGTTTTCAGATGGCATCAGGTAATGAATTTGATTCAAGAGATAATTTATTTCAAGCTAGTGTTGCAGGTAATTTTATCACCAAGATTTCACCATTAGGAGAACAAAACAAAATAGTTTCAGAAGGCTTATCAAATCCTGTCGGTATTGTCAAAGACGAACAAGATAATTTGTATGTCTGCAATTGTGGCGGTGGTTATATTTCCAAAATAACGCCCAAAGGAGAAATGACCCAATTTGTTAAAAGTAGTTTACTGAAATGTCCCAATGGAATCACCCGTGACCCACAAGGTAATTTTTATGTAGCCAATTTCTATAACGGTGCAGTCGTAAAAATAACGCCTGATGGGAAAGCAGAAAACTTAATAAAATTGCCTGGCAATAATAACGGACATTTATTATACCATAATAATTTTTTGTATGTGGTAGCTCGTTCTGCCCATCAGATTTACAAAGTTTCTTTAGATGGAAAAGCAGCTTTATTTGCAGGTTCAGGAGAAAAAGGATTGACGGACGGGGAAGCATTAACTGCTAGTTTTTGTTATCCTAACGATATTGGGATTAGTCCTGATGGGCAATATTTATATGTGAATGATGTAGCAGATACGAGTACGGAAGGGCGAAAATTAGCACCAATGGTCCTGCGAAAAATTTGGATAAGGAAAAGAGCGGAGTAAACATAACAAACCTTGGTACAAAGCGTAAATCCTATTTTTATAAGGAAACTTTTATCAAATATAGTACGCTTCAAAAAAAGTTCCCATTTTTTAGTTAAATTAGCCTAAAATATCCTATATCATGGCAATTTACACCATTCATATCAACGAAGAAACAAAGTCTGTAACCGCAGACGAAGCAACCCCATTACTCTGGGTCATCAGAGAACAACTCGGCTTAATGGGCACAAAATATGGTTGCGGAATTGGACAATGTGGCGCTTGTACGATTCATGTTAATGGAATACCCGTTAAATCTTGCACGCTTCCTATAGATGCAGTAGGCGATGGGCAAAAAATCACCACCATAGAAGGGCTTTCCGAAGATAATTCCCATCCGTTGCAAAAAGCATGGATAACAGCCCAAGTACCTCAATGCGGTTATTGTCAATCAGGGCAAATTATGCAAGCAGCGACCCTTTTAGAGAATAATCCAACGCCTTCTAAATCCGAAATCAAACAACACATGAATGGCAACTTATGCCGTTGTGGGACTTATTTACGGATTATTAAAGCGATTGAAATTGCTTCGGGGAAGAAAGAATTGACGACTTTGTAATTTTAAATTTTGAATTAAAAAATGGGTGTTTTTTTTCCCGTTTTTCAAATCTAAAAAGATGAACACATCCAGACGTGATTTTATAAAATCTTCCGCAGGAGTTGCCTTAGTAATTGGTGCTACAGGTGGCATTACCCAATTATTTTCTTGTCAAAATGCAGTAACTGCCGCCGCACAGGTTAAAAAAATACCATTGACTGCTTGGGTCTTTTTAGCCGCCAATGGAGCAATTACGATTTATAATCCTGCCGCAGAAATGGGACAGGGTTCGATGACTGCTTTGCCTGTTATTTTTGCAGAAGAAATGGATGCAGACTGGAATAAAGTACAGGTGGAATTCTCTCCACAAGATTCCGAAAACTATGGTTCACCAGGATGGGGCAATCGTAAAATTCAAATGACGGTGGGTAGTCGGACGGTGAGTACTTATTATAACATGCTGCGGCAAGTAGGTGCACAAGCAAGGTATGTTTTATTATACAGCGCAGCCGAACATTGGCAAGTGCCGATAGCAGAATTAACAACGAAACCTAGTTTAGTTATCCATGAAAAAAGTGGTCAAAAAATAAGTTATGGAGATTTAGTCCCGCTACTCAAAGTACCAGAAAGTATAGTAGAAATTCCAGACAATCAACTAAAAGATCCCGCTGATTTTCGATTGATAGGAAAAGATATTCCTCGAATAGACATCGCCGAAAAAGTGGATGGTTCGGCAAAATTTGCTATGGATATACAACTGCCAAATACCCTTTATGGAATGATAGAAAGGGGCAGAATTCATGGCGCAAAACCCACTTTAACCAATGAAATGGCTATTCGAGCCTTGGATGGTTTCGTAGAGTTGGTCGTACTAGATTATGGCATTGGGGTGATTGCGAATACTATTACTAAAGCAATGGCTATAAAAAAGGAACTTAAGATAACTTGGAGTAAAGAAAAAGCAACTGGTTTTAACTCTCAAGCAGCTTATGCTAACTATGCAAAAGTGGCAGTAGGGAAAGGTGAAAGCAAAGTCGTGACTAATAAAGGAGATTTTAAGAAAGCCTATAAAAAGGCAGCGAAAACTTATACGGTTGACTTCAAAAATGATTACGTCTACCATGCACAAATGGAGCCTTTAAATGGGCTGGCAAAAGTAAGTGAAGATGGTAAGAATATTGAAATCTGGATTGGACACCAGCAAAGTCCTAGCTTACAGACAGCCGTTAGTAAAGCTACAGCTATAGACCTTGCTAATATAAAAGTTAACCTCTGTTATCTTGGTGGTGGTTTGGGTCGACGCTCTATGACAGATTATTTGGTGGAAACCGCTTTATTAGCAAAAGCAGTTCCTGGGAAGCCTGTTAAAATGATGTGGACTAGAGAAGATGATTTACAATATGGTATGTATCGCCCTTTATCCTTACAAAGATTACAAGCGAGTACCGATGCCAAAGGAAATTTGACAGGTTTTGCACATACCATCATTGGTGACGGTGACCGCTTATTGGCAAGTGGCATTAATAATGACCATTATAATATTCCCAATCAATTGGGAGAATTAAAGATAGTGCCAGCAGGCATTCGATTAAAGCATTGGCGAGGAGTAGGGCATGGGCCGAATAAATTTGCCATTGAATGTATGATAGATGAAATTGCGATAGACCAAGGCAAAGACCCCGTAGCTTTTCGAAGGCAATTAATGCAAGATTCTCCTAGAGCTTTAGCCACTTTGGAAAAAGCGGCAACCATGGCAAAATGGGGAGAAGCCTTACCCGAAAAAAGAGCCAAAGGTGTTGCCTTTCTAGAAAGAAGTGGTACTTTATCAACAGGCATCTGCGAAATTTCCTTGGATGAAACTACAGGTAAAATCAAAGTCCATCATTTCTGGACCGCCAATGATTGTGGGGTAGTTGTGCAACCAGATAATGCCAGCGCCCAACTAGAAGGCGGTATTATCATGGGAATGAGTAGCGTTTTTAAAGAACAATTAACCATTAAAGACGGGCAAGCGGAACAGTCCAATTTCCATGATTATCAATTATTGCGGATGGAAGATGTACCTGATAGTATTGAAAATGTTTTTATCGCCTCCTCAGAAGCACCAAAAGGAGTTGGAGAGTCAGGTACGCCTTTGGTAGCAGGTGCAGTTGCGAATGCTTTTGCTGCTTTGACAGGTAAACGGTTGCGACATTTGCCTTTTACGCCAGAGCGGGTATTGGCGGTTTTGAATGCTTGATTTTTATAAGAATTAGTTAAATATAATTGATATAGCAGTCAACTTGCTAGGACTGCTTGTGCCTCTATTTCTACCATAAATTCTGCATTGACAAGCCCCTTAACACTTAGCCATGTACTTGCTGGTGGATTGGTTGCTCCAAAATATTTGAGCAAAACAGCAATAGATACTTCCATCTAATTGGTCAAATGAATATCTTCGCTCTGATTTCAAATGAATTTACTTTTGAGAAGAGAAAAATACACACATGAAAAGAGCAACTTACCAAGAGTTTAAAGCAAAATACAAGTTATTATCTACTTCTGAGCAAGATATATTAAAAGTATTGGCATTACTGATACAACCAGTAGTAACTGGAATATTTTTGAAAATATTATATAAAGCGGAAATTACCGAATATGAAAGCAATTTACTGAAAGCAAAAAGATTGCAAGAAGTTTTGGAACGCATGAGTACTGAAAATTTTGTAGAATTTTTAAGTGCTCGAAAATGTAGAATTAAGGATTCGTTTCAACGCCATTTCGCAAACGAAGCATCCTTCGATAGCCGAAAAAATATTTTTATTCAGGCAATTCAGGAATTTCTTCCTGTAGGAACAAACTATTACCACGGACCAGGTTCTTACGAAGTCTGTCTCCGAGAAATGCAGTTTGCTTTATTGTCTAAAAATAATGTCAAATATCAAGAGTATCATAACCTTGCCTATAAATATTATGAAGTGTATGCAAAAGCAGAATCTCCAGAAGCTTATTTTTTCTTTGAGCCACTCAATTTAGAACTGTTAAATAACCTATCAGAGGAGTTAAAAAGCGCTACTTTAAATAAGGCATTATTCGATGCAATAAATGGTTTAAAACCAATTGACGAGGTAACAAAATATTTAGCTTATTCGGTTGATATCAACCCAGAACAACCAAAAATAAAGTCAGTCCTTGCAAAGAGTCGCCTATTTAGAGGAGAGTTAAAAGGAAATGAAGCCTTATTTGATACCCCTCAAGACAAAGCATTATTAGCTTTTTTTACAGGAGAGAATGAACAAGCTGTCACCTTATTTTCAGCAGCTTTAAAATTATTGAAAAAGAAAATAGGTAAGAAGAAGGTCTTTTTTAATAAGGTAGTTGGGCCATTTAATCTAGTAGCTTTACTGAAAACTAATAAAATAGTAGCTTTTCAAGAAGTACTGACCCATGCAAAGAATGTACAAAGCGGTTATAACAGCCCTACTTATCAGTCTCTTCGTGCAGTTGCGGCTCATCTAACCAATCAATCTCAATCGGAAACTTATTATATGGCAAGTTTCCCTTCAACAAGCCTTGATTGGCTTTTTAAAGGGATGGCAACCTACTGGATTGGTAAAAAAGCATCATCGACGGAAATAATGGCTTTTCGAAAAAAATATGATGAGGCCAATCAAGCGGGACTTAAATGGTTTGCGATGGAATTTGCCTTTGTTTTATCAAAATTGGATAAAAGCATTGAAGCAGATGCTTATGCTAAAATTGGCGAAGATTTACAAACGAAGTTAGGTATTCAAAGTATGATTACTGCGGTAAAAAAAGTAGAAGAATGGGAGAGAGTTCTACAAGCTTTAGAAGCATTAGGAACGACTGGAGGAAGAAGCTTAGCCCAAGCGACAAAAGCAAGCGCAAGAATTATCTGGTTAGTAGATTTTAAAAAAAATGCTATTCAACCCAAATTACAGAAAAAAAATAAAAGTGGCAGTTGGACAAAAGGAAGAAATGTCGCTTTAAAAAAATTGCATGAAGGAGAAGTTGATTCCATGATAGATTACGACCAACGTATTGCTAATACAATTATAGCAGATAACAGTTATGGGTATTACGGCAATGTAGATTATTACTTTGATACAGAAAAAGCATACAAAGCAATGGTCGGGCATCCATTCCTTTTTAGATATGATAATCCTACTGTGCCGATAGAATTAGTCGAAGTTAAACCTGAATTAATCGTTGAAGAAAAACCCGGACGATTTGAAATAAAATTTTCTCACCCTGTTTCAAGTAATAAATTCACGATTAATCAGGAAACACCAACACGGTTTAATTTTATCAATGTCAATCCTGCGCATTTGGAAATAGCGAGAGCTTTAGGAGGACGTACGGCAGCCATTCCAAGCGCAGCCAAAAAGCAATTGGGGGCTATTCTAAAAAAGATAAGTGGCATAGTGCCTGTCCATTCCGCCTTAGCACATGCGGAAGAAGATTTACCTACTAAAAGGGGAAATGCAAATATTCATGTCCATATCATGCCTTTCGGTGATGGCTTTAAATTAGAAATGTTTGTTAAGCCATTGGTCACAGAACCGCCTTATTTTAAACCGGGAAAAGGAAGAAAAGAATTTGTCGGAGAAATCAAAAAGAAACGAACTCTAATCAAAAGAACCTTATCCAAAGAAAAAGAAAATGCCAAAAAAGTAGAAACGGAATGTCCAACTTTACAGCAAGTAGAACAGTATCAAGGAGAATGGACTTTTGAAGAAACAGAAACTTGTTTGAATATTTTATTAGAGCTCGAACCGCTAAAAGAAAGTGGGCTGGTTACTTTAGAATGGCCCAAAGGAGAAAAAATTCGCTTAAATCAACATGCTGGATTTGGGCAATTTTCCATGCGAATTGACCGAGATAATGATTGGTTTGGGGTTACAGGGCAATTAAAATTAGATAATAACCAAGTGCTAGAGATGAAGCACTTATTATCATTACTAGAAAATACCGATAGTCGATTTGTGGAAATTAGTGATGGGCAGTTTATTGCCTTGACTAAAAATTTCCGAAAGAAACTAACTGAAATGAATACTATGCTCTACCAGACCAAAGATGGTATGCGGGTACACGGATTGGCAGCGGCAGGATTAGAAGATTTTACTTCAGAAGTTAATGAATTAGAAGTTGCCAAAGAATGGAAGCAGCAAGTCAATCGCTTAAAACGAGCGAGGAAAATGAAGACCGAAGTGCCTTCTACTTTTCAAGCAGATTTGCGACCATATCAATTGGATGGGTATCAATGGTTATCTCAATTGGCGTATTGGGGTGTTGGGGCTTGTTTGGCGGATGATATGGGCTTGGGAAAAACGGTACAAGGTTTAGCCATGTTAGTGGATAGAGCAAAAGATGGACCTGCTTTAGTCATTGCACCTGCTTCTGTTTGTCGCAATTGGCGCCAAGAATCTCGGCGGTTTGCGCCTACTTTAAATCCCATTATTTTTGGTCAAGGGGATAGAAAGGAAACGATAAAAGGACTCAAACCCTTTGATTTATTGATTAGCACTTACGGTTTATTGCAATCTGAAGCCAAGTTATTTACTAGTAAAAAATTCAATACCATTATTCTGGATGAAGCGCAAGCTATCAAAAATAAAGCGGCCAAACGTTCAAAAGCAGCCATGAGTCTCAAAGGAAATTTTAAGGTCATTACAACTGGAACGCCCATTGAGAATCACCTGGGCGAATTGTGGAATTTATTCAATTTTATCAATCCAGGTTTATTAGGCACTAGTCAGTCTTTCCAAGAAAGATATGCCTTACCAATTGAGAAATATAAAAATAAAGATGCGCAGAACAGTCTAAAAAAATTGATTCAACCCTTTATTCTTAGACGAAGAAAGAATGATGTCTTAGAAGAATTACCGAGCAAAACAGAGATTACTTTAAGCGTTGAATTGTCCACCGAAGAAAGAGCTTTTTATGAGGCTTTGCGCCAAAAAGCGATTGAACAAATCGAATCGGATGACCAAAAATCAGGGCATCCCGGTATGCAGATATTGGCACAGATTACCCGTTTGCGACAAGCTTGTTGTAATCCAAAATTGGTACAAGAAAACGTTCAAATTCCAAGTGCTAAATTGCAATTATTCGGAGAAATAGTAGAAGAACTCGTTGAAAGTGGTCATAAAGCGCTTGTTTTTAGCCAATTTGTTGGCCACCTGAAAATTATTGAAAATTTCATCCAAGGAAAAAATATCTCCTATCAATACCTTGATGGCTCCACTTCCCTATCTAAACGAGAAGACCGAATTAGTGCCTTCCAAGCAGGAGAAGGCGATGTCTTTTTAATTAGCTTAAAAGCGGGCGGTGTCGGCTTAAATTTAACTGCTGCGGATTATGTGATTCACATGGATCCTTGGTGGAATCCTGCGGTAGAAGACCAAGCTTCTGACCGAGCACATCGAATCGGTCAACAGCGTCCTGTAACGATTTATCGCTTGGTGACAGAAAATACGATTGAAGAAAAAATAGTCGCTTTGCATCATCATAAACGAGATTTGGCGGATAGTTTATTGCAAGGGACGGAGCGGAGTGGTCGTTTGTCTTCGGAAGAGTTGTTGGCTTTGATTAAGGAAGGCTGAGTTAGTGATGAGTTATAAATGATGAGTGATGAGTTTTTAGACAGATTGATACTAATTAAATCATTAAACTTTAAAAATATGGCACTATTATCAAAAAACAGGCTTTCTAAATTTATGTTAGGGCGTTTAGAGGATTTACCTGCAGGAACAGACCGTATAAAGGATCGAGTCATTTATGCATTGGGTAACATTGCAATAATGAGCACAAAGCGGGATTTAGATGCTGCTTGGAACGATACCAAAAAGAAAGCGGTGAAGCAATATCCAGACAGATTCATCTTAGATGGCAGAAATGCGCTTCATTGGAATGATGGTAGTGTTATCGTCTTGGATAAAAAAATTACGGCGGCTAATTTTAAGAAATTGAATGAATTGGCGGATGCGGAAGGGGTTAATGTGAATAAGATGGTGACTAAGTTGATTGGTTTTTATAAGAAGGGGAAGAAATAATTCACTTTAAAATCTCCGTAATCCCATCAATCTGCTTATCCAAGAATCCTATACCAAACAAAATAATTGGTTTAGCTCTATTGGTATAAGCCTCATAATATTTGCGGTCTTTAATTTGTCGGAGTGCCTTCTTTGAAAGTGTCTTTACATTTTTAACCCGCTTATTCGTGGCAAATTTAAATTCAATAATATAAATTTTATCGGTTAGTTCTATAACGCCATCAATAAAACCAATATTGGTTGCTTTTTCTAAAGTCATATTTACCCCAACCATCCTCAAAATCAGGTAAACCAAAGAGTGATAATAGGCTTCTGCGGGCAAATGTAACTTACTTGGAATATCTGCGAAAAAACTAATTAACAAATCAATAAATTTATCGGTTTCGCCTGCTAGTAAAGCATTTTTTAATTTGATGCCATCTGCTTGAATATAAAATTCATCTTTATCTACAAAGGCAGCCAAAATAAAGGTGATAAAAGAATGGCGAACTTCTTGATTCGGATAATTTAATTGATAAGCGACTTCCATACCATTTTTTATCGTTTTTTCAATAGTTAAATAACCTGTTTGAAAAAGCAAGGGAATTAAAGGAAGTGTTCTATATCTCATAGAACTACCAACTAAATCTTGCACGACAACTCCTTCAAATTCAGCAGGTAATTGTTGTTGTTGTTTAACTAAGTCCATTAAAAAAGTAGGCGTCCCAGTAGAAAACCAGTAATTACCTAATACTTTTTTTGATAAAAAATTAAGGATGGAAAAAGGATTATATAAAGTTGTTTGCCCATCCCAAGAAAAGCCATTATACCATATTTTAATGGTTTTCATAATTTGAGACATGGGCAAGTCAAAGGATTTTTGAACAGCCTGTAAATAAGGCGCAAAATTATCTGTTAATTCGGTTTGAGTAAATCCTACGATGGAAGCAAATTCAACATCCATTGTAATATCATTCAGATTATTCATGCCAGAAAAAATACCTACCTTGGCAAAACGACTAACGCCTGTTATAAAAACAAATCGCAAGTAGTTATCTAAACTTTTAAAATTACCATATAACTCATTTAAGACCGCCCTATTATCTTCAAATTCTTGTTCATTTTCTAATAAATCAACTAAGGCTTTATCATATTCATCGACTAAAATGACGACTTTGCCAAACTTTTCGTGTAACTGTATAACTAAATCTTGAAAGGTATCAGAAATAGAACTTTCAACGAGTGTTATTTCATAAGCCTTAGCAATATAATTAAGATTGAATAAAATAGATTTTTGAAAAACTGCTTTGCCTGACCGATAACTGATACTGCCAAAATTGATATGAATGACTGGGGATTTAGTCCAAATTTTCTCTTTTTGATAAATATACAAACCTTTAAACAAATCGGATTTGCCTTCAAAATAGCTTCTTAAAGTAGAAAGTAAAAGCGATTTTCCAAAACGCCTAGGGCGAGCAAAGAAATAATATTTTCCGTGATTGACCAATTTCCAAACCCCTTCCGTTTTATCTACATAGAGATAATCTTTCTCGATTAATTCACTAAAAGTCTGATGTCCTATTGGTAATACTCTCATCGAAATGTTTAGGCGTTTTTGAACAATACCATTGCAAGATAGAGAAAAACTAGTTTAAGGAAACTTAAATCTTTAGGTAAAATTGGGTATTATTAAATAAAACCGCTTTTTTATTAAATAAAAAAGTCAATTTATGTAAAATATATCCGATTTTAAGCGTTTTTACAAAAATGAAGCGCATCTTAATCATAACAATCACCTTGTCCATAGGATTCAGTCTGTTTGGGCAAGAACATACGCTGTCTAATTGGCGGGTTAAAATGGTGATTGTTGAAAAAGACACGCTTCGGTTAGATAGCCTCCCTATCGTTGCAGGTAGTGTACATATAAATGACGGAGCAACGAATCGTATTCTTTCCAGTGAAGTGGATTTTTTTTCAGAAAATTTAAAAATTGATTATAATTTGCTGATAATCAAGGATATATTTTTTGAAAAAAATAAAATAAAACGAACCGATTCTTTAAAAATAACCTACCGAGTTTTCCCTTTTGATTTTCAACAACCCGTTCAACATTTAGATACTTTATTAATTGCCCAAGATTATCAAGGCAATTATATTGGGTTTGATTACACACCTGAGGCAACGACCAAATCCACAGCGATTTTAAGAAATAACAGCGGTTTGCAATACAGCGGTAGTTTTGCCAGAGGGGTTTCTTTTGGAAATAGTCAGAACTTAGTTTTGAACTCGCAATTCAATTTGCAATTATCTGGTAAATTGGGCGATGATACAGAAATTGTAGCGGCATTGACCGACGAAAATATTCCCTTACAAGCAGAAGGCAATACGCAACAACTGCAAGAATTTGATAAAATATTTATCCAAATTAATCGTAAAAAATCCAGTTTGACAGCAGGAGATTATGAGATTAGTAGTCGAGATAAATATTTTATGAAATATTATAAAAAACTGCAAGGCGCTACCTTTTCAACCACTCAGGCTGCTTTCAAAAAAGGGACTTGGACAAGCGATGCAAGTTTTGCCATTTCAAGAGGGCAATTTGCTAGAAATACGATTACTGCCATCGAAGGAAATCAAGGCCCATATAAATTAACGGGTATAAATGGCGAACAATTCATCATTGTTTTGGCAGGAACAGAACGAGTTATTTTAGATGGGATATTGCTAAAAAGAGGGATTGAAGAAGATTATATTATAGATTACAATCAAGGCGAATTGGCATTCACCAATAAAAAATTGATTACCCAGAATAGTCGAATTATTGTTGAATTTGAATACCTCGACCAGACTTTTCAACGCTCTTTATATGCGGTGAATAGTGAATTAAAAACAGAAAAAAATCGGTTTTATTTTGGCTTATTTTCTCAACAAGATAGTAAAAATGCAGTTGGAGATACGGAATTAACGGCTGCGGAAAGAATGACCTTACGAGAGATTGGAGATAATTTTGAAAATGCTTTTGCGAGTAGTATTGATACTTTGGAAGATGGCTTTAATGAAGCGAGAGTACAGTATGAATTTCGGGATACTTTTTATACCGTTTTTAATGAAGTCACCAATCAAAATGATACTATTTTTTCCCAAATTTTAGTTTTTTCCACCAATCCACAAAATGCAAAATATACCGCTCGATTTGCTCAACTCGGGCAGGGGAGTGGCAATTACATTTTAACGACCGCCAATAATGCCAATGGAAGAGTCTATAAATGGATTGCCCCCGATGAACAAACAGGATTACCAAATGGCGATTTTGAACCGATTCAACAATTAACCGCTCCTAAAAAGCAGCAATTATTAACGCTCGGCTCAGAATTACAACTGAGTAAGAATTCAAGTTTACGAACAGAAATTGCATTAAGTAATACCGATTTAAATCGTTTTTCAAACATTGATAATAATGACAATGTAGGAACTGCTTTATTTGCTGATTATCAATTGAATAAAGCGGTTGGTAAAAAGGATTTAATACTCCAAAGTAAAGCTAAATACGAATTTGTACAGCAAAATTTTCGAGCCTTAAATCCTTATCGAAATACAGAGTTTAATCGAGATTGGAATATCAATTTCACTAATAATCAATTAGCAGTTAATGAACATATTGGCAAAGGAAGTTTAGCATTACGCAAAGCGGAAGAATGGCAAGTCGCCTACGATTTATCGGTCTTTAATCGGGCGAGTATTTATGATGGTTTAAAACATAATTTTGACCTTTTTTATCAAAAATCAGGCTATGATTTACGGATTTATGGGAGTTCTTTGACAACCAAAACGGAAGTAGAAAACAGTCAATTTTTTCGACCGAGAATCGATTTTTCTAAAACATTCAAACAATTAAAAAGTTGGAAATTAGGCGTTTATGGGGAGCGAGAAAGAAATGAAATAAGCGATGCCCAAACTGACACATTAAAAGCAACTGGATTCTATTGGGATTTATATAAAATCTATCTAGAAAGTCCAGATAACAATCGTTTTCAATGGCATATTAATTATACTCGGCAAACGAATTTTGCACCTCAAAATATAGACTTTCTAAAAAGTACCGTAGCGGATGAAATCAATATCAATGGGTATTGGAATGAAAAGCGCAGCAGCCAATTAAAGTGGAATTTTACCTACAGAAATTTAACTGTTGAAGATGAAAGTCTAACCAACCAAACTGCCCAAGAAACTTATTTAGGGCGCTTAGATTACACCTTGAATTTATGGCGTGGTGCTTTGCGCTTTAATACCAATTACGAAATTGGTTCGGGGCAAGAAGCGAAGGTCGAATTCCAATTTATCAAAGTCAATAAAGGCGAAGGTACGTTTGTTTGGGAACCGACCGAACAATATGATTTGAATGGCGATAGTATTCCTCAAATCAATGAATTTGTTGTTGCTCCTTTTCGAGACCAAGCCAATTATGTACGGATTAATACTTTTACGAATGATTTTATTCGGACGAATAATGTCGGTTTAAATCAAAGTTTGCGCTTGACGCCAAGAATCATCTGGCTCAATAAAAAAGGCTGGAAAAAAGGGTTAAGTAAATTCTCTACGCTCTCTACTTTACGCATTAATCGAAAGGTCAAATTAGACGATGCGATTTCTGCTTGGAATCCATTTGATTTAACGATTTCAGATTCAGATACGAGTTTAGTAACCATTGCTTCCTCGGTGCGCAATGTTTTGTTTTTTAATCGTAATCATCCCAAATACGATTTTCAGATTGGGCAATCAGATAATCGAAATAGAAATGTCTTAACCACAGGTTTTGAAAGTCGTCAAACTAGCGAACAATTTATTCGTAGTCGTTGGAATATTAGCCCAGTTTTTAGCAGTCAAATTAATTATTCGATTAGCAATAAAAATAGTGACTCTGAATTATTTGATAATCGAGATTTTGACATCAATTTTCAAAAAGTAACCCCTCAATTTATTTATCTACCCAATCAACAATATGAAGCTACGATTGAATATGAATTTCAACGAGCCGAAAACACCTTAGTAGATTTTCCTGCCTTGGCAAAATTCCATCGTCTAAAATTTGAAATGGAATACAATCGAGCGCAGAAACTAGCTTTGAAAAGTGATTTTTCCTTTGTCAATATTTCCGTTATTGGCGCAACCAATCCCACGCTTGAATTGACGCTATTAGAAGGGCTAAAAAAAGGAAAAAACTTTTTGTGGGGTTTGACTTTAAATCGACAAATAGCCGCTAATGTGCAAATGAGTTTGCGTTATGAAGGGCGTAAAACGGGTGATAGTAGAACGGTACATTTGGGGAGTGCGCAAGTGCGGGCTACTTTTTAATTACGAATCAATAAATTAGATAATTTGTAATTGGTCCCACAAATTTATGCCCCCACGAATTTTTTTAAGAGTAATATTTAAGTAGGAAGATACAAAATATCCGTGGTATAATTTATCCGTGGTAAAACCCATCCGAGATAAAAAAAAATATATTCCTTTTATTTTTTAAATTCACCAAAAAATAAAATATGGAGCATGCTCAAATCGTCCTTGTTCATAGTGTTTTCGGAACATTTGTTTTTATAATAGCCCTACTTCAATTGATATTGAAGCGAGGAGGGAAACTACATCGAATTCTCGGTCGAACTTATTTGTTTAGTTGGCTCGGTTTATTACTGACAGGTGCCTATATTGGAGGTTTGCTTTTTATTATTCTTGGTATTTTTGGTTTTTATTATGTGTTGACAGGTGCTCGATTTGCGATGCTAAAGGGAAAGCCAATTCAATTATTTGATAAAGGTATCATGATATTGGGCGGCTTGTTTGCCCTTTCTTTATTGGGATATGCTGCTAAAATATTGATGAGTAATAATCAGAATTTTGGTATTATTGCTTTGGTATTTGGCTTACTTTTCGGTATGTCTACTAGTCAAGACATTGCCAAATATATCCTCAATAAACCTTTGAGTAAAAAAGATTTTGGTCAAATGGATTGGTTTTTTAATCATTCCAGTCGGATGATTATTTCTTACATTGCGGCTCTTTCTGCATTTGCTTCTATTCAGAATGTATTTGGGAATACAACAGTTAATTTCTTAGCTCCCGTTGTGCTAGGAACTGCTTACATGATTTATACAGAGAAGAAATATATTAAAGAATTTAAGTTAAAGGTATAGCTAACTATTTTCAAACTCATTAGCCGTAAATTATGTCACCATCCAAAGAAATTCATCCAGATTTTTTATTCCATTTGGAATTTAAAGACCAAGAACTAATCACCCTTTTTAAAGATTTAAGAACCTATGTTTTGTCTTTATATCCAGATAGTAATGAACTATTGTATCATACCCATGCTTTGACCACCGCCTTTAGCATCTCTGAAAAATTAGGGGATTGCTTTTGTATGATTCCTATCTATTCCAAACACCTTAATCTTGGTTTTAATAAAGGTGTACTATTGGATGACCCGTATCAGCTATTAAAAGGCACAGGAAAATTAATGCGACATATTCCGATTCAGCATACCGAAGATTTTAAAAATGATAAAGTGGAAACTTTCACTCGACCCGACAAAAATTTATAATCGTAATATGAAGTCCAAAGAATTCCATA
>JAFMDF010000536.1 GCA_017857395.1 Bacteroidota bacterium | reverse complement strand
ATGCCTAATTTCTGGTTTTCGGCATCTTGTTTATCCGTAGAGACTCTCAAATAGGTGTCACTTTGTGAGATAAATGTCCGCTTTTTTTGTGAGATAAATGTCCGATTAAGCAATACTTCCTACCTCTTAACTTTCTCAATTAATTCTTTCAGCGATAGCCATTGCCAGTTTTTAATTTCAGGTAGCCAGCTATTTTTACTTGGTTCTCCTTTAAAGAAAATAGCAGGCATTAATTTTTGATTTTTGGGAATCGTAATTTCTGTATCCCTTTTAATTTCATGGTCAACAGAACTGAGAATTTCCAATTGGTCGTTTAACCAGATGCCCGTACAATCCCAAGAGTAGCCCCAATGAACCAAATTGGAAGAATTTGGAAGATTAACAGCAGTAATGGTTTCATTTGCACTAATTTGAAGGGAGTTTTAGTTAATAGTTTGGTTGGGTTGTTCTTTCTGACTTTCCTTAATATAACTATAAAGCGTAGGCTTAGAAATCTCCATCATCTCACAAATCTCTTTTACCATCAACTCTTTTTTGTTATATAAATCTACCACCACTTTCCTTTTATTCTCATCCAACGATTTTGGTCTACCACCTAATCTGCCTCTAGCACGGGCAGCCGCTAAACCTGCTTGGGTACGCTCACGAATCAGGTTACGTTCAAACTCTGCTAAAGCTCCGAAAATATGAAAAACCAATTTTCCAGTAGTAGTTGTTGTATCAATGGATTCCTGCAAACTCTTTAGACCAACCTCTTTTTCTTCCAAATACCCCATCCACCACATAAGGTCTTTTAAGGAGCGACCTAAACGGTCTAATCTCCAAACCACTAGCGTATCTCCTTTACGGAAAATTTCTTTGACCTTCTCTAAACTTGGACGAGTGGCAACTGTGCCACTTACTTTATCTACAAATATCTTCTCACACCCTGCTTTTTCAAGAGCATCTTTTTGTAAATCCAAATTTTGGTCGTGAGTTGAAACACGAGCATAACCAATGAGCATAGTAAGCTTGATTAAAAGTAAAGAAAATCGAAATAAAGTTCTATTTGCTTACGTTAATTATTTTACTAAGTTATTTAACCTTGTTTCGTGCAAAAATCAAGTACAAAATAAGATTTTTTAAAGGTAAAACAAACCTTCCTTTTTCTTACGCCCCGACTATGAACAAAACTAAGCAATTTTCGGCATTAGACCGTTATAAAGTTATACGCCCTTTCTTAGAAAAGCAAACAACGCTTGCCAATTTAGCCACTACCAATAATATAAATGTCCGCACCCTCCGCCGTTGGATACGGCAATATAAAGCTGATGGAATGAAGGGTTTGGAAAGAAAAACCCGAAAAGATAAAGGCTCACACTATAATCTAAGTGAAGTACAGCAGCAGATTATTGAGGCATTAGTTTTACAAAAACCACCACTAAGCTTTACGGCTATCCATAGAAAATTTGTAACTATTGCAGAGAAAAAGGGCTGGACAGTTCCTTCTTATTTTGTGGTTAGAGATATAGCTCATCAAATAGATGCAGATTTGTTGATGCTTGCTCATAAAGGAAGTAAAGAATATGCCCAAGTCTATGAACTGTTGCACCGCCAAGAGTCAGGTAATCAAAATGAGGTTTGGCAAGCAGACCATACTCCATTGGATATAGCCTTATTAGATGAAAAAGGACAATCCAGAAAACCGTGGCTTACCATTATCATTGATGATTATAGTCGAGCGATTAGTGGTTTCTTTTTGAGTTTTGAAGCTCCAAGTGCATTGCATACTGCATTAGCATTAAGGCAAGCGATTTGGCGAAAAGCAAATACTAAATGGATAGTTTGTGGTATTCCACAAGTGCTTTATACCGACCACGGTAGCGACTTTACTTCCAAGCATATTGAAACGGTCTGTGCGGATTTGAAAATACAATTGGTTTTTTCTACCGTTGGTAAACCTAGAGGTCGGGGGAAAGTAGAACGCTTCTTTTTAAGTGTCAATCAGCTTTTGCTAATGAATTTAGATGGCTATGCCCCACCTTATTCAAAACTACTCAAAGCCACCTTGACCCTAGCAGATTTTAGCAAATTACTAGAATCCTTCATCGTAGAACAGTACCATTATAAAGTTCACAGCACTACTGGACAAGAACCGCTTAAACGGTGGACGAGTAATTCTTTCTTACCTCAATTACCTAATTCATTGGAACAATTGGATTTGCTTTTATTGACTGTGCCAAAACCAAGGAAGGTTCGCAGGGATGGCATTTATTTTCAAAATTTCCGCTATATCCACACTACTTTAGCAGGATATGTTGGAGAATCGGTAGTCATTCGATATGACCCCAGAGACTTAGCTCAAATTAGCGTGTTCCTCAATCATAAATTTGTTTGTCCTGCCATCTGTCAAGAATTAGCAGGGCATACGATTAGTTTAAAAGAAATCATAAAAGCTAGACGAAGTAAGAAAAGAGAATTACGACAAATTATTAATCGTCGGCAAGTTCTACTAAGTGATATTTTCAGTAATCGAGTAGAAAGCGCCCCTGCTAAAAAAACTTCTACATTGAAAAAATACGAAAATGAATAACACCAATATATTCCTTCCCCAAAGTGATACATTTTTAGTCACTAAAGAACATAAACGGTTTACCCAGTTCTGCAAGGCGTGTATGGAAGATAAGTATATAGGGATTTGTCATGGCAAACCTGGCATTGGTAAAACTAAATCTGCAAGACAATTTTCCGAATGGGATATTTACTTGCAATATGTCCAACGGAAAAAACAACTAACCTCCGAGCAGTTAGCAATACTAGCCCAATGTCAAACCTTCTTTTATACTGCCCCTGTCCTAGCATCTCCTAAAAAAACAAGAACCCAAGTGGTGGAAGGGATGATTGAATTTGCAGACTGTGTAAGGGAAGTACGAAAACAGTTAGGCTTATCAGCAGATGAAATGGTTTTTAATTATTGCAAAATGGTCATTGTAGATGAAGCCGACCGATTAAAAATGACCACCTTAGAAGAATTAAGGGATTTATACGACCATACCAATATTGGCATGGTATTTATCGGTATGCCAGGGATAGAAAAACGACTTTCTCGTTATCCACAATTATATTCTCGCATTGGTTTTGCCCACGAATTTAGAATTTTAGACACCCAACAAGTAGTACCAGTTATTGAATATTACTGGAAAGAAACGGGTATTGCTATAGACCCTAATGAAAAAGAATGTAGTGCTGCCATTGCTGCTATTATCAGAGTTACCAATGGAAATTTTCGGCTCATCCAACGGTTATTCAAGCAAATTAAGCGAGTATTAAAAATCAATAAACTTAATCGTATTACCGAGGAAGTTATAGAAACTGCTAAGGATTGCTTAGTTATTGGCATGGCTTAAATCCACTAAAGAACCTAGATTAAAATGACTATTGCTTATCTCCGAATAGCTCCTAATCAAGATTTAGATGCACATAGAATGGCTATCCTACAATTAGCCGAAGTTAAAAATTTAGGAGAGGTAACTTTTATAGCCGAAGAAATAAAAGCAGCTATTGATTGGAAAAAACGGCAGATAGCAACCATTATCGAAAAACTGGGTGAGGGAGAGAATTTACTAGCAATTAGTTTATCCAGTTTAGGACGCAGTACCCTTGAAATTATGCACATACTTGTTGCTGCCCTAGAGAAAAATATCAATATCTACACTATCAAAAATAACTGGGAATTGGACGGTACAATTCCATCCGATAAACTGGCAAAAGGTTTTTCCCTAATCATCGAAATTGAACGAGCCATCATTTCTAATAGAACCAAAGAAGCTCTTGCTGCCAAAAAAGCAGCAGGCGTAAAATTGGGAAAACCAAAAGGAACAATTCAGAGAAGTAAATTAGACAAATTTCGTCCAGAAATTGAGCAACTACTTATCAATGGTTCTTCCCAAAAGTATATAGCAAAACGCTATGATACCTCGGCTGTCAATTTATCTCAATGGATGAGAAAGCATGGATTGAGGAAAGGTTCGCAGTAGTTTTAGCAGATGGCGAATCGGACATTTATCTCCTCAAAAAAGCGGACATTTATCTCACAAAGTGACA
>JAFMDF010000168.1 GCA_017857395.1 Bacteroidota bacterium | reverse complement strand
TTCATGTTTTCAACATGATTTCCTGTAAAATCATTTTTATAAGAAAACCCTATAACTTCGAATAACCTTTAATAATTTCAATTTTATCATGGATTTTAAGCTCATAAAATCAGATTTATATTTAATCCTTGCCTATTTTGCTATTGCAATTCCCGTCGCCTGTTTTGATTATGCTACTTACGATGATAAAATGGTACTTTTTTATGAGACAGTTTTTATGGTTATCATGGATTCCTTTTGTGCCTATATAATCATCTATAAAATATTTCCTTACTTTTTTCCCAGAAGGCAGTATGTCCAATTAATGGCAGTCGCAGTCCTTTTTTTGTGGGTTACTGGCTATTTTGGGATAAATATATACTGTTTATGGGAATCGTGTAAAGGCAATACTTGGAGTTTAAAAGCCTCCTATGCTGGTTTAAATCTAGTCATAGAGAGTTTTGCAATCTTGGGCTTAATTCTTCTAGGCAAAAAATTATCGGATGCTCAGGTTAATTTTTTAAAAATTGAGAAAGAGAAAAAAGAAAGTGAATTATTAAGGTTAAATGCCCAGATTGACCCACATTTTTTATTTAATAACCTTAATACGGTTGATTCTTTAATTGACACAAATCCAGTTGCTGCTAAAATTTATCTAAATAAATTATCTCAACTGTATCGCTATCTTATTTCTACCAAAGACCAAGAAGTGGTCGAATTAGAAGAAGAAATTGAATTTGCCCAAAACTATATTTACTTGATTCAATCCCGTTTTGGCGATGCCTTTCAATTTGAATTAAATGTAGCTGGCATTAAAAATGAACCAATTTTTATTCCGCCAGGCGCTTTGCAAACTTTACTAGAAAATATTGTCAAACACAATCAACCTCGGCCCAATCAGCCTATAAAAAGTAGTATAGTGCTTAAAAAAGAGACCATCGAGGTAAGCAATAACTTGAGTATTAAAACAGAAAATGTAGATTCCACAGGTACAGGTTTAGCCAATCTAAAAGCTCGATATAAATTATTAGTAGATAAAGAAATTAATATCACTACCAATAGTTATTTTACAGTTGCGCTTCCATTAATTCGACAAGTTGATTAACACTACCAAACCTTATAGCACCATGAAAATACTCATTTTAGAAGATGAAATACCTGCTTATCAAAAGTTATTGTCTTTTGTACAATTTGAAATTCCCAATCATCAATTAATTGGTTGGGCAAGGTCGGTGGAAGAAGCTAAATTATTATTAAATGGTGGACAAACGCCTGATTTAATCCTTTCAGATATAGAATTATTGGATGGTAATTCTTTTGAAGTATTTGAAAATAGTGCGATTAATTGTCCCATTATTTTTTGTACTGCTTTTGATAAATATGTGCTAAAAGCCTTTCAAACAAATGGCATTGCCTATTTGTTAAAACCCTATACTTTAGAAAATTTCCAAGAAGCTTTTCATAAATACAGTACTTTATTTGCCAAAAACGAACCACAAAACATTGATAATCAAGTCTTTCAAGAATTAAAAAACATTCTAAAGCAAGATAAAAAAGCGTATAAACAACGTTTTACCATTAAGAAAAAAGGCGGCATTAAATTAATTGAAACGAAAGATATAGCCTACTTTGAAGCGAACGGAGATTTTTGCCAAGGCGTAGATACTGCTGGTCAAAAACATGTTATTAATTTCACTTTGTCTGATATTGAAAATAAAATCGACCCGACTTCTTTTTTTAGAATTAATCGTAGCCAGTTAATCAATATTTCTTTTATTGAAAAAATTGAGCCTTATTTTAAAAATCGTTTGTCTATTAAAATGACGGTTGGGAAAGATGCTTTATTGACTAGTGGGACTAAGACGCCTGAATTTCGGAAGTGGATTGAGGGGTAAAAGAATAATGAGTTAATGAGTTGATAAGGTAATGAATCTACTCATAAACTCATTACCTTATCAACTCATTAACTCACTTTTTACAAATTATTCGACTTCACCACCTCAACCCACTCCCCAGGCTGCCGCGCCTGAATCGTATTATCATACATCGCCTCACAGCTAACCGTCGGCAAATAATACCGACCTTCATAAGCCGCATTCAACTGAATGGTATAAGTATGTTTAGCTTTTCGATTTATATCAAAATAACTATACACTCGGTCATCTCGAATGTCTTGATATTCTGGTTTATTAGAATCGGCAAATCGTTCTACATTGGTCATTCTCGTATTTAGGATTTCCCAACCTGAAGGAAAAATTTGGGTCAATGCCATCTCTTCGTAGCGAATGCCTTTGGTACCTGGATTAGTGATGCTTACTTGGGCAACAAAATCAGTTCCTTGGGCTAATCGGTTAACATCAATCGTATTTCCTTCATTATCCAAATACTTTACTTTCATGGTTAAGTTTTCTGCCTTTTCGGTTTGGTCGCCAATTAACGGTTGTCCTGACGTAATTAAATTGACGTATAACACCCCATTACTGTTATTTGTCAAATTCACCGATTTATTGGGGTTTCTATCAACGGGTACGTCTACACTCATAATTGGTGTGGTAGAACCTGCGTTTACCGATGGTTGATTACCAATTTGATAGGCAAATTTGAATTGGTCACCTACCGCTGTATTCCCCACAAACTTCCCAATCGCTAATAAGGAATAAGCGACCGTCTGTGTACCATGCCATTCACCAGAACTCAATTGTTTGGATATATTTCGAGCCATTCCACCTGCTTTATCTAGGTCTTTCATCCCTACCAAAGTTTCTAAAATCATCGCTTCATCTCGCAATCCTGAGCCATAAGTATTGCTTAACTCTCGATAAGCTTGTACGGTCGTTTTCAAAGATTTAACTAAGGCTTCGGCTACTTCTGGTTTGCCAATCTCCGCATAAGCCGCAGCTAATCGCCATTTCGCTTGGTCAGAAACTTTACTATTTTCTCTAAGTCTATTCATCACCCCAATTTCTGGTGCACCTGCCAAAGCCAAGGTATATAAACGATAAGCTTGCGTCAATTCATTATCATACCGATTATCGCCATAATTCCAATTTTGAGCTTGTTTCTTCTGGTATTTTTTCCATTGACTTAACAAATTACTCGGTAAAGAATAGCCTACTTTTTGGGCTTCTAGCATAAAATGTCCGGCATAATTAGTGCCCCAAGTACTCGCATAATTATCGCCTGGCCAATAGCCGAATCCTCCATTAGAAATTTGAAATTGTTTTAAACGGTCAATCGTTGCAGTAATATTTCTAGCAATTTGATTCTTTTTAGCATCGTCTACTTCCATTAATTTAGTCACAAACAATTGAGGAAAACCAGAAGAAGTTGTTTGTTCGATACAACCATGCGGATACCGAATCAAATAATTTAAGCGTTTACCTAAATCAATCGGTGGAATATTCGATACTTCTAATAATCCTTCGTTTGTGCCTGTGATACCGACCGCTTCAAATGTAGTCGTCCAATTTTCGCCAGGCTGCAAGACTTTTTCGGCTACATTAGTTACAAATGGGTTGGGGTTTCTCACTTGAATTTCAATGTCTTGAGAAGCAGATTCTCCTGCACCTGTCGCCGTTATTTTGAACCTCGCCACCCCTACTCTATCATCGACCCTGATATTAAAATTGACCAAGGCTTCGCCCGGTTTAGCAAAGGTTAAATTCTGGCTATTACCACCAATTACATTTACCAAACCGCTTGTTTCTTCTATCGTAACTTTTACATTCTTAATCTTCTTTTCCATTGCAAAAACAGTCACAGGCAGCGTCAATTCTTCGGTTGGTCCTAAAACTCTTGGTAACGTCGCTAAAACCATCAAAGGCTTCCTAACCGCAGTCGTTTTTTCTGAACTGCCATAAGCGCCATTATTAGAGGCTACCACCATTGTCCGAACCGAACCAACATAATTAGGTACGGTAATTTGATGTTTAGCCGTACTTCCTTTTTCCAAGAAAAATGGGCCTAAATGTTTGACAACTGGTTTAAATCTATTGGCTTGTTGATTGTCTTTGCTTTTGCGTAATTCGGCATCTCCACCAATTGCTAAAACTCGTTCTAATTCTCCTCCATAAGCGCCTAGAACATGGTTATAAACATCCCAAGTTTTGACGCCTAAAGCTTCTCTAGCATAAAAACTATTCCAAGGGTTGGGTGTCCCAAATCGAGTTAAATCCAATAAGCCTTCATCTACCATAGCGATGGTATAAGCCATTGCTTTGCCTTTATCTTCGGACACTTGTATCGTAACCCTTTGTTCAGGTTCCAATACATCAGGCATTTTCAATGCTGGATTTAAACGAGTCGCTTCATCTTCTATATTGATGGGAATAACGCCATATAATCGAATCGGTAAATCATTTTTCACTTGGGCATGTGGCTGAATTAAAGAGATATTCGCATAAACCGTTGGCGTCATTTCTTTAGTCGCATAAAAACGAAATTTGGTTTCCCCATTCTTCGTATTTGTCCAATAAGATTCGATAATTCTAGAGCCATTTTCAATAGAAATTAATGCCCGTCCGTCTCCACTTGAAGGAATCGTTAATTCGACCACATCTCCAACTTGATATTTGTCTTTGTCGGCTGCAAAAGCCAACATCGAAGCAGCATCTCTATTTTGGTTGCTTTCTCCATCATCCCAAGGATACCCTGCATAAAAAATATCTCCAGAACAATGTCCACTTTCATTATCACAAACTCGGACTAAATATCGCCCCCAGTCATCTATATTCACGTTCCATTCAACTTCCCCTTTCCCATTCGTTCGCACACTTGCCGACTCCACCGAACCATAATGTTTGGCAGAATTATATTGAGAAATATTATCATTACCTCTGTCCCACCACCAGCGCCAATCCATGCGATATAAACCTATTTTTAAGTTTCGTCCAGCCGCTGCATTCCCATTTTCATCCACCGCAATCATTTCAACGGTATTACTTTTTCCTATATCCAAGCGTTTTTCGCCATACTTATTTTTCTTGATGTAAATTCCTGTATAAGTATCGTAAGGGCTTTCCTTAATCGTAAATTGGTCAGAACTAAAATCACCTCCCTTTTCAAAAGCTCGAATATTAAAACTAGTCGCTAACATCCCTGGGAATAATTTTCCCTGATTTCTTTTAATAGTTATATTGGTCTTACCGGCTTCGTTAACTTCACCATCAAAAACAACTTGTGGTTCTGGTTCTATTCTACGAGCAGGGTCATCAAACTCGTATTCCTTATATTTTTTAAAAGTAGTATTAACCGCTCGAACTTGTTTCTCAACTTTAACGGCTACGTTCTGAGCAGGCGCACCGTGTAACCAATTGACTTGTAAATCGCAATTTATGTTGCCATCTTTTGCCATAATCTGTTCCCGTCCAATATCCATTTTAATTTTCAGTCGGTTTGGCTTTACTGTTTCAACTCTTATATTTTTTGAAAACGTAGCACCACCAACTTTTACTTTTGCCAACCAATTTCCAGTTGGGGCAGCCGTACTGGTAGCGACTGTCAAAGGATAGACATTACTAATCGAATTGCTACTTGTCCATTGATGTTGCACTTGCCCTTTTGGGTCAATTAATTCAAAGTATATTGGGTGACTCGCAGGTAATTTTCCTTGTTTATCCTCTAAGACAAAGTTTAGAAAAATAGAATCCCCTGGTCGCCAAACCCCTCTTTCTCCATAAATAAATCCTTTCAATCCTTTTTGCGCTTCAGCACCTGCTACATCAAATCGACTCAAAGACAAAGAATTGGGGTCTAACATCCGTAAATATCCTTTTTGGCTGCCTTTCGATGCAATAATAGCAAAAGGTTTTTTATCCAATTCAGTTCTAGCAATGCCATCTCCATCCGTTTTCATTGACTTAATCAACTGTTGTTGAAAGTCATAAAATTCAACCGTTGTTTCCTCCATCGGATTGGTCGATTTAATATCTGCAATGGCTACCATTACCGACCCATCTTTTCCACTTTTGGCAATAATTCCAATATCCGAAGCCAATACATTTCTGCGTACAAATCGGTCATAATTATAATAAGCAGGAAAACAAGGATTGTCTCGATGTTGGTATTCAAACCCATCATAATAGCCATCAATACCATAATAACTGCCCCAAATACTAGTGAATTCGCCATTTTCTAGCGTGTTATCCATAACCGTTAAATCATCACTTTCTTCTTCTGTTTCTCCACAATTATATAAAGCATAAGCAGGTCGAAAACCCATTCTAATTTGAAAAATAGCATCGGGGTCATCATCAATCAATTTAGCTAAATCCACCGCATATCGAGACATCGTATAAGGGTCCGCACTTCCGTCTAAATCGGCTAAATTTACTTTTTCTTGTAAAATAATTCGCCCGACTCTTTCTAAATCATAGCCTTGATCTATCGCATTGGTTTGCAAAAATTGTAAGATATTATTATCAAAAATTTTGACCACTTCTACATCTATCGCCTTCAAACCAACGGCATCAAAGGGAAAGATTAACCCATTAGAATTAGGCATAATCGTGCCTTGTCCCGCCAATCTAAGTTGTGGTTTAGCATCTGAAATAGCAATATTCCATTCGCTACTTTTTGGCATTTTTACGCCATTAATATTTTTCACTCCAGAACGAACCGTTACTTTCCGTTCCCCAACTATTCGTCCTGTTGGATATATCTTTAATACATTTCTATCGATTACAAATTTCAATCGCCCATTATAATTAGAAATACTAACCAACCCAGCCAATTGTTGATTTTTCTGCAAAGGGTCGGTAAAGTTTAAAGATATATGCGTATCTCCTCCGCCTCTTACTTCTGCATCTGCCACTTTAAATTCATCCAAAGGAGGAACGACTACCTGTTTTTCTCCTTTTTTAGCAATACCAACTGCTGCGCCATTCCAATCAATCGAAACTTCAGAGGCATTATTACCCCGATTAATCCCTTCTACAATAAACTGATGCCTTTTATTCCCGTCCAAATGTTGCCAAGTGACCGCAAGGTTTTTTCCGCCTTGTTTTGCCGTTAATCCTTTTTCTACTATTTCCCCTTCCGCAATATCTCCTGTCAATACCTTCCCATGTAATTCTTGCGCTTTTAAATCATCCCCATTAGCTGCACGCAGTCCCTCAAGTTGCACATCATAGCGCAATTCCTTCGTGCGAAAAGGCATTTTAAAAGTACGGGCACTTTTAGGAACATCGTCAAATATTTTACTCAACGCTACTTCAAATTCATATTGTGTTCCAGAATTCAAGTAGGTCTCTGGTTCAAATAGCATCGTTCGATTATCTTCCCAAATCGCTTTTCCCGCTACGGTTGGTTTTATGCTATACAACCTAGTCTCTACTGCTTCCCCAATTTCTTCTAAAGCAACCGCCTCTCTAGCAAAACGAACCCTAATAGGCGTTGTTTTTGAAACGACGCCAGAAGTATATGCATAAACGTAGGCACTTACATCCGCTACTTTAGCAGTTTCACTCACTTTTTTCTTACAGGATTGAATGAATAGGAGGGTTAATAAAATTAGTCCTAATTGACCAATAGATAGGAAAGTCGATTTTTGCATGGTTCTATTTTTAAATTTTGAGGTAACTATTTATCAGAACAGAGAGCAGAGACCATTTCATTAAGAGAGGAGAGATTAACCTTGAATTAACTAATCCAATTTTGAAATAAAAGAATTAATTTAAGTCTAAATGAGTCTCTAATCTCCCATCTCTACACTCTGTTCTCAATAATTAACAGTCGTTTATACGACTATAATTATTTTTAGTCGAATGCTAAACGCAATAAATTGGTAATTAATTATGAATGCTGGTTGGGTTTGTCGAATAGTGGCATTTCTTGTAGTTGTAGTGCTCCTATTTTTGTTCAAAAAGTAATTTCCGTTGTACATCTGAATTACTTGTTTAATACCTAGACAAGCAAGTTATAAAGTATTTTGCATTTTCTAAAGGATAGAGCTAGATATTTATTTTTGATATATTTTGTTAAAAGAGTACTGCTTAATCTGTATTTTTGCACCTTTCAAGCAATCATCAATATTCACTAAAATAATCGAATGCTTCGTTTTTTATTCATTGTATTGTTTGTTTACATACCCTATTTCTTAATCGGGCAATTTCCACCCGCTGCCGAAAAAGCAGGAACAACCGCATTAGCTAAAGATGACCCCATCTTCATCAATTGGGCAACTGGCGTAGACATTATTCGAGGCCAACAGAATATCGCTGATGATTCTCTGAATTTTGCAGAAGTAGGCGAACCTGAATTTGCATTAGGGACACCTGATAACCAAATCATTAGTCTGGGAGATAGTGGTGTTGCTATTTTAACTTTTGAAAAGCCAATTCGAGATGGAGAAGGATTTGATTTTGCGGTATTTGAAAATGGATTTCTCACACAGGATGGCTATTTTCTAGAACTCGCCTTTGTAGAAGTCAGTTCGGATGGAGATTTCTTTGTGCGTTTTCCTGCCACTTCTCTCACAGATACGACCGAACAGTTAGCTACTTTCAGTTTAATCCAACCAGAAAAAATCAATAATTTAGCAGGAAAATATGTAAGTGGTTTTGGAACACCCTTTGATTTGTCAGAATTAAAAGACATTCCTAATTTGGATATTTCTAATATTACCCACGTTAAAATTATTGATGTTATTGGTAGTTTAGCAGATAGTATTGCAACCTTTGATGCTATTGGAAATAAAATTAATGACCCCTTCCCTACTCCATTTTCTTCGGGTGGTTTTGATTTGGATGCGGTTGGGGTGATTTATGAAAATACAAGTACTTCAATTCATACTGAATCATTACAAAATTTAGTAAAGGTTTATCCTAACCCAATAAATGTTGAGGAAGTATTGCACATTGAATTTGATAATTTTATTGAAAAGAGCGGGCAAGTCCAATTGTTTTCCACTAACGGTACTTTGCTTTATACTCAACCCATTAATCATGCAACTACAACCATTAATTTTCCTTTTTCTGGGTTACCAAAAGGTATCTATTTTCTTAAAGTCAACCATCTTCAAAAATATTTTGTTAGGAAGATTATCGTATTATAAATAGGCTTTTAAAATTTACAGTTAATGTTCCATATCAAAATAATCAAATTTCTTCTCTTACTCTCTTTATTAACCGTTATTCTGGGTTGTACAGAAGAACCTATTATTGAGCCCACGCCTACTCCAGATGGGTTCTCCAAAGGCGTATTCATCACTAATGAAGGTGGTTTTAATAGTGGCAACGCATCTGTATCTTTTTACGACCCCATTGAAAAAACCGTACAAGAGAAAATATTTGAAACAACGAATAATCAACCACTTGGGGATGTTTTACAAAGTATGACCATTATTGACGACAAAGCTTATTTAGTCCTTAATAATTCTCAGAAAGTAGAGATTGTCAATTTAAATGATTTCTCTTCTATCGGGACAATTGAAAGCTTGACTTCTCCAAGATATCTGACATTAATTAACGAATCAACTGCCTATATTTCTGATATTTATGGCGCAGCTATTTCTGTAGTTGACCTAGCCACTCAAAAAGAAACTGATAAAATTCCTTTTGGAAGTGCCTCTGAAGAAATGGTAATGGTTGGGAATGAAATGTTTGTAGCACAACCGTCTTTGAGTATCAACACTAAAAAATCTAGCAACCATATTTTTGTTATTGACGTTTTAACGAATCAAGTAACAGATAGCATACAAGTTGGATATAATCCAATTTCCCTAAAATTAGATGGCAATAATAAACTTTGGTTTTTTTGTAACGGGGAAGGAAATTTTGGTAATCCAGATAAATTAGGTGGCTTATATAAAATTAATCCTATCACCAAAATAGTAGAAGTAACACTTCCTTTTTCAGATAATACCGTTAGTTTTGCTCCTAGACTAGTTTTAAATGGAGATAAAAGTCAGCTTTATTTTCTAAAATCAGCTATTTTTAAAATGTCCGTAGCCGCAACCGAATTACCAACGACTCCATTTATCGAAGCCAACGGAAGAGATATTTATGGATTGGGTGTCAACCCAAATACGGGAAATGTTTATGTTGGAGAATCAGGTAACTTTGTGCAAAAAGGAACGGTTACTATATATACTAATACAGGAACGGAGTTAAGCTCTTTTAAAGCAGGCGTTGGAGTAAATGGATTTTATTTTAATTAACGAGTTGCGAGTTGCGGGTTGCGAGTTACGGGTTAAAAACTCGCAACCCGCAACCCGCAACTCGCAATCCGCAACCAAACATACATGCCCAAAATAAATATCGACCGCAATAAAAATCACGATGCCATGCATTTGGCGATATCTAAAATGAACTATCGCTTAGAAAAAATCTATTTGGGTGGTGGAGAAAAACGAATTGCCAAACAGCATGCTAAAGGTAAAATGACAGCAAGGGAACGAATTGATTACTTAAGAGATGAGGACAGTAATTTCCTAGAAATTGGTGCTTTTGCAGGATATGGAATGTACGAAGCAGAAGGCGGTTGTCCAGCAGGTGGAACGGTCTTAGGTATTGGCTATATTCGAGGAAGACAATGTATGATTGTGGCGAATGATGCGACGGTTAAAGCAGGTGCTTATTTTCCTATTTCTTGTAAAAAGAATTTACGAGCGCAAGAAATAGCGATGGAAAATAGATTACCGATTATTTACTTAGTTGATAGTGCAGGCGCATTTCTACCAATGCAAGATGAGGTTTTCCCTGATAAAGAACATTTTGGGCGTGTTTTTCGGAATAATGCCAAGATGTCTAGTATGGGCATTCCGCAAATTTCTGCCATTATGGGCGATTGTGTGGCAGGTGGGGCTTATTTGCCAATTATGTCGGATGAAGCTTTAATTGTGGAAGGAACTGGGTCTATTTTTTTAGCAGGGCCTTATTTAGTCAAAGCAGCGATTGGGGAAAACGTAGATAAAGAAACCCTTGGTGGTGCGATGACGCAAAGTGAAATTTCAGGCGTTACGGATTATCGGATGCCCGATGACAAAACTTGTTTAGATACGATTAAAGATTTAATGGATAAATATGGTGAATTTGATAAGGCAGGTTTTAATAGAATAGCACCAATGCCTCCAAAAAAAGATGCAAAGGAGTTGTATGAGTTCTTTCCAGAATCTATGCAGCCTTATAAAACTACCGAAGTTTTAGAACGATTGGTCGATGATTCAAAATTAACCCAATATAAGGAGGGCTACGGTAAGACTATTATTTGTGCGTATGCACGTATTGATGGTTGGTCAGTAGGCATTGTGGCAAATAATCGAGAAATGGTTAAAACCGCCAAAGGAGAGCTGCAATTTGGTGGCGTCATTTATTCCGATTCTGCCGATAAAGCCGCTCGGTTTATTATGATCTGTAATCAGAAAAAAATTCCATTGGTCTTTTTGCATGATGTGACTGGTTTTATGGTCGGCAAACGTTCCGAACATGGCGGCATCATTAAAGATGGCGCTAAAATGGTCAATGCAGTTGCCAATTCTACCGTACCAAAATTTAGTATTGTCATGGGCAATTCTTATGGCGCTGGTAATTATGCCATGTGCGGTAAAGCTTATGACCCTCGCTTGATTGTGGCTTGGCCAACTGCTAAAATTGCGGTCATGGGTGGCACACAAGCGGCTAAAGTTTTGATGCAAATTCAGGTCGGTTCTATGAAGAAAAAAGGCGAAGTGCCGACGGAGGAAGCACAACAAGCTTTATTTGATAAAATTAAATCTAGATATGACGAGCAAACGTCTCCATATTATGCGGCGGCACGGCTTTGGGTAGATGCAATTATTGACCCAATGGAAACTCGGAAGGTGATTTCTATGGGGATTGAGGCGGCTAATCATGCACCTGTTGCGCCTTTTAATCCTGGGGTGTTACAAACTTAACAATTTTCAATTTTCAATTTATAATTTTCAATTTTCAAAACGAGATATACGTAACCGTAGCTCGGACATTCTTGTCCGAGCCTATATTTTATAAGTCATACTTTAACTACTCGGACAAGATGTCCGAGCTACGGTAATACGAATAAATTAAACGCAAAAAAGGCTTGAACAACAACTGTTCAAGCCTTTTTTAGTATTCTTTCAAGAAGAATAGCTTATCTTACCAAAGTAACATTCCCTTTTAATACTTCTGTATCTCCATTAGAAAATTCAACTTCAATGGCATAAACGTAGACAGCAGATGGATAGAAGAAGGCACCTCCAGCAATAGTCGTTGGATTATCCGTTCCATTCCAACCTGGTTGGTCATTGTCCATTGGGTCGAAAATCTCAGGAAATTCGAAGGTCGAAGTATTTTCATAGACCAATTTACCAAAACGGTTATATACATTATAAGATAATACTTTCGAAACTCTTCTACAAATATCCGAAGCATTGTTTAATGGGAAAGGACTCACTCTAAATAAATTATTAGGGCCTTCCATCACGCTTCCTTCTGGCGTGAAAACATTCGGTACGTATTTTGGCGTTTCGCCATCATTTGTAGCAATATTATCTGCTCGAATCGAAATACTTTGAGTTATTGGTTCAAGAACACAGCCATTTCCATTATTGGCCGTCAAGGTAATCGTATAATCTCCATCTCCTGGATAATCATGGGTTAAATCAGTTGTTTGAGCTGAATTATCGCCGTAATCTATAGAGTATCCAGAAATGACCGTTGGGTTAGTTAACGTAACTTGTGCAGATACACATCCAGTTTGACTTGCAGAAAATCCGACCGCACCTGAAGGCATTGTAGACACCTCTACCGTTTGGGTAATCATTTCACTCACACAACCAGCAGCAGATATGCCAGAAAGCGTAATCGTATAACTTCCAGGACTCGCATAAGAATAATTTAAATTAGCACCCGTATTTCCATCACCATAATCAAACTGAGGGTTTGGGAAATCATTAGTAAACGCAGCGTCTATTACTAAACTAATATTTAAACATTCGTTAATATCAACCGTGAATCCACCCGTTGTAGGAATTGTTCCTGCGGAAATTAATTGAGTGGTAGTATTAACACAATTAGAATTTAAATCTGTTACTGTTAAAGCAACCTCATACATGCCTGGCGTATCGTAGGTATGAACTGGATTAGCATCAGTAGAAGTAGTACCATCTCCAAAATCCCAAGCGGATTGGATGACCCCCTCTGTTAAATTGGTAAAGGTGACTAAGGAAGAACATTCTTCAGATGCAATATCAAAGGCTGGTACCACCGCATTTACCCTAACATTTTCAAAGACCGTTGTATTACACTCCCCAATTCCGTCTAAGTTTAATTTTATAGGTGCTTGCCCGTTTAATGGCACTTGTGTTAGCATAACCGTAATACTTTCTTCTCCTTCTCCAAATGTAGTCCCTTCAAATTCCCAAGAGAAGCCAGTTACATTCGATTGATTCGTAATGGTAGCCGTTACTTCTTCCCCAATACAAAAATCAGTACCTGATAATTCAATCGCAGCATCTGGACCCTGTTCAAAAGTAAAATCTCTAGTCGTTTCATCATCACAACCGTTAGACGTTTGTACCATTAAAGATACCGTAAAAGTACCTGGATTAAACGCAGCCACCGTACTTTCGCCAACGCCAGAACCACCGTTGCCAAAATCCCAACTTTGTGACAAAGGCACTAAAGACTCGGAAGCATCTGTGAACGTGACTTGCGCAGGCGCACATAATTGGTCTTGCCCATCTACATCAGATGTAAAAGCAGCCACTGGAAAATCTTGTACATTAGCCGTCACCGTTGTCGACCCAGTACAACCTGTAGCAATTTCGGTGTAATCTAAACGCACCGTATAAATACCGCCTTCCGCATAAGCAGTTGAAGTTGATTCCGTGTTTGCACTCTCTCCATTGCCCAAAGACCAACTATAGCTTAAAGGTCTATCTTCGCCATTTCTAGTAAAAGGCGTTGCTCTAACATCAATCCCTTCACCTGCACAAATAGTTAGGTCACTTGCAATAATTTGACTGGTTGGTCGGTAATAGTCCAAAGTTTGCTCTGCTTGACCGGGGCAACCTGCATCATCTTCTATCATTACAGAAATCGTAATTTCATCGCTTCCTGGGTCAATTGAATAGGTATAACCTGCGGGGTTGGCTTCTTCGGACATACCGACATTATCACCAAAATCCCACATGTACGTTTCAATACTTTCAGAAGTAGTGGTCGCTACGATATTACTAATTTGTACCGTTTGCGGAGAACAAACTTCTGTTTTATCAATATCAAAAGATATAATTGCCTCATGTACAATAATTGGGTAACTAGCTGTATCTGTACAACCATTCACATCCTCTACTACCAAATCAATTTGGTACATGCCTGTGTCTGGATAAGAAATATCTTGTACTTCTGTTTTGGCAGTCGTTACAGGTCTTAAACTCGGTTCATTAAAAAACCAAGTATACCCTCGGAAGCAAGAAGTATCTACATCTGTAGAAGGTTCACTGTTTAACATCACAGGTTGACCTTTACATTGTAGCATATCTACTGGCCCATCCGCTTTAATATTTCTAATTTTTATAAGGGCAGTATCCATTGATATAGCACAACCTGTACCTGTGTTTTCAGCAGTCAAGATGACCGTATAATCACCTGTACTCGCATAATCATGACTTTCGGTTGCTGCTGTACCAGTTCCCATATCTCCAAAATCCCAACTGATAGTCGTTGCCCCCTCGCTATTACTGGTGAACATCACTGTGTTAGGCGTATCACAACTCATCATATAGTCGATATGCGCAATTGGTCCTCTAATGTTGATTAGATTAGTTTGAGTAACAGAATCTAAACAGCCATTGTAACCAACTACTAAGGTAGCATCAAATTCACCTGTTTCCGTTTCAAAAGCAATAATCGGATTTGCCTCACTAAAACAATGAGAAGAACGGTCATTATCTGTATAATAATGCCACTCATCAATATTTTCATTATTTGTTACATCCGTAAATTGAATAGCTTCGCCAATACAAGCGTCTAATTTATCAACGGAAAAACTAGGATTAATTCTTTCTCCTACTTCCACTCTAATCACATAAGACGTATCAGGACAACCTAAACTATTAGTAATGACCAATTGAGCATCATATTCTCCAGGTTCAGTATACGTATAATTATGCGCATCTGCATTATCAAAATTAGCCGTATTGCCATCTGCATAAATCCATTCCCAATTGGTAATGGCTTGCGTTGACATGCTAGAGTCAGAAAATTCCACCGTTAAAGGCGCACAACCAGAAACGGTATCTGGCATAAAACGAGCCAATGGAATATCTAAAAGGATTTCTGTTTCAAATTCTGCCATACAACCAGCAGCAGTATTCATAGTCAGTTTAGCCGTAAAATCAAATTCTCCATTTGGATGATATGGCGACTCATTATCTGCATTATAATCGTGAATAGGGTTTGCTTCCGTGCTGGTGCTATCATCTCCAAATTCCCAACTATACATTGCGCCTTCTACTGGATTATCTGGCGTAAAGGTTACCGCCATTGGTTCTTGGCAACCATAAGTTGGATCTGCGGTAAAGGTCGCATTTAAGTCTTGGGAAAAAATAGTCTTCGTTATTTCATTTCTACAAGTTCCACCTTCCGCTACTACTTCTAATTTAATTTCATAAATTCCCTGAGTAGGAAAATTAAAAGTAGGATTCGTTGCAGTACTATTAAAATTATTAGGTCCTGTAATCGTCCAAGTATAAGCACCTGCCGAAGATAAGTTTTGAATTTCGATATCGTCACCAGCACAAACTGTATCTGCAATGGCAAAATTAGCTTCTGGCAAACCAACACTTATTTTTTGCACAGAGGTATTAAAGCACCCTTCTTCATTCGTTACCGTCAAAGACACATCATAACTTCCCTCTTCATAAGTTTGATTGGGTGGATTTGCTTCACTCGATAAATTGCCATTATCAAAATTCCACAAATAAGTCAAATCACTTCCCTCTGTTTCATTAAAAAAAGTAACGGTATGTGGGCCATTACAAGCTGTCGGACTTGGGCTAACAGAAAATGCTGCTTGCGGAGAACGAATGACAGTAATAAAATCGGTAAAGTCCGCCGCTGCGTTACAGTTGGTAGAACTAGTCGTAATCCGAACATTTACAGAAAACTGACCAGCAACCGCATAATCTTTATCCGTGCTAATCCCAGAAGCGCCTGTCCCATCAGGAAAAGTCCAATCTGTGGAAATAAGGCTAACCCCATCTGGAATAGTCGTAGTATTGGTTAAAACAATATTTGCAGGGGCACAACCTATTTCAGGGTCTTGTGCAACGGTCAAAGTTGGCGTTGCAGAAACCGTAACAGTTACTGTTCCAATAACAGTTCCTCCTTCTTCATTACTAAAAGTAACTTCATAAACCCCAGGTTCTACATAAGTATTAGTAGGATTTGATTCCGTAGAAGTTGCGCCATCTTTAAAATCCCAAAAGAAACTAGTTGCATTATCTGGTGGCGTAAAATTAACGCCTAAGGGCGCACAACCTGCGGTCTCTGATGCGGTTTGTCCATTAAGGTTTAGGGAAATCCCAAAACAGCCTATAAATAATAAAAATTGAAAAAAACGGTATTTCATAATTTCGGTTGAGTGACGATGGTTCGATTCTAAGTACTAGAACATAAAATATAAGTACTCTTTTCTCAGGCCTTATAAACTAGAATGCCCTTGTAAAATAATCTTCGCTACAAAAAAACAATTAATTTTGGACAACTGACAAAAAAATAAGGCGGCAAGATGTCATTTTTAAACAAATTCACAAAAAAAATGTCTTAAAAAATCACCGCTTGTATTGTTAGTTGCGGAAGTTTGGCAAAATAGCTAAGTTTGCCCGAAATGTTACTATATTTATAGCTGTTTTTGCTAGAATGTAAGTTTCGTTACTTTTTTAGTTCTTTAACCTTTTAGGCTTCAATTTCAATAAGAAGACAATATTAAGCCTTCTTTTTTTATCGTTAGAAATAGTGTAAAGTTAATAAAATTCATTTTTTATTTATGAAAATCCAAATCCACTCATCCTATACTAAAAGAAATATGCAATACATAAAATCTTTACTTGGTGCATTTTTAGTCGTATTAATTTTTACGAATACCATTGCTGCACAGAAAAAATCTTTGCCTTGTGTCAATAAAGAATTTAATGTGGTCGCCAATGTTGTCATCACAGAAGGAGACACCTTAGGGGTAAATATTGATAGTATCTATGCAGTCATGGATCGAGTGAATAAACTCTTCGAACCTATTTGTGTTTCTTTCAAAATATGTGAATTAGATACGATTGCCAATTTTAACTACGATTCTGTTAGAGTGGAGGAATGGGAAGAGATGCAAGTAGTCTATCACCAACAACGGAAAATTAATATCTTTTGGGTTTCCCAATTTGACTTCCAAGATGAATTATGTGGTGTTACAGAATTGGGAGGTATTGGCAATACAGAAAATGGTGGTTTATTATTGCTTAAAGGGGAATGTGTGAATGAATTTGCGGTTGCCCATGAATTAGGTCGTTTCTTTGGCGTGCCTTATACTTTTGGAGATGGAGAAGAACAAACAGAAGAATTGGTCAGAGGGGAAAATAGTGCCACCACAGGTGATTTATTGACAGATACGCCTGCCGACCCATTTAAAATTGGAGATGACCCTGATTCTTATATAAATGTAGAAAATAATTGTCGGTTTACTGATACGAAGCAAGATAATGCAGGTGATTGGTACACACCACATGTTGCTAATATTATGTCTTATTATCCAGATGAATGTAAATGTGATTTTTCCGATGAACAATATCGGTTAATGGTGGCGACTTATTTAGCGACAAGTCCAAAGTTGTATTAATGATAAGTGATAAAATGATGAGTGATGAGTTGTCACATCAAAAAGAGCTTTATTCTGTAATTGAATAAAGCTCTTTTTTAGTATAAAGCATAAGATATCTCTTCTACTATTTTTAAGTCTTTTTTAGAAAAATATCAGCTGCCTTAATTTCAAAATTTCCTAAACCAAGAGCGGAAGAACATACTATATCTTCTGTATGAATGACAATATTTTCTAATTTAATAGAGCGTCAGATAAAAAAAGCGGCTTTAATCATTCAGATTAAAGCTGCTTTTCTTTTTAGAATTATGTTTAAATATTTTGAGTATTTTTAAACACTTATTCCTAATAAATATTCACTCTAAATTCAATACCAAAAGTTCTAGGTGGATTTAAAGCAACTCTAGACCAGAATCGTAGTGGCCAAACATGTTGGATATAAGTTTGATCCAATAAGTTTCTTCCCCAGATGGCAATACTATATTTCTCATCTTTAGAAGAAACGCCCAATCTTGCATTAACCATGTGAAGCGGGTCTCTAGCCAAAGATTCCGTATTATAGACATCGTTATAACTTTTACTAGTGAAGTTATAATCCAATCGAACCAAGTATTTCATGGTACTTCCAAAATCTCCTGTTAATTGAGGGGTAAACCTAAAAGTAAAGTTAGGAGATTTATATAAGCTATTCCCGCTTAAATTTACAGGTTGGCCCACTAAATCAACAAATGGGAAATCAAAATATTTTAAACTTTGACCACCAACTGCCATATCTGTTCTAAAATGATCACTCCAAATAGCAGTCCATTCCGATTCTACGCCTACACCCTCCGCAGATTCTGCGTTTACTACTTGAGTAGATTGACCTGCAACAACGAATTCTTGTTTGTCTTTATAAACCGTCGCAAATGCTGCGGTGTTAATTTTCATTCGATTAGAAACTTTCATTTTCAAACCAATCTCATAACTATTGATAGATTCTGGTTCAAAAATTAATCCGCCTGAACGTTCTGTTGGACTCAAAGTGGTATTAAAACCAGCTCCTTTAAATCCTCTTGCAAAGGTCGCATAGATTAAAAAATTATCACTCGTCTTAAAATCCATTCCTATGTTTCCAGAAACGAAACTTCTATTAGCCGCTCTTGTTTGAGGAGCATCTTCTGAGCCAATCTGTTGTAGAATAAATTGGATGAAGTTAATGTCTGTACCGGGATTCAACTGCTGATAATAAGATAAGTTCCGATCCTCATTCGTAAATCTCAAACCTCCATTCAATCGAACTTTTTCGCTAATTTCATAAGACGTCGAACCAAAAACAGCAAAACTTTCTACATTTTGAGTTGCTTCAGAAACACCATTTGCGGAGTAATTTGGTACATTAAACGAGGCAGGCAAACCCGCTACATTCCTAAAGACAGGAATCCAAGCTTGTCCAAAAGTAAATCTATCCTTCGAGCCTATTTCTTCTTTTAAATAAAAAAGACCACCAACATAAAACCACTTAGCATCTTTTCTTGGTCTTGAGAAACGAATTTCATGCGACCGAGTCTTATAGTCAATCGTTCTTAAAATATTAGTAAAATCCAATTCATTATGGTCAAAATCATTTTCCCCACCAGAATCAGAAGTATGGTAACCTGTCAATAAAGTTAAGGTGTGATTATCTCCAACTTTCATTTCTGCCTTACCAGAAAAACCATTAATATTTCGATTAAAATAAGGATCATCAAAGTTCGTTCTAGTTTCTCTATTTAGAAAATCATCATCCTGTACAGGAATTGGCCCACCAAATTCAGGTTGTTTAAAATCTAATGGAAATTCTGCTTTAAAGTCTTTACTTTTTTCATACTTTAAATTGATATTTACCCGATCATTTGGTCTATATAATAAAGACAATCGACCACCAGCAAACTGTGTTTTATTCTGTTCAGAAGCGCTGTCATTATCTACAATTCTAGTAAAACCATCTTTTTGTTTATAACGCTAGGTTCGCCCAAAATTAGTTAATAAAATAAAATATTATCAAAA
>JAFMDF010000535.1 GCA_017857395.1 Bacteroidota bacterium | reverse complement strand
CGCTATTACAATCACCACCGTTTCCACCACCATTTGGTGTATCATCACAAACGTTTCCAATACCATCGCCATCATTATCCGCTTGGTCTGGGTTGGCATTAAAATCACAGTTATCTTGGTCATCACAAACACCGTCACCATCTGAATCACCGCCTTGGTTATCACATGGACCACCACCGCCAGTTACTGTCACCGTTACTCGGTTATAGCAATATGGATTGAAGGTTTGAACCGTTACCGTATAATCTCCAGCACTTAAACCAGATACCATTTCCATGCTGCTACAATTTGCATTACATACTAATTCTTGTCCCCAGTTTGTTGATGGTCCTGAGTATTCAACCTTCGCATCTGAAGGAATACTGGAAATGGTTATTTTGCCTGATTCTCCAGCTACTGTCACGCTATTACAATCTCCTCCATTTCCACCACCATTCGGTGTATCATCACAAACGTTTCCAATACCATCGTTATCATTATCTGCTTGGTCTGGGTTTGGTGTCGTTCGGCAATTATCTTGGTTATCGCAAACACCATCACCATCTGAATCACCACCTTGGTTATCACATGGACTACCACCGCCGCCGCCAGTTACTGTCACCGTTACTCGGTTATAGCAATATGGATTGAAGGTTTGAACCGTTACCGTATAATCTCCAGCACTTAAACCAGATACCATTTCCATGCTGCTACAATTTGCATTACATACTAATTCTTGTCCCCAGTTTGTTGATGGTCCTGAGTATTCAACCTTCGCATCTGAAGGAATACTGGAAATGGTTATTTTGCCTGATTCTCCAGCTACTGTCACGCTATTACAATCTCCTCCATTTCCACCACCATTTGGCGTATCATCACAAACGTTACCAATACCATCCCCATCATTATCTGCTTGGTCTGGGTTGGCATTAAAATCACAGTTATCTTGGTTATCACAAACACCGTCACCATCTGAATCACCGCCTTGGTTATCACATGGTTCACCATTTGGCGTATCATCACACACATTGCCAATACCATCGCCATCATTATCCGCTTGATCTGGATTAGACGTGAAATCACAATTATCTTGGTCATCACAAACACCGTCTCCATCTGAATCGCCGCCATTATTTGCGCAAGGCTCTCCATTTGGGGTATCATCACACACATTGCCAATACCATCGCCATCATTATCCGCTTGATCTGGATTAGACGTGAAGTCACAATTATCCTGGTCGTCACAAACACCGTCTCCGTCTGAATCACCACCGTTATTCGCACATGGGTCAGCAGGTGCATTCACTTTTACTGTAAAACTACATTCCGAAGAACGACCACACTCATCGGTTGCTCTATATCGAATAGTAGTAGTTGAACCAACTGCAAAAGAACTTCCTGGAGCAGGACCAGCAATCTGAGCTACGGTTACATTCCCTGGCCTAGTCGTTTCATCGCATGGAATTTCCATGACAAATTCATATTTTGCTCGACCATTTCTATCTTTCCATTCTCCACTATTTCTATGAAGGATTACATTATCCCCACCATGATAATTACTATTATTGTGTTCATCATTAGGTTCTCCAGAAGCCCAATTTCTATATCCACAAGTTGAACCATTCACCCATCGAAAATGACCTTCACTAGCCTCATCATTTAAACCAATCCATGCCTCATCAGCAGGATTAGAAACAGCAGACATTCCATCTCGAATAAATTGATTTTCTTCTGAACTACAAATTACTGCTAAGTAACCGCCACTTTGTTCCGCTTTTGCTTTTGCTTCCCAATAATTATAGTTGCTATTATCAGAACAATAGTATTTGCTACCACCCAATTTTCCAATAAAAATAAACCCAGAAATATGATCACTTGGGCAATTCTGACCTGTACTTACTATACAAGGCGTTGTAGCCGAAGGAACAGTCCAAGATACGGTCTTCGTATTTTGTCCAGCGTCAGCAGTTTGTACAATATTTGATGGGCAATTGATAACAGGGTCTGTAAAAAAGTCTTCATTAATACTATTAGAAGTAGATTCAGTCATTGCATTGAACGATGGATTTGCCTCGTTCGGGTAGTGTTTGTCTGTATCAGCCATTACAAAATTGGCCATACAGCACAAGAGTAAAAACAGGTACACCTTGTTTTTCATGTGTTCAAAATTTTAGTTAAAGAATGTTGTAAGTAAGTTTTTGCAGGTTGAAAATTGGCGATTTAACTATGGGTGAGTGAATCACATAGAAAAGCACTACAATCGACAACCAAATAGGGGGATTTTGATTACCAATGATACATAACATAGCATGGGTATTTACAGTAAATACTTGCGGGTAACAAATAGATACCATCCTACAGTCTCCATTTTACATCGGAAACAATTATTTTATTATGAGTGGTGTAAAATTAAAAATATAGCTTTTATGGTAGTAAAAATTTAATTTTTAAGGTTTGAAAGGAATTCAATAGATATGCTTTAGATTGGGTCTTTATATTTCAACAAATATAACACAAAACAATAATATTCCTAGTTTTAGCAGGTTGTTTTTATAAAAACGACGCTATTTTTAACAAACTAAATGGTTCTACAGGGGCTAAAACAAGCTATTTATGAAATTATCACCTAGGAAAATTAGTTGAAAACTACCTTATTTCTCTCTAATAAGGGTAAATTTGCACTCATTTTATCATTAGACTTATTATCCTTTGAGAAGTCTATTTGTATACCAATGCAATACTATTCTAAAATAATCAAAAGACCTTACTTACTAATATGGCAAAGTCAAAAAATAGAAAAAAGAAAAAACAAGTCAAGCAATCCGTAAAAATCAAGCCAGAAAGTTACATTAGAAAACACGCTAGAAAACTACCTTTTCACGAATGCCTGATTCAGGATAATTGGGAAGCGACCAAATTTACCCCAGTAATTATTAGTAGAAAAAAGGCCAATGGGTATATCATTGCGGCTACTTATATTGTGGATATGCAATGTTTGGGCGTAAAGGATACTTTTTTTGGATACAACTTATCTCCCACCAATTATCGGGAAACCGTTAAGGAAATGGGAAGAGGCATGAACGTAAATTTTATTTCCATAGAACCTACTTTAGTGCATAATATTATTTATGGTGCGGTAGAATTTGCGGAAGATTGTGGTTTTGAGCCACACAAAGATTTCACTTCTACAACCGAATACCTCTTAGACCCAGTAGAAAGTATTGATTATATAGAAGTAGCATTTGGAGGTGCTGAAGGAAAACCTTACTTCTTTGCAGGGCCTTATGATGATTCCAGTAAAATTATGGCGACCTTAATCAAAACTGTTGGCGAAGGTAATTTTAATTATACCATAGAAGTTGCTCGACCTGATGAGTTTCAAGACTATGATAGCACCAATCCCCAAATGTCCAAACAAGAAATTTTGGAGACTTATTTACCTAATGACAAGGTAAATGAGAAAATGAGCAACTTTGAATTGGAAAGCCATAAAGCCGCCTATATTCCACAAATTATTTGTGCAGGTTTGATCTTAGAAGAAGTAGAAGGACAGATACATTTATTAAAAGAAGCATTTGAAAAACAAGATTTCTTAATCAATGTTTTGGAAAAACTAGCCAATTCTTATGCAACTTCACAGGGTATCCATATTCAGGAGATAGAGGAAGATATTATGAGTGAATTGGATAATTTAGTTATCTTTTTGACCGAGAAATTAATAGAATTTGGTAGTACCGATTTCCTTTTTGAAAAAACGTATACGCCTATTCCAGGAGAGGTGTCTAAAGAAGAATTGGAGCAAATGACGGAGGAAGAATTAGATGCACATCAAACTCATCGAGCCTTCTATATGACCACAACTGAAAAATATTACCATATCATTAGTGAATATGCTTATTATTATATCTCCGTCGAACATAAAGAAGCTGATTTTAAGGATGCAACTGTCCAACAATCCATCATCGACCAATTTATTGCGCAAGCAAAAGAAGAGCGTGAATTAGATGAACAAACAGAAAAAGATTATCGGGATGGTTGTCAGGCAGTTATTAATGATTTGTGGTTCAACTACATATTTTACGGAAAATATATATGTTAATAAAATTCTACCATT
>JAFMDF010000167.1 GCA_017857395.1 Bacteroidota bacterium | reverse complement strand
AAAGCAAAAAAGGTATTATATTATGACTAATTATTTCTTTCTTTTTGCCTAACTGGTTATTCGTTCGTTAGTAATATTATCAATGGCGAAACTTATTTTGTGCAATATAACGAAGACGGTACGCTTGATAACAATTTTGGTAAAAACGGAGTACTTATGTTTGGTGCTTGGGATAGCTTAAGGATTTATCGATTAGCTTTGCAATCTGATGGTAAAATGCTCGCAGAAGGAGATAGAAAAACGTCAACTGGTAGGGTTGGATTTATCAAACGATATTTACCAGACCTGAAAGTTAGTAGTATAGATTTATTTTTAAAAAATGATGCTGTTTTAGTTTACCCCAATCCAATAAAAGATGTCGCTACTCTAGAATATTCACTAGAAAAACCAGAAATATTAACCATTCAACTCACTGATTTAAACGGCCAAATTCTAAAAACCTATCTCCAAAACCAACCTCAAAAAGCAGGCACTTATCAACAACAAATCGACTTATCAACAGGTATGTACTTGGTGCGTTTATCTTCCCCGAATGGGCAAATGATGATTAAAGTCGTCAAATAACAGGGTAGCTTGTGCTTTGTTGCATAGTAATCATCAGATTTAATTTAGTCCTCCTTAAAAATACCAACACCTCGTTCAGTAGGATTGACAAAGGCGCGATACATCCCTTCTGTATTATGCGGCATAGCAATGTTGCCATTTTTGTCAACAGCAATAACGCCACCTCTACCACCTGCGGTTACTAATTTTTTATGAATCACATGATTAGCTGCGGTCGCTAAATCCTCTTTTAGATAAGCCATCCTAGCAGAAATATCATGAGCTACGGCATAGCGAATAAAATATTCTCCATGCCCTGTACTAGACACAGCACAAGTATTATTATCGGCATAACAGCCTGCGCCAATAATGGGGGTATCACCAATTCTATTATAACGTTTATTGGTCATCCCTCCTGTGGAAGTACCTGCGGCTAAATTGCCATTTTTATCTAAAGCTACACAACCGACTGTCCCGTATTTCCAATCATTAAATTCCAATTGTTCGACGTAACCTGTTTCTAATTCTTTGGCTTTAGCCAAAGCTAAGCCTTTCCAACGATGTTCTGCCCAAAAATAACTGGGGTCAACTAATGCTAAGTCCATTTCTTTGGCAAATTGCTCTGCTCCTTTCCCTGCTAATAATACGTGATTGGATTTTTCTAAAACAGCTTGTGCCGCAGTGATAGGATTTTTAATATTGGTGACGCCACAAATAGCACCTGCATTCAATTTTTCTCCATCCATCAAAGAAGCAGCTAATTCATTCGTTGCTTCATTCGTAAATACAGCTCCTTTGCCTGCATTAAATAATGGGTCATCTTCTAATACTTTAATCGCTGCAACGACTGCGTTCATCGCCGTACCATTCGCTTTAAGAACCGTTTCTCCTGCATCTAAAGCTTTATTTAAGGCTGCATGATATTCCGCTTCTTTTGCAGGGGGCATATTTTTTCTAAAAATTGCACCTGACCCACCGTGTAATACTAAGGCATAAGGGGTGTTTTTTGATTGATTTGTATTCATAACTTACTAGAAATAGGGGAGCGTATTGATAGATAAAAGGATAAATATCCGTGGTGATTTTCATCCGTGGTTCAAAAAAAAGTCAGCCACAGATGAATATTGCCACGGATATTAGAATTTAAACAATATCAAGTACTGCTACTCAGGAACAGCATGTAATAACTCCAAACCAGTAGAAGTTCGAGGCTTAAAACCTGCCCAAGTCTTTTCATTAGAATCAGGTGCTAGATCTAAATATTTGCCAAAATCTTGCTGCTTTAATTGCATCCCTAAAAAAGCCGTTACAAAATGCTGGTTAATATTATTAATGCGGCGTTCGTTCCAAGAAGGTTCTGCAAACCGATAATATTCATCGAAATGTAAGCCTGGTGCTAAAGCCGCTGGTGGCGGAGGATTTGGCGCGATGTTATGTCGAGCATTTTGATAGGTTAATAAATATCGGTCGGCATTAACCGCACCTTCATAAATTGCTTTAATGCCTTTTTCATAACCAGAAACATCATCTTCACTACCTGCTACAAAAAAAGTAGGCACTTTTAAACCTTTTAAACCTTCTAAATCCCAAATATTTCTTGTCATTCCCCAAGGCGCAAAAGCGACGACTGCTTTGATTCTGGAATCAATAGATGCTTGATAATTGGGATGGCTACTTCCTCTAACCGCTAAAGCATTACTTCCTTTAGTCATGCCTGTAAAGAATTGGACCGCCGTATCGCTATACCCTGCTCCTGCTGCATTTAAAGCGCCATACCCGCCCATAGAATAACCAATAATTGCGGTATTATCTGCATTGACTAAACCTGCTAAAAAATGCTCATTTGCTTTGTTTCCTAATTTTGCTACTTCGTCCATCACAAATAACACATCCTTTGCCCGATTTAATAAGGTGCTTTGGAAAGGAGCAGCATCCCTATAAGTAGACTCAGTATGGTCAATCGCTACAACGATATAGCCTTTGGAAGCTAAATTTTCTGTCAAATAAGTCAATAAAAACCTTGACCCGACATAACCATGAGAAACGATTACCAAAGGGAATGGTTGGTCAACAGTTAGTGGTTTAGCAGCTCTTGCTGCTCTTCCTTGAAAAGTAAAAGGAATTAATGGTCGTTTAGGATTATTCGCTGACCCTAAAACATCTTCATAAGTGACTAATGGATTTGTTCCTTCTGCTAAAGCAGCAGGATACCAAACTTCTACGGTTACTGGTCGGTCATATAATGGGTCTACCCCATCTTTAGAATTCAAAACATCAACTTGGCCTTTATTGATAAAATTTAAAGTTTGTACGCCTATTTGATAGTCGCCTCTTGCAGCCAACTCAGGTGCATCTGGTAAAGCATCTCCGTATAAAAATGGATTGGAACTTTCTTGTGCAAAAACACTATTGGACAGGAAAGCCAAAAATAGGAGCACCTTTATAGTTGGAAGGACTTGGAAAGTAAATTTCATTAATCGAGTAATTTTAGTTAAAAAAAGAAAGGTAGGCTTTATTTAGATTTTAAGTAAAAATAGGCGAGATAATTTTAGTAAAATACCCTACAACTGACCAATTATCGGTTGTAGGGTATTTATGGTGTTAAAAATTGTTTTATTGTTATATGGCTATATTGTTAATCAGCAATACAACATTAAGCAGTATAATCTTGTCAAACGTGTGCCAGATTAAGTCAAAATATCCCGTAAATAATGCCGTGCCTCATTAAATCCATCATAACCAATATCATTATTATTCCCATAAATAATCACGGTATAACCTGTTTCTGGGAACATTAATAGTTGCCCTTTTATATTTAAATCACCTCCTTTATGAGAGACTTCTAAACTCTTGTATTTTTTATAGATTTGGAAACCATACCCATAATAAACATTTTTTTCAATCTTTATTTTATCTTCCATCACAAGATTCGTGTTCGTTTCATTTAGCAAACGGTTTTGTTGTAAGGCTTCGGAAAATTTCAACATATCCTGCATGCTTATGACCGAACCGCCTAGTGGTGCCTGACATTTAACCACTTCCATTTCCGCAGCAGTAAAAATATTTTCAGCTAAATAATTACAATAATCTTGACCACTTACTGCTTCAATTATTTTACCTAAGACCAAATATCCAGAATTAGAATAAGAAAATTTCTTACCCGGTTTAAAATCTAATTTGTCGGTTTCAAAATAAGGAAAATAGTCATACCAAGTATTAATTTTACTTTCGTCTATTTTCTGTATTTTATCAAAAGAAAAAATATCAGGAATGCCACTACTATGTGTTAATAAATGATGAATGGTTATGCGTTCTGTATCTTCCTTTTTTCCATAATCAGGCAAATAATCATAAACAGTAGCTTCTAATTTTAACTGGTCATTTTGTACTAATCTCATAACAGCTACTCCTGTGAACATTTTGCCTATAGAGGCAATATTAAAAGGTTTGACCATCGTATTTTGTGTCCCTTCTGTGTCCGTTCCATAGGCATTCTCAAAAATAGGTATCCCATCTTTAGCAACTAGTATCGCTCCGTGAAATTGGTTTTCGACCTTTAATTCGCCAAATTTTTGCTCAATCAACCGAAGGATTTCCTCAGGGGATTTCGCTTCTTCTATGGTGTTACTCCCGCAACTAAAAAAAATCATTAATAAGATTAACAGCATTGACTGTTGTTTGATGTGTAACATAAATTAAATTTTATCGGATGAAATGAAAAGAGCAAGAGAATATGTTGCTCAAGGCATAAAAGTAGGAGCAGCAAGCAATAGAGGCAATTTTAGTTGGAAGAGAAGCGTACCAATAGAAGCAATGGTACTCATTTAGGCTTTTTTCCGCCTAAAGTCTTTTGATATTGAGAAGGCGTCAATCCCGTTTGTTTTTTAAAAATCCGATTAAAACTCGTTTTAGAGTTAAATCCACATTGGCTAGCAATTCCCCAAATAGTCAAATTTTGATTGGCTACTAAAGCAACTTCGGTTTTAAAAGTAGCTATTCGATATTGATTGACTAGTTCGTAAAAATTGGTGTCTAATTCTTGATTGATAAAAGCGGAGAGTTTTTTATCTGTTAATTGAACTTCTTGGGCTAAGTCCGATAAAGTGAGCGTTTCATTCAAATATAATTGCTCTTTTTCAAGTGACTTATGGAGCGCTGCCTTTATTTGAGTAATTTCTTCTGTAGAAAAAGAAGTGTTGGATTTAGTCGATTTTTTTTTAACATTTTTCGATTTAAACCCGCTTGTCTTTTCCATTAAAAAGGAAGGGAGTAACATTTGAGCTTGAAAAAATCCATAATAGCCTAAATATAATACAACCAGCAAAATGGTCATTACATTAATATAATAATGAGGAATAGGGAATTGATATAGGGTTATCTCTGAGATAGTCAAAGTTATATCAATCACCAAATACAAAATGACCCCTAATAATAGTCTTTTTGACCATAGAATATCTGCTCTTGTCAAATTGGAATAATAGGATTTAAGGACATTGGTAAATTGTTCTAGCAGTTGCAATGCTAAAAGCGTAAAAAATAATAAGTACAAGGTTTCTACAGTATAGAAAGCAGTACTATTATCTAGATATAAATGCAAATAATCTACGATTAACCCATCTGTAGGATTACTTAATGTTAAGGGGAGCGTGAAAATTAGGGTATATATCAGAAAGGGTAAAAAGGTTAACCAGAACCGAGGTGTTTTATAATTGACTTTGGTAAAAAGCGACTTAATATAATAGTAAATTAAGGGACCAATTAGAAAGTTGATACTGGCTGTCAGAAAATTGGTACTAACATGAAGCCAAAAAATTTGATGATAGTTCGCATAATGATTGAGAAAAAGGAAAAGAACAGCGATAAAAAAAATGAGTAAAAAATAATCGTGTAATTGCTTATTTTGCTTTTTTCCTAGTAATAATAAGATGAGCAATGTAATGATGATACCACAGACAAGCGCAAATTCATGTATTAAATTAAAATTGTCCATTTACAAATGTGCATGGTTAGCTAGTCAGATTGAAAATTGATATTAAAAAAGTGACTATTGCTACTTAATAACGCCTAATATCCGTTGTCTTCATTCATCCGTTGGCCTATTTTCTACCAATGGATGAATGAAGACAACGGATTTAACGAGCTAGCCGAGATTTTAAATATTATTTTAATATCACTTTCTTACTTGACGCTCTAGTTAGCGGTCTAAGGCTGACGGTAAATGAATTATAATATACCGTCAGCCCTATATGCTTGAAAATTATCCGTTTATTCTATTTCTACGACCATTTCAATTTCAACTGCCATATTACCTGGTAAAGAACTCATGCCGACTGCTGCACGGGCATGTTTACCTTTATCACCAAATACTTCAACCATTAAATCTGAGAATCCATTAATGACTTTAGAATGGTCGGTAAATTCAGGAATTGCATTCACCATTCCGTTTACTTTTACGATTCTAACGACTCTATTTAAATCGCCAATTTCTCCTTTTAGTGCTGCTAATAAATTGATACCTGCCCATTTTGCTGCTTCGTATCCTTGTTCAACTGTTAAGTCTTTCCCTAGTTTACCAACAATATTTTTACCATCTGCTTTTCTAGGGCCTTTTCCTGCTAAAAACACCCAATTATTGCTCGTTACAGCATGGACATAATTGGCTACAGGCTTGCCTAAAACAGGTAATTTAATACCCATTTTTTCTAATTTAGCTTCAACATTGGCTGCTTTTTTTCGCTTTTTGATAATTGTTGTATTACCATCTTTATCGACAGAAACGGTTACTTCCATGTCTTCTGCTTGCTTTTTTTGTTGGATTATTCGCTTTTCGATTCTAGTTGTATTACCATCTTCGTCCACAGTCACGGTTACTTCCACATCTTTTCCTTTTTCGCCTTGAGCGCCTTCTTCAATAACGATATGTTCTTCGTGTAATTCGGCACCATCCAGTTTTATAATTTTTCCATCGGCTGTTTTAAATATCATTACCTCTTCTCCTTCCATTTCTTCCAAGTCGATTTTTTTACCATCTTTTTCAATCCAGATATTTTCAGTTTGGCCATCCTTACTTTTTTTAATTACCTTTCTTTGCCCTTTTTCAATACGTACATCAATTTCTCCACCTTCTTTTTTAGCTTTTTCTATAATTTTATCTATTTCTGCGTCATCGATATCTGCTCCCTCTCGAACAATTTTTTCGACGGTTTCTTTTCCGTCTTTGTCGATTTTTTTAGTAATAATGACTATTTTTTTACTTTCTTTGGTTGTTTCTTGTGCATTTAAAGCTGGATTTATACCTAAAAAAAGGAATGTCGCTAAACATAAGATACCCAAATGAAGTTTTTTTGTTATAAATTTCATTTTAAATTTTGATTTTGTGATGATGAAAATAAGCTAATTCTAATTGTATAGAACGATAATAATAGGTGCATCGTTGCTATTTTGTTTATTTTAAGTTATCAGTTTTAAAAGAAACAAAGATAATAAGCAATGCTTTAATACCATTTTCACAGTTAGGTTAAATTCCTGTTAAAGTACTTTGAGAAGCGAATAGAAGGTCTATTTTTGTAACATTCTACTAGACGTTCTTCTATCAATTTTATTTTCAATCCATCTCTACCAATAATGAAAAAGAATACTATTTGGGCAATTGTGGGGTTAATGGCTACGGCTTTATTAGCAATAGTAGGTCTTCAACGTTATTGGATTAAAAATGCGATGGACTTGCAGAGTGAGCAGTTTGATAAAGATGTCAACACTGTTTTAAAGTTAGTTGCTCAAGAGTTACAAGAAAAAGCGCTGGCCGAAATGAATCATATCAATGAACTATTAACGGTAGATTCAAAATCAAAACTCACCAATACTTCCTTAGATTTCTCTGGTTTAGGACAAAAAAATGAATCTAATGCGACCAAAGCGTATCGTAATTTTAGAAACGCTAAACCTACCTCATTAGACGAAAAAATCAGCCCACCCCTTTTAACAGAATTACTAAGCAAAGAATTAGCTAATAGAAATATTGATACAGATTATAACTATAAGGTTTATGAAACCTTTAAAGATGTGCCGCCAAAGGAAATTATCTCCAATGGAAATTATACCATTTCTGCTTCAGAAACAGATGAAGTAACCGTACTGCCAGACGAAATCGAACTAAGTAAATCTGAATATCCTGTTTCTTTATTTGATAATGCAGGAAAATTAGTGGTCTCTTTTCCTCAAAAGTCTAGTGTGATATTGGGCGCTGTTTTATTGCCTTTAATAGCTGCTATTTTATCTGTTGCTATCGTCTTGTTTTGCTTTATTTACACCGTTAAAGTTATTTTTGCCCAAAAGAAAGTTTCTGAAATGAAAACTAATTTTGTCAATAATATGACGCATGAATTTAAGACACCCATTGCGACTATTTCATTAGCAGCAGATTCTATTACCAGTCCAATGATTTTAGGCAAACAAGATAAAGTCAAGCGATTTGCAGGCATTATTAAACAAGAGAATAAACGAATGTTAGCGCAAGTAGAAAAGGTCTTGCAAATGGCATTACTAGATAAACAGGATTTTAAATTGCACTTGGATTTTGTTGACTTGCATAAAGTAATCAATGAGGCAGTTACAAATTCTCATTTACAAGCAGAGAAAAAAGGAGGATTTGTTACGGCAGATTTAAAAGCCAATAAATCTAGAATTGAAGGAGACCTCACACATTTGTCGAATATCATCCATAACTTACTGGATAATGCGAATAAATATTCTAGCGAAATACCTGAAATTTCCGTACACACGAGAGATGTGCCAAATGGTATAGAAGTTATTGTGAAAGACAATGGGATTGGTTTGAGTAAAGAGGCTCGAAAGAATATTTTTGATAAATTTTATCGAGTGCATACAGGAAATGTCCACAATGTCAAAGGTTTTGGGCTAGGATTAGCTTATGTTAAAACGATGATGACTGCACATAAAGGGCAAATAGATGTTAAAAGTGAATTGGGTAAAGGAAGTAGTTTTATTTTAACCTTCCCTTACCATATTCGGTCGAATGTGGAATAGGATTTCATTATTTGTTTGTAATCTTATGCTGCTTCACACAATATTTTTGGTAAAATTGCTATTTTTAAATAGTAAAAGCCTAAATGTCAGATAAAAGGCAAAAACTAAAGAATCACCAATTTGTTATCATACAGATACTGACTGTTAAATTGGTATTTGTTGAAGAATTACTTGAGTAAAAATAACTTATATGACGCCAACTAATAACCGAATCTTACTCGTTGAAGACGATCAAAATTTTGGGGATGTATTACGTTCTTATTTAGAAATGCATGATTACGATGTCACGCTTGCAACCGATGGTGTTGCAGGTTGGGAAAGTTTTCGTCGAGGTAATTATGACCTCTGTATTTTTGATGTAATGATGCCTCGAAAAGATGGATTTACCCTTGCCAAAGAAGTAAGAGAATCCGACGCCGAAATGCCTATTATCTTTCTAACTGCCAAGGCAATGAAAGAAGATGTTTTGCAAGGGTTTAAAATTGGTGCAGACGATTATATTACTAAGCCTTTCAACTCTGAAGAGTTATTATATAGAATTCAGGCCATCCTAAAGCGCAGTCAGCAAAAAGCCGACCCAAGAGAAGAAATCAAAGAATTTATCATTGGTAAATACCATTTTAATTTCCCTTTACGTATTCTTACTTTTAGTGATAATGGTATAGAGTCTAAAGATAAATTATCTCCTAAAGAAGCGCAGCTTTTACGAATGTTTTGTATGTATATGAACGATATTTTACCTCGTTCGGAAGCATTGACAAAGATTTGGGGAGAAGATAATTATTTTACTGCCAGAAGTATGGATGTTTTTGTGACGAAACTAAGGAAATATTTAAAAGCGGATGGTAAGATTGAAATTGTCAATATCCACGGAAATGGTTTTCAATTATTAGTGAAGTCAGAAGAGGAGGTGTAAGCCGAATAATGTTAAACTGTAAAATAACGCAAGTTAAGGCAATTCGCTTTTAATGCGTCATAAAATATAAAACCTATGGTCTTTCATTAGACTATAGGTTTTTCTATTTCTATGTTCTGAAATTGGAAATTATATACTTATGCCTACGTATCAGACACCTTTGGAGGTGTCAGATAAGATACGAACGCTCAATTGTTCCTTAAGGCCTCGGCGTTGTATTATTCATTACCAAAAAGACCATCGTCATTTTCATGGCTAAAGAAACCTCTTCTCTTAGTTCATCTATAATGACCCATTCTCTGAAATCGTCTCTTTGGTACATATACATTTCAAAATAACCATATTCTTTATTGGTGATTAACCAAGTATTAGGATTGTTTCCCCATTTACTTTTTAGGTGAAAGGTTATATCATTATCCGTAACCCGCCATTCTCTTGGATCATCTTTCCAGCGAGTTCTGGCAGTAATAATTTCATTGTCTCCTCTTGTTTCCCATTCATTTGGGTTGTCCCTCCACTTCATTTTAATACTACCCGAAGCATCTTCTATTCTATAATCAAAAGAAGACCAATCATTTTGCAATCGCCAAGTCATATTTAATTCCCCTTCTATCTCTTCTTCATCTGCAAGGATTATCCATTCGGAAAAATCGTCATTCCACCTAGCACTTAAACCTGTTAAGGTTTGGGCGGACAATTGAATATAGGTTAATAAACAAATAGGAATGACTAGAAATATTTGTATCTTTTTCATGGCATTTAAACGTAATTATTAAGCCTTTTTGTATGAATTAGAAACCCCGAACCTCCAATAAAGGGGAAATTCGGGGTTTTGATATAGTCGAATCTATATTCAACAAGTAACTAAGCCACTCAGATTTTTACTTTCGCTGCTTCCTTCGCATCTTCTTTTAAAGCGCCAGCCGTCAAATCATCTTCTTTCAAATCCTTCGTTCGTTTAACAATTGGATTTTCGTGCATTTGTAAGAAATCTTTTCGATGTCTTGCAATGTCTACCGCAGCATATATCGCATGACGGAAAGAAGTTGGATTGGCTTTATTCTGTCCCACAATATCAAATCCTGTACCGTGGTCAGGAGAAGTTCTTACAACGGGTAATCCTGCTGTATAATTGACACCTGAACCAAAGGACAATGCCTTAAATGGAATTAAACCTTGGTCGTGATACATTGCTAAAATGGCATCAAATTTTTTGTAATTAGGGGTGCCAAAGAAACTATCCGCAGCATAAGGGCCAAAAACCATTACCCCTTTTTTCTTAGCTTCAATAATAGCTGGTCGAATAATGGTTTCTTCTTCTGTACCAATCACCCCACCGTCTCCAGCATGTGGATTTAACCCTAAAACGGCAATATTTGGTCGTTCCATACCAAAATCCATTTTTAAAGTCTCATTCATTATCCGTAATTTTTTTAAAATACGGCTCTTAGTAATCATTGGGCCTACTTGGGTTACAGGAATATGATTGGTGACTAAACCAATCTTTAAATCTTCTGTAATCATAAACATCAGATTTTCCTTTGCGCCAAAAGTTTCCATAAAGAATTCCGTATGACCAGGGTATTTAAATCCTGCCATACTCATTGCTTGCTTATTAATCGGTGCGGTTACAACCGCATCAATCAAACCATTTTCTAAATCCTGCACAGCTCTATCTAAAGACATCATGGCATATTTTCCGCCTGCCTCTGATACTTTTCCCAACGTAATATTAACATTATCCTGCCAACAATTGATTATATTGATTTTATCCGTATGCAAACGGTGAGCATCCCTTAAACCTTGAAACTTAAAATCGTCAATACCTACGATGTTTTTATGGTAAGAAACAATTTTAGTAGAACCATAGACCACAGGTGTACATACTTCTGTTATATTTTTGTGGGAAATGGTTTTTAAGATAACCTCTAAACCAATGCCATTTATATCTCCGACAGTAATGCCGATTCTCATTTTTTCCATTCGTCTATTTTTACGAACTCCCTTGTAATTAATTGAATTATTAAGCGGAATTCACGATACTCAAAGCAACAAATATACGCATATTTACGCACGCATAGACCCGAAGATGTAAAGTTGTTTAAGTATAAGTTAAAAAATTTTACCTGCAGCGGGCTAAAAATCGACTGCCACTACCGCTTACAGCCAACTAATTACTGCACTGGCGCTTCACTTTGTTCTAGCATTGCCGCAATATCAGGACAATGTTTCTTCAATGCTGCCGACGCCTTTTCTTCACTTTCTCCTTCTACAACCCCATATTTCAATTCTAAGGAATTAGCACAAGCTTCTCCTTCTTTAGCTATCTCTTCTACTTTAGCAAACAAGTTAGATACTTCTTGTGTTTTTCCTGCTGCTACTAAAGTTTTAATTTGATTATTCACATTTGCTAGCGGACGCATACAACTGCATAAATCTTTTGCCATTTGGTCATAATCTGTTTTATCTCCTCCGTTTTTGCAGGCAGCGAAAGTTACTAAGGTCATTATTGCAAGAAATATCTTTTTCATAATATCTTTATTTTTAAAATCGAAATAAACACGGCATTCAAGATGCTAATAGCTACTTAACTTATAGATGCACGCTATTGTTACAGACTAACTTAAATATTCTGTTTGTTTGACTTTATTTATATAAAAGGTGGGTGAGTCAATTAAAAATAAAAAGCCTACCGAAAATAAATTCGATAGGCTTAGTTTGTTGTGGTTCGGGGCGGGTTTGAACCGCCGACACCAGGATTTTCAGTCCTGTGCTCTACCAACTGAGCTACCGAACCAACCTACTATAAAAGTATTGCTTTTTAAAAGCGAACGCAAATGTATATGCTTTTTTATTATTCTGCAAGTTTTTTGACTAGCTAAAAAATAAATTTATTGATGATAACTTTTAATTTGTTGACTATTAAGTATTTATAAATAAATAAAAGAATAAAAAAATAACTACTTAACAAAGAGTTTTAGCAGATGCTTATCATCCGCTAAAAGCTTACTCAAATAAATCTTCGTATTCATTTTTACCCCCACGCATTTGCTTTGGTTTTTCTCTAACTGGCGGTGGAGGTAGTTCTACCCATTCCGCTTCTTCTGTTTTTACTTCTTCATATTCGGCATATTCTCCTTGTGTTTTTTGCTCAAACTGTTGCGTCATCTCTTTTACCTTTTTCTTTAACATCGCTTTTCCAAAAAGAAATAAACTCACTACTGGAAATGCCACAATAGTTAATAAGGATAAGCCAACACCCAATAAGACATTTTTGCCCATTAATTCCAAAATCCATTTTCCATAATTCACCACTACTTTATGGTCTATAAAAAGCGTGATAATTAATAAAACTGGAGATAAGTAATAAAGAATACTAAAAACAAAACGAGCGACAGTGAATAAAACAAATAGCACAACAAGACCGATAAGTAAGGCTGGAATAATATTAAAGCCGCCGCCTGAAGATTGTGCATTAAATTGACGATTCGCCATAAAATAAGAATTGAATTGTTGAAAGATTGGATGTTTAAAAGCACCAATCGCATAAGTCAAACTAAATAAATTTAAGGGATATAAAATCCCGATTACTTTTGTACCACTACTAAGTTAAGTTTTTTATTGGAACTGCGGAAGTGAAATAGACAAAATACGTCGTTTGTTAGACTTCCCTTTCTTTTTCCACTAAGTCTATACTATCTTTAGAGTTAACAAAACAGTTATTAAATTTTATTTTACATCAATTTCAACAGTTTTTAATAGAAAAATACTGTTCTAACTAAACTCCAAAGATTATGAAAAATCATCTTTTTCTTTTTTGTTTAATGGCAATTTTACTAAATAATTGTCAAGAGGCTATAGAAGTTCCAAAAGCCAACCAATATACCATTGACCAATTTTTAAATACGACTAATATTTTTGGAGGAAGTTTCTCTCCTGACCAGAAAGATTTATTGGTTACTTCTAATGAATCTGGGATTTTTAATGCCTATACCATTCCTGTTGCAGGTGGGGAAATGACTTCACTGACAAATTCTGAGAAGGAATCCATTTTTTCGATTTCTTATTTCCCTGAAGACAAACGGGTTTTATTTAGAAGTGATGATAATGGCAATGAGATTCATCATCTATTTGTCCGTAATGAAGATGGTACGATTCAAGAACTTACTAAAGGAGCAAAAGCTAGGGCTTCCTTTTATGGGTGGGCGCATGATGGCAAAAGTTTTTTTTATGGCTTTAGCCAAAGAGATCCACGTTATATGGATGTTTATGAAATGCAAATAGCAGATTTTAGCAGTCAATTGATTTATCAGAATGATGCGAGTTATAATTTTAATGGTATTTCTAATGACAAAAAATATATGGCACTTAGTAAGTCGGTCAATACGAACGATGCTGATTTATTTCTCTATCATTTTGATACTAAAAAGCTAAGTCAAATCAATGAAGCGCAAGCTGCCTACCAAGCTGCTGATTTTAGTACGAATAGCGATGCTTTATACTTTTTGACCAATGAAGGCGGTGAATTTATGAGGTTGGCGAAATATCATATAGCTTCTGGAATACAAGAAAAAGTAATGGAAGAAAATTGGGATATTGCGTATGCTTACTTTTCTCATCAAGGTAAATATCAGGTAATTGGCGTAAATGACGATGGTAAAAATGTTGTAAAAGTAATAGAAACTGCTACAGGTCAACCTCTTGCTTTTCCAAAATTTGAAAGTGGTGATGTAACTTCTGTTGGCATTTCTAGGACCGAAGATTTAATGCGTTTTTACGTAGGAAGTTCTAGTTCTCCAAGTAATTTATACATTTATGATTTTTCCAATGGGAAACACGATAAATTAACAAATACCTTAAATAAAGAGATTAATGCGACGGATTTAGTGAATGCAACGGTTGTTCGGTATCCTTCTTTTGATGATTTGAAAATTCCTGCTATTTATTATAAACCAAAGCAGGCAAGCCCACAAAACAAAGTACCAGGTTTGGTTTGGGTACATGGTGGACCAGGTGGACAATCTCGCCAAAATTATTCTGCTTTAATTCAATATTTAGTGAATCATGGTTATGCTGTTTTAGCCGTCAATAATAGAGGTAGTAGTGGTTATGGTAAAACCTTTTTTCAAATGGATAATAAAAATCATGGAGAAAAAGATTTAATGGATTGTGTTTATGGAAGAAAGTATTTAGAAACGCTCGATTATATTGACAAGGATAAAATTGGGATTATTGGTGGTTCTTATGGCGGGTTTATGACCATGGCTGCCTTAGTTCATCAACCCGAAGCATTCGATGTAGGCGTCAATATTTTTGGGGTAACCAACTGGTTGAGGACCTTAAAGAGTATTCCGCCTTGGTGGGAATCCTTTAAAGATGCGCTTTATGATGAAATGGGTGACCCCAATGTAGATTCTGTTCGATTGCATAAAATTTCACCACTTTTCCATGCAGAAAAAGTGGTTCGACCATTAATGGTTTTACAAGGAGCAAAAGACCCAAGAGTATTGCAGGTAGAATCTGATGAAATTGTAGCGGCCGTAAAGAAAAATGGTGTTCCCGTTGACTATGTACTATTTGAAGATGAAGGGCATGGGTTTGTCAAAAAAGAAAACCAAATAGAAGCCTACAGTGGGATTTTAAAGTTTTTAGATAAACATTTAAAGAAAGAGAAAGAAATAAAAGGCTAAAACTAAATACTTACCTGTCGATTATTGACAATCGAGACTTGAAGGTTGATAATCGACAGCTAACTTATAGGCTACCTTTACTGTTTTTCCTCGCTGTCTGCCAGGTATCCAATCAGGCATAGCATTTACAAAGTTTAAAGTAGCTGTATCGCAACTTGCGCCGATATTTTGAATGATTTTAGCATTTTCCACTTTACCGGTTTCGTTAATTTCAAAATAAACAATCACTTTTCCTTTGACACCATTTTTCTCGGCAAAGGGGCCTCTAATTAAATTAGTACAGACATAATTTTGAAAACAGGCTGATCTAGAAAGCACTTTAATGGGCCCGCAATCTAAAAATTGAGGCATTTCTTCTACAATTTTAAAGACAGGAGTAGTTGGATTAACTATCGTATCCGGTTGACCGACTAAAATTAATGGAAAGCATAACAAGAAAAAAAGCAACCGCATCATAATTATAAATATTAAAACTGTATCAAATAAACCATTACTTTTTCGTAATACCCTTCTCTCTAAAATCAGTCCTTGATTTCCAAAAATATTCAAGCCCATTTTCAATCTACCATTTTTTATACACTTTTCCTTATCTTGCCAACCATAATTTTATTTTTATCCTAAATTTGATAAATGAGTACAGGTAAAAAGGAGAAAAGAAAAGCGGGTAGGCCAAAAAAAGATAAAGAACTCAAGACGAATAATATATTACGCATTGCCCTCAAAAGCTTTGCGCAAAAGGGCTATGGTGGCGTAACCATCAATCAAATAGCGAAAGCAACAGGCGTATCCGATTCTTTATTGCATCATCACTTCGGTGGTAAAAAGGAATTATGGCAAAAGTCTATGCAATTAATAGGAAAAGAAATTCATGGCGAATTAGCTGATTTATTTAAGCTGATTGATGATTTAGACGGCTTAGAAAAATTGCGGTTATACAATAAGAAAATTGTCCAAGTTTCTGCTAAATATCCAGAGTTTCAGCAAGTTGTCGTACAAGAAGTATTTTCAGATAACCCACGTTCCGCATGGCTAATTGACGAATTATTACAACCCATTTTTGCGCCCATGCAAAATATTATTGCCGTAGAAACAGCGAAAGGACGGATTAAAGATATTCCCGCCGCTAATTTAACTAGCTTTATTATTGGGTCTATTACAACCTTATTTACTCGGTCTTTTCAAATGAAAAAAATGCATGGCATTGATTCCCTTGACCCCGAGCAAATTGACTTACATGTAACCTTAATTAATGATTTAATTTTTAATGGCTTATTGAAGAAATAATTTTACTATTTAAACTACACACCTAAAATCAAACAAAATGGGACTAGCTTTTCATTACTCCGCATGCATCCGCAAGCAGGAGTTGATCAAACCTTTAGTGACAGAAGTTGAAGATATTTGCCAGTCTATGAACTGGGAATATACCCTTTGGGATAAGGTATCTGAATTTCCTGCCACCTCTATTCCAAAAGAACCGGGAACGGGTGACCCAAAATCCATTCATTTACAAGGGATTCTATTTACTCCACCAGAATGCGAAACGGTCTCTTTGTTATTTACGCCATCTGGTAGAATGACCGCTTTCCCCAATCTCTTGTCAGCAGAAAGTTATGTAGTCAATGGGTTGGATATAGACTTGATTTATACCGTAAGTGTTAAAACACAATATGCTGGCGTAGACTTACATATTGCTTTGATGAATTTACTCAAATATTTGGAAGGAAAATACTTGACAGATATGGAAGTAAGCGATGAAGGAGAATATTGGGAAAGAATGGATAAAAATTATTTAGCAGAACGATTCGCTGCTAATTGGGCAGTAATCAATGCAGTAAAAGATGCTTTAAGTAATGCTGAATTCAAATCAGATAGAAATGCAGATACTATTAGTGACCAACTATTAGCTATTCTTCGAAAAAAATTAGGTGATGGTTTTGAAAATAAAACACTAGACAATACAGATTAAAATTATGTTTATATTTGAGCAATATTATACATTCTCAAACAATAAAACATGGAAATTACCGCAAATAATCTACACAAAGCACTTATTAAAAAAAGTTACAAAACGCCTGTTGTTGTGCAATTTCATGCACCTTGGTGTGGGCCTTGCCGCATGCTAAAGCCTGTCTTGGAAAAAGTACATAAACAATCTAAAAAGAAATGGACCTTAGCTTTTGCAGATGTTAAAGCTGAACCATTATTAGGCAAGAAATTTAATATTTTCACGATCCCAGAAGTAAAACTGGTAAAAGATGGGGAAGTCATCGCTTCTTTCTCTGGTTTTAAATCTGACTTCATTATTAAAAATTGGTTAGCTAGTAATTTAAAGAAAACGAAGGACACGCCTCTTAGTCCGATTATTAGTCAACTAAAAAATAATGAAATTGAACAAGCTAAGTCAAGTATTTTAGCATTAGCCATTCAAGAAAACCCTACTTCTGATTACCTGAAATTATTAATGGCGTTACAACAGTTAGAAAGTAGTAATGCGAATGCCATGCAATGGCTACAAAAAATAGGCAAAGGCGGCGATACAAATGCCCTTATAAAAAGTATTAGAGATTTAATTGATATTGATCAAGAAGATAAAAATCCAACGACACCTACTTCTTCCCCTTATACCATCGAACCAGAAAAAGCAACGGCCAAAATTCATATCGCTACCTTTGATTTTGCTTTACTAAGTAATTTAGTTCACACTGGAATCAATGAAATTAGGAGGCGAAAAGGTGCTGCTGCTTTATCTCCAGACACTATTTTAACCCAAGCGGCTGTAGATCAAAATAATTACCAAATTAGAACAGATCAGTTAACCCATTATCAAGATAATCCATTAAAGAAAACGGTTAGAGAAAGAGTGGATAGTTTTGGTGGTCAATTTAGAATGGTTGGTGAGAATGTTCAATTTAAAGGCTTTCCTGTTAGAACTTGGAGTACGGGTAATGAACGAGAAATCATTACACCAACTTATGTAGATGCAGCGACTGATTTAATTAAAAATTGGGTCAATTCGCCAGGACATTATAAAAATTTAATCAATGCGAAATATCGTTTTGTAGGAACAGCAGTTGGTTGGAATCCAGAGAATAGCGCTGTTTTTTCGACCCAAGTATTTGGTGCATAGGCAATGGACAGTCAAAAATGACAGTAGGCAGTAAAGCCCTGATTTTTAAATTTAGGCATTGAAAATGAAAGGTTCACTGCCTACTGCCACTACTTACCACCATTTATTGCGGAGGAGTAGTAGGTTCCACTTTTACCTGAGAAAATATTTTCGCAAAATAAGCTTGTCCTTCAGGCGTAATGGCATTGGCATAAGCCGCTTTTTCATTTTTTTGGAAGACAAAATAGCGGCATTTATCATCATAATACATGTCTGCTTCCACCAGAAGTTCTCCATTTTTTTGAAAAAAGAGACGCCCCATTGGCTGGCAACTAAGATCAATACTTGCAACATTGGTAGAGACAAAACCAACCATCTTTTGAATATTGGTTTTATTATTTACACTCATGCTAAAATCTACATTATAGAAGATAATATCAATAAAATCAGTACCTTCATAAATTTGCTTCATTTCTTCAAAAGTGATGCTTGGCAAAGTAGAAACATTCACTTCTGTATTCTCCGCCTCCAGCATTTTTTCCATAGAAAGGCCCTCTTTCCCCTTTTTCTTTGTATTGCCACAGCTAGTCAAAGAAATGACTAGAAGACTTATTACTAAAATGTATAAAAGATTATTTTTCATTACTAAAAAATGCTATTATTTAAAGATCAACTTATTTTTTGAAAGAACTTGACCTAAAATTGGTATTATATAAATAAAAACTAGAAAGCTTTACGTTTTTATCGGATTAAAGATACTTCATAAAGCGCATTTATATAACTTAGGAACTGATGAAATATAAATGATAAACGATGAATTTATAAAATATTGAAAATCAATCACTACTTTTTTGAAATTTGAACACTTACTTTATCATTTTTCTTTAGAATACATAAGTACCCCCAAATGTTAAAAAAAAGCTCAATAAAGAATTAGCATTAGGGTTATCAGCTTCATTTCTAAATAATAAATTAATAGACCGAGTATATCGAGCATAAAAACCTACATGCGCATTGGTATGAAAAGTAATGCCTGCTAACCAGCTAAAATCATTCTCTCTAAGAAAAGGAGCCGTCACTTCTAATGCCGTATTTTCGAATTGGCTACTAAACAAGCGCCCATATGATAAACCTGCTTGAAAATGCATTTTATGATAATCCTCTTCCTCTTGATACCAATCTTTAAAGGTGTAAATTACTGGTACTTCAATATAATTCAGGTTAATAATTTTCTGCGGAATAGTTACCCCATTCAAAACTTTAGTGCGGCTTCCTCTCTGACTAAAAAGAATTTCTATTAAAATATCCGACTTTTCGTTTAAAATGGTATAAGCTCTGACACCAGCCGTAAATCCTAATTTATTAAACTCCGCAGATTCGTCCCCATTAATTTGCGCAGCAGTTAGGCCAATATTCAATCCTGCTTTAAACCGCTGTTGCTGTGCAAAATTATTCGTTTGGATAAAAACGATAAAAACGATAAGTGTAAATAAACCTTTGTCGATTGTTGAAAGTCGCATTAATTAAAGGTGAGTGATTTAATTTTTGAGTTTATACTTCGGTTGATATATCTTTAAATTTAATAGTTGCTCCTTTTTGAATAAATCCTCCTCGAACAACCCTAGCCGTAATACCTCCATGTCCTCGCATAGCATTATAGCCGCCTTCACCAAGATTCTCTTCCATTCGGGAACAAGGTTGGCAATAACCAGTTCCTTCCAAAATAACTTCATTCCCAATAGTAAATTGCCTATTTTTTAAAGCGAACTAAATTAAACTTAATTATTTTTCACATGTGACTGTAAATCAGTAAGATAT
>JAFMDF010000017.1 GCA_017857395.1 Bacteroidota bacterium | reverse complement strand
AAAAACCTGCTTTTCTTTCTAACTATTCTATTTTTGATTTTAAAAAATGTTCTAGGTAAAACACGAGGCTATTATTCTAGAAAATAGAAGCAACCGAAGTTAATTTTATAAAAGACTAATGAATTTAGTTAACGTTACTACTCGGCAACCCATCCCCAGCCCATCCCTTTTAATCGAAGGGAGTCGGCAAATTGTACCATTACCATAATAAATTGGCAATATTTCGCAAATTTGCACAAAATTAGTTCCCTTCCTTTTTTAGGGAGGGGGTAGGGGTGGGTAGCCGAGTAGTAACGAATATTACTTATAATAAAATTAATAGTTTCTAATGTAAATAATACCCGCAAATTTTGCCTCTGCGAAACCTCTGTGTAATAACTATACACGAAAGGTTATTACACAGAGGTTCACTGAGAAAAACACAGAGTTACGCAGAGAAAAATAGGTAAGTATGTTATACTAGAAACTGTTGTGATAAAATTATCAGGTCATGTTGTTTGTTTATAGCCAATTAGTTAATTTAAATTGCGCGTATTTGTGAATTTAAAATTGACAATATGTATATTGAATTTTGTTAACTCCTTAATCAAGATAAAATTAAAAAAATGTTTAAAAATTACCTTTTTAGAGTAACCCTAGGCTTATTACTATTAATACCTTTTGTTTCCATTTCTGCCCAAGACCGTTTTGCCAAAGTAGAAATAAAAACGGAAAAATTAACCGATAATATCTATGTCCTTTTTGGTGCAGGTGGTAATATTGGCGTCTTAGTTGGAGAAGATGGCGTCATTATGATTGATGACCAATTTGCCCCTTTAAGTGAAAAGATTTCAGCGGCTATTGCCAAAGTATCTAACGAACCCGTTAAGTATTTATTAAATACCCATTGGCATGGTGATCATTCTGGTGGAAATGAAAATTTTGCGAAGAAAGGCGCTACGATTTTAGCTCAGCAAAATGTCAGAAAACGAATGGCAGAAGGATTGACACGTTCCCCTGAAAGAGTAACGCCACCTGCGCCAGCAATTGCCTTGCCTGTGATTACTTTTTCGGATGAAATGTCGTTGCATTTAAATGGAGAGGATATTTTGGCGATTCATGTCCATAATGCACACACGGACGGAGATGCGCAGATTTTTATGCCGAAAAGTAACGTATTACACATGGGCGATACTTATTTTAAAGAGCGATGGCCTTTTATAGATATTCAATCAGGCGGGTCGATTGACGGCTATATTTCCGCTTTAAATCACGCTTTATTTTTAGTGGATGAGGAAACGCAGATTATCCCAGGACACGGGTCAATGTCTAATCGAGCAGAGTTAATGGCATATCGGGATGTATTATCAACGGTTAGAACTCGAATTAATAAGGCATTATCGAAAGGACAAGATTTGGAAGCTATAAAAGCAGCGAATTATATCAAAGAATGGGAAAGTTATGGTGGCGGCTTTATTAATAATGATACTTTTGTAGAGACAGTCGTGAAGAGTTTGAGTAAATAAATTTATTGTTGTGCCAAGTTCTCTTGGTATGCACTTTTAGCAAATTAGGTGAGAAATTGATAAAATAAAAATTACTACTTTGCCTAATATCTGTGCCCCTTTATTAATCTGCGGTATAATGTGATTAATAAAGGGACACGGATATTTATCAGTTTTTGAGTTGACGTTCTATCGTAGAAAGCAGGATTTGGTCCTACAGAAAATAATTATAATTTCTTTGCCATTGCTGTTCCTAATTCCACCTTTAATTTAGGCAACTTACTTTGTAAACTTTCCACGCCTTCAGGGGTCACCTTAGTTTGCCACAAAAACAACTTTTCCAAGTTAGGCAATTGTTCAATAGTACTTAAAGCTGCATCCGTAATTTCCGTACCATAAAGATTCAAACTTTCTAAATTTTTAAGATTGCCTAGAGCAGCAATGCCTTTATCGGTAATAGGATTTTGTTGAATTTGTAAGCGAGTGAGGTTAGTAAAAGTCCCAATGGTAGTTAGCATGTCATCACTAATATTTCGATTCGCTAAATTGAGCCAAGTGATTTGTTCCTTGGCTTGCGCTAAGGTTGCTAAATCCGAAGCAGAAGGCGTTTCGCCTAATTTATTATAGCGAATATCTAAGAAATTATTCCCACTTGCTAAAGGGGAACCAGAGAACCCAAGTTCGGTTAAATTTTCCATTACCGTATTTGCAACAGGCACAACCGTAGCCGTTTCTACATAAGATTTTTTAGTCAAACTAACATTTAGCTTATTTTCTAAAATATATTTTACATCTTTAGGAATCGACATTTCAGAAATAGGCTTATCAAAAGTAGCGCCTTCATCTATCCACCAGCCAATTAATTTAACCTCATCAAAACCTAAGTGCATTTTACCGCCTGTAGGCATAAATTTTTTGCTAGTTGGATCTTTAGTAATTCGTTTAAATAACTCACTATCAATAGCTTTTCCATTGGTCAAAACAGGACCACCATCGCCACCTTTACTTAATAATTCAGCCGTTTGCATTTGTAAACCACCATTGTCTTTATCCTGATTATGACATTCGAAACAACGTTTTTCCAACATTGGATGAATCAAATCTTGATAAACAAACAAAGAATCAGGATTATTAAAAGCTTTTTGAGCAGTTGCTATAGGCGAATTACCAAAAGGCAGGTACTCGGTTAAATAGGATGCCCCATGCGTCATATTTCCTCCTAAATGCCCAGTTGCCATCAATAAACCAACCATCCCTAAGAGGCCAATTTTATAAACGCCTTCTGGAATGGCGATAATATCAGACTTAACAGCTAAAGCAATAAAAGATAAAACACCTACACTTATACCTAACCACCGATGCCAAAATAAATGACTCTCATTATACCCGCCTTCATTGGCAAGTAACCAACCCATTCCCGCTGCAATAACTGTACTAGCTGCGCCTAATTTTAAAGCAAATAAGATAGCCGCATCCATATTTTGAGAGCGCATCTTAGAATTGAAGAATTCCATTAGCATCGCTAAAAGCAAAAAACCAATCGGTAAATGCACAAAAACAGGATGGAATCGCCCGATAAATAAAGAAAAGGAACTTTCAAGTAATAGCATATCAATCGAATATTTAAGAATAGATAAAAAATCCTCTCCTCTTGTAGAGGCTCCAAGGTCTTAAAGACGCTTGGAGGTCAGTTACTAACCTAGATGAGGAAATTATCTTATTAATTTTTACTAAAGTGTGATTTTTATTTTGGACTAAATTTAACCTTTTTCACTTATTTTCAATAAAAATAAAGCAAAAAATATCATTTGTGCTAATTTAAAAACAGAAAAGGTGAATCACTATCTAAAATGGGAAGATTTAGACCTATTAAAAAGTAAAAAATATGGGTATCTAAAAAGGTGAAACGACTCCCGAGAGTCCTGTTACTTATTCATCGTAAAGGTAACACGACTCTTTTGAGTCGTAGGCTTTATAACCGATCGACCCACAGTTTTCACTATAGAACCAAAAAGGAAAGAAGAAATTAAAATTCGTAAAAGATCAACTCCAGAAACATCCGTGTTCCATTTCATCTACGGGAAAAAAATCCGTGGGAAAACAAAATCCGTGGGGAAATTGAAAGCAAGTCATCCTACCCCAGCTTCCCAGCAATAAACCCAGTAGTCCAAGCAGATTGAAAATTATATCCTCCTGTAATCCCATCAATATCCATAACCTCTCCAGCAAAATATAAATTTGGGCAAACCTTACTTTGCATCGTCGAAAAATCAATACTTTCCAAGCTAACCCCACCACAAGTCACAAATTCTTCTTTAAAAGTAGTCTTCCCTTTCACCTCATAAATATCATTAGTTAGCAAACTCACTAGTTTATTCGCTCCTTTTTTACCCAATTCGCCCCAACGCTTTTTCAAAGGCAATTCGCTTTTTTTTAATAAATAATGCCATAATCTTTCGGGTAATAAATAAGGTCGATAATTAGCTAGGATTTTATTGGAATGTTCTGCTATAATGCCTTTCAATACTTTTAGTACTACTTCATTATTGACTTCATTTACCCAATTCACTTGTACTTTAAATTCATAACCTATCTCGCTCAACAACCGAGCGCCAAAAGCAGATAATTTTAAAATAGCAGGGCCACTCATCCCCCAATGCGTAATTAATAAAGGGCCATCAGCTTTTAATTTAGTGCCTTGAATACTAACTAGGGTTTTCTCTACCACAATACCCATCAATTCCTTAACTGACTCTGAGGGCATATTAAAAGTAAATAGAGAGGGCACAGGGTCTTCTATTTTATGGTTTAAAGCGGCCAACCAATCCAATCCACTTCTTTTAGGCGAGCCACCTGTTGCCACTACCACTTTATCCATCAAAACAGCACGATATTTATCTCCAAAACCTACTTCCAAATTATCGCCAACTCGTTTAATTGATTTAACACCTCTAGTAACCTCTATAACAATACCCAAAGTTCGAGCCTCAATCATCATACAATCTATGACGCTCTGCGAACTTTGAGAGACTGGAAATACACAATTGTCTTCTTGAATGACTAAATGCACGCCTCTGGATTCAAACCATTCCATCGTATCTGGCGTACTAAACGTTCGGAAAGCTTGCTTTAATTTTTTGCCACCTCTTGGATAAGCCTTTACCAATTCCTTAATTTCAGTGCAACCATTGGTCACATTACAGCGACCACCACCAGAAACCTTAACTTTTGCTAGTAATTTTTTTGATTTTTCATAAATGATTACTTGGGCAGTGGGATGATTAATTTTGGCATGAATGGCAGCAAAAAATCCTGCTGCTCCACCTCCAATTACGGCTACTTTCATATAAGAGTTGAAGGATGAACTGTGAATGATAAACGATGAATAATTTACCGCCCCAATGAATTTAAGAATTATGGTCCGTCAAAACTGCCTACTGCTACTGCCTACTACAAAGTGTTACTCCCAATCCTTAAAAGGCAATTTAACCAAGCTAGAATTATAATATCGAGGGTCGCCCGTCACTTCTTCTCCTATCCAACGAGGAATAGGCACTCGCTGATTTTCGTCGGTCAATTCCACTTCTGCCATAGCTAAACCTGCATTATCGCCCGAAAAAATATCTACTTCCCAGGTCAATTTACCAATTTTGACTAAATACCTCGCTTTTTCAATAATCGGGCGCTCACAGAGTTCCAATAAAGCCATGGCTTCTTGTAAGGGAATAGGATACTCGAATTCTAAGCGAGTCATACCGACCGTTTTTCCTTTGATGGTCAAATACCCTTTTTCTCCTCTAACCCTAACTCTGACCGTCCGCTCTTTACTAGTATTCAAATACCCTTGTTTGATAAGTGTTCGGCCTTCTGCCTTCACTTTCCATTTATTATTTTTTAGAAGGAATTTTCGTTCTATCTCTTTTCCCATAGGATTTTAATATTAATTACAGGACAACAGTTTTTAATGAAGACTGTCTACTAGTTTTTGGTATCGCTTTTCATTTCGATTCCACTTAAATAAGCCCAATGCTACACTAATGGCTAAATAAAGTGGTACTTTTTTCATTTCTAATAAATCAACAAAATTCGCATTATCCATATAAAAATAATTAGCGATTAAATTGACGATATTAATACCGACAAAGAGCATAATGGTCGAAATACCAATAAAGCGGACTTTACCTTTGGTCCGTTCTTCGCCCCAATTTTCAATGAATTTTTGGTCAGTTTCGCTCACTTTTTTTACTTTTTCTTCTATTTATGGGACGGTCTAATTTAATGACCTTTCTAGGTTTGATACCTTCCCCTTTAGTTTCCTCTTTTTTAGGAGCTGTTTTTTCTGGAAGCGGTACTTCTTCCTTTTTTGGTCTAGGCCCTCTTAAATGAATAATCAAGCCATCTAGAAATTTTCGGACAATTTGGTCACCACATGGTTGGTAACTTGGGTGGTCATCTTTCCGAAAAAGGTCATTCAATTGCCCTTTATTAACGGTTAAGCCAGTCAAGCCAATGATTTTGACAATATCTTCCGTTCGCAACTTATGTGCGACCCTTAATTTTTTTAGAATATCGTTATTTGTTAGTCCCATGTTACAAAGGTAGTAGAATTCTGAGTTTAAAAAAATTTCATGGGCTTAGATTTTTAAGCGGACGTGCTAGGAGGAAGGATACACGGATTTGATGGAATTAACGGATTTGGACGGATTTTATATAGCAGGAAAGAAAATGATAATAAGGAGAGTTTTTTCTACCACTTAGTCATTCAAGTGCACTTAGAAAATACATTATATTTATCAACGGATAATTATCTAACGATCTATTCTTTAATGAACTTAAATGACTAAGTGGTAAAATAATATGGATGAGGATGCCAAACTACTATTGTTAATTTTTCCGACGCTCCACTAATTTATGATACTTATTATTCATATCGACAAATCGTACTTTAAACTCCTGCACTTTCTGCAGCATTTGTTGATTAGATTGCGCTGCCGATTGATTGACCATTTCTAATTCTTGATTTTTTTCCATCACACCATCCACTTTTGATTTTAGCGTGGCTAATTCGTGGTGCGTGTCATAATGTTTCTTTTCCCAGTATTTTAAGTCTTCCTTGAATTTAATATTTTGGACTTTTAAAGAACGTAAATTTTTAAGAAAGGCTTTATTTTCGTCCATTTCTTTGGTTTGTTTTTCAATTGTACCTGTCAATCGAGCAACTTTTTCCTCTGCTAATTTTAGCTTAGTTTTCAGGTCTTTAAATTGGCGATTAAAACTTGCTCGGTCATTTGTCCACTCTTTTAGATTGGTGGTATCTTTCTTGTATTTTTCTTCTAATTTTTTATATGTTTTTTGGAGCCGGTCTAATTCAGTACTTAATTGTTGGGATTTAGCTTTAAAATCTTGTTTGTCTGTTTTAACTGCTGCATTTTCAGCAGTTAAAGTTTCCAATTGTGTCTTTAATTCGGTTATTTTAGTAGCATGAGTTGCTGCTATATCAGCCGCTTTTCCTTTCAAGCCTTCCGTTTGCTTTTTTAGGCGATTGACGTCTTTTTCCTTTTTACTGACTTGTTTTTCCAAAGACTTATTGGCCTTATCTGCTTTTAGAAAATCAACTTTCCAAGTGCCTTCTGAGCGTTTTTTCCAGAACCAAGCGATAGTTGCACCAATGCTTAGGGCTAAAATTATTAGTAAAACCAGACTGATGGTAGATATTTTTATCATGATGGGAGATTGATGTAAATTGCAAAGATTTGCTAAATCAAGAATTTAGTAAATCTCATACGGTGAATTTTTCCCTTTAAGATTTACTAAACCTGGCAGATTTAGCAAATCGGGGATGTTTACCTAAAAACGCATATTCGTGGAAAGAGATGCCTAAAAAGCAGAAATAATCGGTGGTAATGGCTGAATTAACGCTTTCTCTAACAAAATAGCCATTAAATTAAACCAACGAGTCGAATTATCTATCACCCAACCATCGCCGCTAATGGTAACGGCCTCATGTTCTGCCACCGCTTTATCTGGATTAAATACTAACGCTACTTCCCAATCATAATCGGCTATTGTTGCTTTTTCCAATAAGCGAACTTTTAAGCGCCCACTATTAGAAACAGGTTTATCTAAAAACCAATAGGTTTTGGTAACGCCAAATTCCGCTAATGTTTGACCGACCATATCAATCGCTTGCTCCGTCTTCTGCACCCGTTTATAAGAACCGTGCACACCTGCAATATCTCGATAAACGCCATCCATGCCTTTAAAAATATACGCACCTGACAAAGCACCTTCTAGCAAAATCAATAAATTAAAACCATCTATGACGACTGATTGGTTTTGTAAGGCTTCGACTGTACAAGCCTTCATCTGCCGACTGCTAACTGCCGACGGTGCTACTGCCATTCGCCCCAATGCCTTTTGTTGTCGAGCATTCAACCGATAGCGATTACCGACTAATTGAGTAGCTGATTTTTCACCGTAGCCTTTGGATAATAGGAAAGAGAGATCGCTGACCGCTTCGTGGAAGATGGGCTGCCATTTGGGGGCGAAGATTTTTGGGTCGTTTGGGTGTTGGCCTCTGTTTTTGATGGTGGATGGGTTCATAAATTCTCTCTATCTTTCTTAATAGTTTCTAGGTTTTCTACAAATTCTTTATACATGGGGTATTGTTGAGCTAGTGATTCCCAATGCAATTTGGTTTTTTTAAATAATTTATAGTTTTGGATTTACCTCACGAATGCTTCAAAGGTATAGAAAAAATGGGATTTTTTGGGTATGTTTTATTAGCCCAGTTAAATGGAGTATATCATCTATATTTATAGGATTTCATTTATTGATGGTAATTTCCGATATTTGATAGTGTTAATTGATATGACTAAAGAGAAAATTATGCATTACGAGCCGTTTTTTAAACTCTTCAAAAAAATAGCAGAAAGAGAGACTAGAGTTATTACCTTCTTAACAAATGAAAAAATACCAATTGGAAGCTATGCCTTTGTGCCATCTTATTGTGCTGATAAACAATGTGATTGCCGTAGAGCATTGGTTTCCGTATATGAGGATAAAAAAGAAGCTTATTCGAAACAACCTTTAGCGACTATATCTTATGGTTGGGAAGATTTTAAATTTTATCGAGATTGGTCGGGAGGATTTGAAGATAAAATGATTCAAGAATTTAAAGGGCCAGCACTAGATTCTATGCAACCTCAATCTCAATATGCTCCTTTTCTATTGGCTACTTTTATCGATTTAATAGAGAAAGATGAGGATTATGCTCAACGTTTACAACGACATTATGCCTTTTTTAAATATAAAAAAGGCATGCGTATGCCTAGTAAATTAAGGGCATTAATGAATCCATTAACGCCTTGCGCATGTCAAAGTGGGAAAATATTTAAATTATGTTGTGGGAAAAATAGGTCTAGATTGCGAAAAGGAAAGAGAAGATAAAGTTATACAAAAACGCCTCTTCTCAACTAAGAAAAGAGGCGTTTTATAAAGAAGTACTTTCAGTTTAAAGCCCAAAAGTTATAATTAATAACGAGTTCATCGTTTATCATTTATAGTTCATCATTCCTTAAGCCGTTTTATTAGACCCCAAAGTAGCCGAAATGTACTCCCGATTCATCCGAGCGATATTATCAACAGAAATCTCCTTTGGACATTCCGCTTCACAAGCCGTGATATTAGAGCACATACCAAATCCTTCTTCATCCATTTGATTCACCATGCTTAATACCCGCTGTGCTGCTTCCACTTTACCTTGTGGCAATAAGTTCAAGTGTGATACTTTAGCAGAAGTAAACAACATCGCTGAAGCATTTGGACAAGCCGCTACACAAGCTCCACAACCGATACAAGTCGCTGCATCAAAAGCCTGACCTGATAAATCCTTTTCGATAGGAATAGAGTTACCATCAACTGCTTGACCAGTATTAACAGAGATATACCCACCTGATTGAATAATTCTATCAAAAGCAGAACGGTCAACGACTAAATCTTTGATGACAGGAAAAGCGGCTGCTCTAAACGGCTCAATCGCAATCACATCTCCATCATTGAATTGACGCATGTGCAATTGACAAGTCGTTGTGCCTCTTTGAGGACCGTGCGGCTGTCCATTAATCACCATACTGCAAGAACCACAAATCCCTTCTCTACAATCGTGCTCAAAAGCAACAGGTGTTTTTCTTTCGGAGATTAATTTTTCGTTTAAAACGTCCAACATCTCTAAAAAACTCATGTGCTCGCTGGCTTGGACTTTATGAGTTTCAAAATTTCCTTTATGTTGACCACTTTTTTGTCTCCACACTTTTAGGGTCAAATTCATATTACCGTGACTCATTTTTTTTAATTTTTCTTTTAACACATAGCCACATAGTTTTTACACATAGAAAACATAGTTTTTCTTTTTTGGTAATTTCTATTGACTAGCAATGATAAAATAGTTTCAAAAATCTCAACGCCTCTATCCTGTCTCCACAATTTTTATAGCAACTGCCTATTGTTGCTGAGTTACCGTGCATCCACTCATAACTCATCACTTATAACTCCTAACTATTTATAAGACCTTGTCTTCAATTCTACATTATCGAAAATCAATTCTTCTTTATGTAAAATTGGTTCGCTGTTGACATCAGTCCATTCCCAAGCGGAAGTGTAGGTGAATTCATCATCTACTCGCATCGCTTCTCCCTCTGGAGTCGCATATTCTTCTCGGAAGTGGCCACCACAACTTTCGTTTCTGTTCAACGCATCTACCGCAAATAATTCACCCAATTCGATAAAATCGGCAACTCTAGCTGCTTTTTCTAATTCAGGGTTAAATTCATCTTGCTTGCCCGGTACAAATAGATCGCTGTAGAATTCTTTTCTTAGGTCTTGAATTAACTTTATTGCCTTTTTAAGTCCTTCTGCATTTCTTGCCATTCCACAGTATTCCCACATGATTTTTCCTAATCTTCTATGGAAACTTTCTACGGATTGATTGCCTTGGATATCTAAGAAACCTTGTAATCGCTTATGAACATCTGCTTCTGCTGCGGCAAATTCTGGTGCATCCCGAGAAATTTTTGGTGTTCTAATTTCTTTTGACAAGAACGTTCCAATTGTGTAAGGAATTACAAAGTAGCCATCCGCTAAACCTTGCATTAAGGCGGAAGCACCTAAACGGTTGGCGCCGTGATCACTAAAGTTAGCTTCTCCTAAACAGAATAAACCAGGAATATTCGTTTCTAAATGATAATCTACCCAAATACCGCCCATTGTGTAATGAACCGCAGGATAAATTTTCATCGGGAATTTGTAAGGATTTTCACCAGAAATCTTTTCATACATTTCGAAAAGGTTTCCGTATTTTTCCTCCACTACAGCAGTACCCAATTTAGTAATAATATCTTTTCCAGGATTGTGTAATCCTTGAGAGTGTGCGGCTGATTTTCCGTATCTTTCAATCGCTTCGGCAAAATCTAAGAATACCCCATTTCCTGTCGCTACAATACCATGTCCTTTATCACATTCTACTTTCGCTGCTCTAGAAGCAACATCTCTAGGTACTAAGTTACCGAACGCAGGATAACGACGCTCTAAGAAATAATCTCTATCTGCTTCTGGAATATCTAATGCGGTCTTTCTACCTTCTCTAATGGCTTTGGCATCTTCCACTTTAGCAGGCACCCAAACCCGTCCATCATTTCTTAAACTCTCGGACATCAAGGTCAACTTAGATTGGTAATCGCCTGATACAGGAATACAAGTTGGGTGAATCTGCGTATAACATGGATTCGCAAATAATGCGCCTCTCTTCACCGTTCTCCATCCTGCACTTACATTACTACCCATTGCATTGGTAGATAAGTAGAAAACGTTTCCGTAGCCACCAGTTGCCATAACGACACAATGGGCTGCGTGACGCTCCAATTTACCCGTCAACAAGTTTCTAGCGATAATCCCTCTTGCCTTTCCGTCAATTTTTACCAAATCCAACATCTCATGTCGATTATACATCGTCACACTTCCTTTAGAAATCTGACGAGATAAAGCTTGGTAAGCGCCAATCAATAATTGCTGGCCTGTCTGACCTCTTGCGTAGAAAGTACGACTCACTTGCACCCCACCAAAAGAACGGTTGGCTAATAATCCACCATATTCTCTTGCCAAAGGTACCCCTTGTGCGACTGCTTGGTCAATAATGGAAACACTCGCTTCTGCCAAACGGTGAACATTCGCTTCTCTACTTCTATAATCACCTCCTTTAATCGTATCGTAAAATAAACGCCAAACAGAATCTCCATCATTTTGGTAATTCTTTGCCGCATTGATACCCCCTTGGGCAGCAATAGAGTGTGCCCGTCTTGGACTATCGTGAAAAGTAAAACATTTTACATTATACCCCAATTCGCCCATGGTAGCAGCAGCAGATGCACCTGCTAATCCCGTTCCAACCACAATCACTTCTAATCTACGCTTATTATTTGGGGCGACTAAAGGCATTGAACCTCGATAATTTGTCCATTTTTCGGCTAGTGGGCCTTCTGGAACATTATTCTTAAGTGCCATATATATATTGATTTTAAATTTTAAAGGTATCAGGTGTCGGGTATTAGGTGTCAGGTCGGCACATACTGCCTGAAACCTGATACCTAATGCCCGATACCCATTTATCACATATTCTTAACAAAAAAGATAATTGGAATTAATGCAAATCCCAAAGGAATCAAAACAGCATAAGCATTCCCCAAAAACTTAATGAAAGGCGTATATTTTTGGTGATTTAAACCCAAGGTCTGAAAAGAAGATTGGAAACCGTGCATTAAGTGCATTCCAATAAACAACATGGAAATTACATAAAACAAAACAAATCCAATATTACTGAATGCTGCTTTTACGGGGGCGTATAAATCATTGACTTCTACACCGTCATATATTTGTACCGGCAAATCCCCCATTTTCATTTTGAACCAAAACTGTCCCATGTGGATCACTAAGAAGATAAAAACAATCGTTCCTAAAGCGCCCATTCTTTTCGCAATGCCAGCGTTCGTACCTGTTGCTCTGGTCGCTTGTACGGCATAGCCTTGTCCACCTCTTGCTTTTCTATTTTTTGCCCATAATAACCAGCCTTGAACAGCATGCAATAATATAAAGGCATACAATCCATAGGACGTAAATTTAATTACTGGATTCGTCGTCATAAATTTAGCATATAAATTAAATGCTTCTCCTCCGTCTGGAATTAATAATTGCAAATTACCAATCAAATGTACTAGTAAAAAGACAATCAAAAACAAACCCGTCAAACTCATAATGAGCTTCCGACCGATTGATGATGTTAGAAATTTAGTAAACCAATTCATGTGTTGATGAATATTATGTAGTTGTTAAATATTAATGTAAAGTGGCTATCTAGCTCAAACTTTTCCCACAAATGTATTTATTAAAGCGCAAAATCAAAGATTTAGTTGAAGTTTCTCCCTTTTTGATTTCTTATTTAGAATTATTCTATTTACAGATTTCCCCACGGATTTTATTCCCCATGGATTTTAATACGGTAAATGATTTTTTCAGCGGATGGATTTGCCGTAGCTTGGACATTCTTGTCCGAGTAATATATAAGGTGAATTTATTAGATGAATTGTATGGCAGATTTCCCCACGGATTTTATAGTAACTGAGATTTTAGATAAACTATTCGGAGTGCGGTATATACATCGTACCTTCAATCCTTCCATCCTTTCCTACTTCAATCCTTGTAAATACCTTAACTTTGCGTTTTTTTTAAGTGGTGTATTGTGACTCTTGTTCACCATGCACCGTCAACCGTCAAAAAATGGCTAGTAATCGTGTTAAAAAAGTAAGTTTTACTACTTTCTTAAAAAAATTCCCACCTGTAGAGCTGCCTGTAACTTTGGGGAGTGATACGCATATTGAATTTAGTCGAGCAAATCCGCCATTAGATCCATTGGAAATTGAGGATTATATCGTGCCTTTAGAGACCAATGAGGTGGATGAATTTACCGAATTTATTCCTTGTTTTTGTATTCCAGATACGACTGAATTTATTGGAATTATCTATTTCAGAGCGGGCTTGATGGATTATCAATATCGAATAGTCACTTATGATAAAGCTGGAGTGGTCGTAGCAAATGAAGTGATTGGAGGGATGTTTTCTAATGGAAAAATGATTGCTCAATCGGTAGCGACTATTGATGCTTCTTGGACGATTCATATAGTATCTGGTCAAGGAAGAGCGGATGCGGTCGTTTATGACCCATTGGAAAGTACGACTAAAGAATTAGAATTGTTTAAGGATGGGGTAATTGGGCTACTGAAGTAGGAGTATGAGCAGGTTAAAAAAATCATACATCATAAATCATAAATTTTACATCATAAATCATAAATTTTACATCATAAATCCATCTAGGTAAAAACGAGATAGGTTTATGATTTATGATTTGCGTGCAAACAAAAACTTAAATCTTCAATCTATTTAAATAAAACACGACGGATTTATGATTTATGATGTAAGATTTGGCAAAACCCATTACCTTCTAAAAACATGAAAAAAGCCCTATTCATTTTTGCAGCCATTATTTTTGGAAGTATTTTCACTTTTGGACATGCTTATACCTACTTAATTCGGTATAATCTGATGGTCATGCTCTTCTTTTCGTTTTTAGGGATTCAAGTGAATTGGCAATTATTTAATGCGACTCATTTTAAGATATTGGCGATTAATATTTGCCTACCACTATTTTTGTATGTCCTTATCCAACCTTTTTTTCCAAATCTTGCCTTAATCGCTTTTGTCGTCACGATTGTACCTACGGCGGCAGCAGCACCTGTAATTGCACAACTTTTGCAAGCTAGCGTAGGGAAAGTAACAGTTGCTGTGATATTATCGACGCCAATCATTGCCCTGTTATTACCTGTATTATTGACTTATTTTTTGAGTGTAGAAGGCGATATTTCCTTGGGAAGTTTAGCGTATCCAGTACTATCTTTAGTTTTTATACCTTTGATTATTAGTCAAGTTATACGAAATGGTTTGCCAAAATTAAGGCAACAAGTTGAAAAACTTACATTTATAAGTTTCCCGCTATTTTTATGCAATATTGTCATAGCCTGTGGCAATGCTTCCTATTTTATACAAAGCAATCAAGATATTATTGGACGAGAATTGATTGGTATCTTATTGCTGGTTGCTTGTTTGTGTGTCTTGCAATTTAAAATTGGTGCTTTTGTTGGTCGGAAAAGTAGTCCATTTACTTATAGTCTAGCTTTGGGACGCAAAAATACGATGATTGGCCTTTGGATGGCGTTGACTTACTTTAATCCAGTCGTTGCGCTAGGGCCTATTTTTTATATAGTCTTACACAATATTTATAATTCTATTCAAATTTGGCAGGTGGAGAAAGGGTAGGGCAGTTGCGGGTTGCGGGTTGCCAGTTTGACGTACTAAATTCGTAACTGGTAACTGGCAACCCGCAACTGGCAACCGAAATTACCTCGCCAAAATCTCCGCCATTTTCACCATTTCATTATCTAAATCCTTGGTTTTCTTAATGGCATCTTTGAAAGCCGTATATCTTATTTTGTTATTCACAATTCCAGCCATAACGCCCGAACGACCAGCTAATAAACCTTCAACGGCATAATACCCCATTTGGCTTGCCAATACTCTATCTGCGGCATTGGGCGACCCCCCTCTTTGCAAGTGACCAATAATCGAAACTTTCGTTTCGTAATGTGGACAACGTTCCTTGACAATATCCGCAATTTTCTGTGCGCCACCATTTAAATTCCCTTCTGCTACGATGACTAAGCTGAATAATTTTTTTCTACGAGCGCCTTTTTGTAAACTATTAATTAGTTCGTCAATCGACGTTTCCGTTTCAGGGCAGAATATCTTAGCAGCACCGCTACTAATACCTGCATTCAATGCAATAAAACCTGCATGCCGACCCATCACTTCTACAAAAAATAACCGATTATGGGAATCTGCGGTGTCTCTAATTCTATCCATTGCTTCGATAGCGGTATTTACTGCAGTATCAAAACCAATAGTATTATCTGTTCCATACAAATCATTATCAATCGTACCAGGTACGCCAATAATGGGAATATTATATTCCTTTTGGAAAATACTAGCTCCTGTAAACGTACCATTTCCACCAATAGCTACGAGTGCGTCAATATCATTAGCAGCGATATTTTCATAAGCCAAACTACGTCCTTCTGGAGTCATGAACTCCATGCTTCGTGCTGTCTTGAGTATCGTTCCTCCTCGGTGGATAATATTTCCAACCATTTTGGTTTCTAGCCGTTGAATATCTCCTTTTATCATGCCTTCATAACCTCTTCTAATACCATATATATGCAAATCATGATAAGCGGCAGTTCTGACAACGGCTCTAATTGCAGCATTCATTCCTGGGGCATCTCCTCCTGAAGTATAAACGGCAATTCGTTTAATATCTGTCTTTTTTTCGGTAGCTGTTTTTTCGTTAGCCATTTTTAATTTTAAATAAATGGTTGATAAATTTTGTGTTTTATGCTGAATATATTAGCGCTTTAGAATTCCAAGTTCTTGTAGATGACCTACAGAATAAACGGTGACGAAGCTACGCTCCTTTGGGGAATAGATGAAAATTATCCAAGTTACAGACGGTTTCGGGGCGATGCCCCCTAGGGTTAGGGATAAGCTGCTCTTCTGGTAAAATTAACCTAAAAGAGCATCGCTCTGTCTCTGTCTGTAGCAAGAAATATCAAAATTAGCCCAAAGGAGCATCGCTCCGACCCCATTTCTTTAGTAATTTATTCTATGTAGTATTAATAAAACTCCAAATTCTGTATGCTCTTTAATACTAAAAATCAAAATAAACACTTTTGAGATTATAATGGACTCCAAACTTCACATTCTATGAAATTCGACCAACCCATCAATAGGTTGTCGAATAATATTTCCGATTTGCAGCTCATTTGCCGCAAGGCGTTCAATTAATATATCCTTTAAAAAGTACGCAATAGAACCAATAAAATGAATAGGATAATTAGCTGCCCCATCATATTTTTTGACTTGCTGTTGAATAAAATTATCAAAAGCATCACCTACCATTTTTTTGATAAAAGGGTGTTCCTTTTCACGAATGATAAATTTAGCAAAACTAGCTAAATAACGATTACCTGATTTAGATTGGTAAACATTTTCTAGCATTATCTTTTTAGAAATAGGTTGTTCTTTAACTAGTTTGTCAGATAATGATTTAGGTAATGCTCGATAAAAATAACTTTTTAATAATTGCTTGCCTAAATAAGCCCCACTTCCTTCATCGCCCATAATAAACCCTAGTGCTGGAACATTGTCTATTATTTTTTGTCCATCATATAAGCAAGAATTAGCCCCCGTTCCTAAAATGCACGCAATACCTGCTTCGTTACCACAAACTGCTCTAGCAGCGCCTAATAAATCATTGGTTACTTCAATTTTAGCCATTGGAAAAATAGCCTTGATTGCTTTTGATACAACGTAACAAGTCGCTTTATCCCAACAACCAGCACCATAATAATAAACATGGGTCAATTGTTGATTTATTACCTTATCCTTAAAATTAGCAGCTAATTCTGCTATAATATTTTCCGTATTCGTTAATACAGGATTAAAACCAATCGTACTAACTGTTTGAAGGTTGTGCTTATCGTGGAGAATCCTCCAGTCTGTTTTAGTAGAACCTGAGTCTGCAATTAGTATCATGGCTTTTAAAATTAAAAATCAAAATTTAAAAGTTAGACCTAAATCGGTTGTGATATTGCCAACTTTTCAATTTTCAATTTAATATTTTCAATTTTAGATTTATTTAAAAGTGTATATTTTACACTAAGTTAAGCTTCGCAAAGATAAATGATGAAATGGAGATACGAAAGGAAATGTAGAAATATGATTTTTTAAAATGCTCGACCAACGCCTAAATTATAGTTAATTCCTTTAAAACCCCGCTCTTGGAATTCTTGGATAGCCCAGTAAGTACCATTAGGATTGGGATAAGGATTCCGTAATTTATACCCTAAATCTAATCTTAAGATGAAATATTTAAAATCTACATTGATACCAAAGCCTGTTCCAAGGGCAATTTCTCGCCAAAATCTAGTACTAAGCTGGGAACCAGGTCGGTCTATGTCTTCTTTGAGTGTCCAAACATTACCTCCGTCTAAAAAGATGGTGCCTTCAAAATCAAAACTAGAAGATTGCAATAATAAAAAGCGATACTCTGCACTAAAGATGAATTTAAAATCTCCTGTTTGATAAAATGGGGTTGCATTTTTTTGATAGCTGGGGAAAGTACTGGGGTCTCGATAACTACCTGGTCCTAATTCTCGAATTCTCCAAGCCCGAATACTATTAGGCCCACCAGCAAAAAATTGTTTGACATAAGGCACATCTTCGGAAGTTCCAAAAGGGAAAGCTATACCACCATTTAATCTAAATGCAAAAGACCGAGTTGGTCGTAAAAATTTGAAATATTGCGCATCAATATCTAGTCTGCCATATTGGGCGAAAGCCAATCCCGCCAAAGAAAAGGTATCTCGATTTTCGGTACGAAATTGATTCGCAACGGCATTGGTTGCCAGCGCTTCTAATCCCGATACCTCAGAATTCAAAAATAAACGCCAATTAGAACTTTTTCGAGCATTTCTACCCGCAAAGGAAAAACCAAATTCTCTAAATAGTAAGCCAGTAAATAATTGATCTTGATTGAAAGTTCTTTCTAGGAATGGATTATCTTCAAAAGCCTCTGCACCACTGCTGCCAGGTTCAATGGTTGGTTGAAAAATATTAATGCCAAATTGTTTGATAAAATAGCGTCGATTTGGATTTTTCTGAATTTCGTAACCAAGCGATATATCCGCACTAAAATAGGTCCAAAAATCTCTTCGTTGGGTCCAATTTAAACCTAGCGTAAGTTTGGTATTGGCATTTTCTAATAAACTACCATAAAATTTATCACCAAAGACACCAATATTATTCATCAGGCGAACAAAGCCAAAAAGATCTCTAAATTTTGGAATACTTAGGTCAAATTGTGGACTAATATCATAATTATCGATAAAACTACCGGCCGTATTACGGCCTACTTGCAATCCAAATCGTAGGCTGGCATTAAATAATTCTGACCCACCAAATGCGTTTTTATCTTGATAGGATAGAGATGTTTCTATGCCATTTAAGTTAGAATTAGAAACAGAATTAAGTGAAGTCGTGTTTTTATATTCTAAATTTCCGCCAACACTTCTTCTTTGATTAGCAGGTAAATAGATATTAAAATCGATGCTAGCCGTCGTATCATTAATTATTTTTTCATCTATATTAGCAAATTTAAAAATGCCTAATGTACCTAAATTTTGAATGGTTTTATTATAATCTTTTTGGCTGTATAATGCGCCTTTTTTAAGAAAAATCCTACTGGCAATAACATCTGAACGTACTTCGTATTTTTTCTCTTTGGGCAACATAAAATGAATGCCATTGATTACACTATCTTTAAGGTATCTTTCCTCCTTTTGTGGATTATAATAGGGGTGTACATAGATATCTCCAACTTGATAGGTTTTATGAAAGGTCGAATCATTTATGGGGAAAACTTTTAAGGATAAAGTAAGTTGAGCTATTTTAGAAGTATCCGTAGAGAATATTAATTGGTCAAAATAATTGACATAAAAATTCCGATAGCCTACATTTCTTAAATGGGTTCTAATTCGTTGCTTTTCTTCTTCATATAATTGATTAGAAACAGGGTTTCCTTTTTTGAAGAGCGTAGCAGGGCTAATATCATTTAAAATGCATTGAATAGCCGTATCTTTACTAATAAACGTGATGGTGTCAACCGTAAATAATCGCTTAGGATTCACGATATAAGTGACTACTGCTTGCTTATTTTTAATGCTTGTTTCAAAACGAACTTGTGCATGATAATACCCTTTTTTATCTAAAAAATACTCCATCGACTTAGCGGTTTCTGTTGCTAATAACTCGCTATAAATACTAGGATATTCTGCTATTAATCGTCTTGATTTTCTATCTTTTTTTTGTTGTTTTTTTCTGGATTTATAATAAAACCAACGGCGATTGATTAAGAGAAATTTAGTATTGGGTTTTTGTTTAACGATGCCTAATAAATCTCCTGCTAATTTTTTAGACTTTTTTATTTTATAAGCCGTTTCAAATTTAATTTCGCTTTTTTTCAGGAAAGCTTCGTCTTCTTGTAGGTATTTTGTAGTGTTGCAGGAAAATAACAGCAACCAACTAGCAAAAAAGCAGAGTTTTCGCCAACAGCTGAATAGTCGTATGTTATTTTCGTTGCTCATTAATTTGGAACTTATTAATAGATTTTATTCCAAAAGGCTTAGTGCTTCCAGAACTTCAAGTTCTGGAAGCACTTTCCTTACGATTTATTTTAGAATAAAGACTAATTACACCGTTCAATAAGTTTCTTGAAATTTTAAATTGTTGCTGGTTGCTAGTTGCTGGTTTCTTTTTAGGCAGAACTAGCAACCAGTAACTAGCAACGGGATGTTTTAAAACACCCACTTATTTATTGAACGATGTACTAATGGTTATCATCGAATTTTAGATAAATAACCTCGAATAACTTCTAATAACCTTTAATTTTTATGCTGACCAGAAATACCCTTAAATATTTACAATCGCTTAAACAGAAAAAGTTTAGGCAAATGTATAATAATTTTGTAGTCGAAGGAGAAAAAATGGCGACAGAAATTATTCAACACCAAGGACTTATATTAGAAGGTATTTTTGCACTAACGCCTTGGATTAAAGCCAATCATTCTATTTTAAGGAATATTGATACGATTGTTCAAGAAATTAGTCAAAAGGATTTAGCCCGTATTTCCAGTTTAAAAACGCCCAATCAAGTATTTGTGGTCTGTAAAGTACCGACTTATGAACTAGATTTGGCGACAATTAACAGTAGTTTAACCCTCTTTTTAGACAACTTACAAAATCCAGGAAATATGGGCAGTATTCTACGGATTGCGGATTGGTTTGGTTTGCCTTATGTTTTTTGTTCTAAAAATACAGTAGAGGTTTTTAATCCTAAAGTTATCCAAGCGTCTATGGGGGCTTTTTTAAGGGTCAAAATTATTTCCATTGAGTTTTCGGAGTTGATGGGAAATGTACCTGATTTACCAACTTTTGCGGCAGTATTGCAAGGGGAAGATGTTTTTAAAGCGGATTTACCTAAAAATGGAGTATTAATTATTGGCAATGAAGGGGCTGGTGTTTCTGAGGATATTACGGCACAAGCTACGCATTTAATTCGGATTCCTAAAGGAAAGCAGGGTCGGGCAGAGTCTTTGAATGCGGCGGTGGCTGCTGGGATATTATGTGCAGCTATTATTAATTGACGAAGTTTGGCGCCGCCAAAAAATCATAATCATAAATCATACATCATAAATCCATTACGTTTTATTTAGAAGGATTCATGATTTAAGATTTAAGAACTGTGATTTAAGATTTGCTTCACTCTCCAAAAGCCAGCTCAAACCCTTCATCAATCAACCCTTCAATAGTTGCTTGATGACCACCATCAAATATTAATAAATTAGCTTGTCGAGTAATTAACAAAGCTTGTTCGTTTTGAGTGAGTCGACCGACGGATTCATCTAAATTACCAAAGCAATAAGTAACATTCGTCAAATCATCATACTTCGACAATTCAATAGTATATTTTTTAAAAGCTAAACCTGCAAATAATTTATTATGATTTTTTTGGGTAGCAGTAAGGGTACTTGGTGCGCCTGTAAAAGGAGTGCTGCCGTCGATAAAACCACCTGTATTACCTTCGCTAAAAGATGTCCAAATAAGGTCAGGCATGTCTAGTCTTCCAGCCATTAATAAATATTGGTCTGCAAGATTTGTACCTTCTCTTACTAATAACTCTTGTACCAAATAAGCTCCGAAGGCGATGCCTAACACATATACTCTCTTATCTTGAGCTTTGAAATATTGAATAGTTTGAGCTAAAATATCAACACTTTTTTGATTAGCGACTTTAGCTGCTTCAAAGGTGATTTCATTGGTAAATTGTTGTGCTTCAAGGGTTTGCTGTTGATGGAGGTTAAATACAAAAAAATCATTGTCTCTTTCCGTTAGTTGTAGTAACTCTTTTAATTCATTGGTTGCCAAAGTAGCACTCGGCCCATTTTGTACATTAATTAAAACCACATTACTAAACACATTGCCAAAAAAAGTGCCTAGCCCCATAATTTCTGCATTCAATGCAACACCTGTATTATTCATTTCTGCACTTTCTTCCTCAACTACCCGTTCTTTTCTACAGGAAAGGAGTACGAATAATAGGAGGACGGAATATATGAATATTTTAATAGGTGGGTTTCTCATATTTTTATTTATTCGTATGTTAGAAAAACTAGTGAATCAATTTTAGCTTATCGAGATAAAATTCCACCAAGCAGTTCCGATAATTATCGGAAGACCCTACAGAAACTATCTAAAACAGCTTTCATTCGAGATAAAATTAGCTGTGTTCCATTTCATCCGTGTTCAAAGACATCCGATATAAAAATCCTACCAAGCAGGGCTTGGCACGACAGAAACTACCCGAGGTAAAACGCTAAAAAAGGTATAAGCAATAAAATTAATGCCTAGCAGGCTAAGAGGGGAAAACAGGGGCGATTTTAATTGTCGGCAATTATCATTTGACTAGAAGGAGAAATATTTTACTTTAGAATTGCCGTCCAATCATGCAAAACACCATTTTCTTTAAAGGTTGCTACAAATTGCAGACCATATTTTGGGAAAATCTATTTTATTTATTTTGCACGATAGCGATTAAATGGTTGATGTAAATAATGTTGGTGAACGTAAAGTTTTCTTGATCAATAATAGATTTGTCCCACCGCGCAGTTTCTAAAGCAGCATAGTTATTATAAAAATCCTGAGGTGGTTTTGGTTGTAGAGTTGCATAATGGATGTATTTTAGTTGCGCCAGCATTTATTGATTAAAACCGCCCGATAGGCAACTTAGTTCCTTTCCAAAAACAACATTTCTAATCTAATACTTGTAGACTATTATTAGGGTTCATTTGCTTAACAATTAACCCATCATTCCCAAACTTGTCCAAAATAATCTCTTCTTTTAAATCAACTAAGGTCATAATGACTTGTTGCTTTTTAGGAATGGTAGCGTCCTTTGCTTTATTATCTAGATGTGAAGGGTTTGAAATCGTTTTTATTCGATAAGCGGGAATATTTTGAGCCAATAAAAAATTTTCAACGACATCCGTAGAAGGAGATGTTACAAGTTGCATTATTGAATTTTCTGGAGCAATAATTCTTAATTTTAAGGCAGGATGCTTCCTTAAAATATTGGCCACTTCTTCTAAAATAGCAACATCCATTTTTTGAATCCCTTTTGACGCTGCATGAATATAAATGGAGCGACTAAATAGCTGAAAATCAATAGCTTCTATTTTATTGTCTATATCTATATTAGTGTCAATAGTTGGAATTGTGAACTTTGCCGATAATGGGAAGAGACTTAAATTAGTCAATCCTTTAAGCATAGGGTTTTGTTGAAGTGTAGATAACTGATTTTTAGCAGCTTCTAAAGTAGCAAAATTTCCCCAAGAATATTGATGGAAATTAAGCGGATGTTGTTTATGTTGAACATTACTGAATCCTGCAAAGCTAAAAAAAGAGGAATCTATTTGTTCCGTAAAGGCAGCCAGATGAATGCTATATTTTTGAGAAAATACAGGAAAAGATAGGAAGAATAGGGTAGCTATAAGCCACCATTTTAAGTGTAAGTTGTTCATTGTTTTTAGTTTTCTCTTGCTAAGTCGATGTTGATACTTAATGTTTTTTTGTGTTTTCTTGGTAAAATGTGATGGTATGAGTATATAGTGTGTACAGGCTTATTATGAGCAAAAAAGCCCATAAAGTTAGATTTGTGAGTTACTTGTTTAGAATAAGTGTATTAGGTGCGGTGGTCTAAATTAGTGAATTACTAATCGGTATTTGAGAGAATTTAGTAGGTTGTTGGAGCAAAATACGATATTTCTTAAAAAAAGGAAAGGCGTGTGCGAATTATTAACACATTTTTTTAATTAAAATAGAATAATTTTTTTATCAAGAAGGAAGTAAAAAAGCTTATTTGGGTGGTAGTTGAGGCTGTTAACCTTGATGTTAGCAACCTCAAATTTTCTTTGAATGTAGTATATATTATACTAGCAATTACCATTTCTTAGCCTGATAAGGGTATCGAATGACATATTGTTCCTTTACTAATTTTGTGATTTTTTGCCTGAGGATATCAATGTTTTCTTTTTTGATAGCAGAAATAAAAACGTGATCCCCCGCATGATTTTTTCGTAGATTTTCGGTCAATTCTACCATTATTTCTTCTTTGGTTTCTTCTTCTAGAAAATCATCAAAATTCTTTTCTCGATATAAATCCATTTTATTGAAAACAAATAAGATAGGTTTGTTAATCGCGTCCAAATCCTTTAATGTTTTCTGGACGGTATTAATTTGGTCTTCATATTGTGGGTGTGCAACGTCTACCACGTGTAGGAGAATATCACTTTCTTTCACTTCATCCAAAGTAGACTTAAAACTTTCGACTAAATGATGCGGTAGTTTTCTAATAAAACCTACGGTATCAGACATTAAAAAAGGCATCGTATCAAAAACCACTTTTCTAACCGTCGTATCTAACGTAGCAAAGAGTTTATTTTCTGCAAATACTTCTGATTTACTCAATAAATTCATGATAGTAGATTTGCCAACATTGGTATAACCCACTAGAGCTACTCGAATCATTTGACCTCTAGTCTTACGACGAGTGGTATTTTGTTGGTCAATCACTTTTAGTTTGTCCTTCAATTTAGAAATCTTATCTCTAATGATCCGCCTATCCGTTTCAATTTCTTTTTCACCAGGTCCTCTCATACCAATACCACCTCTTTGTCTTTCTAAGTGTGTCCAAAGACCACGTAGTCGAGGCAAAAGATACTGCATCTGAGCCAATTCTACTTGCGTTTTAGCCTGCGAGGTTTGTGCCCGATTAGCAAAAATATCGAGGATTAAAGTGCTTCTATCAATGATTTTTACCTTCAAAAATTCCTCCAAAATACCAACTTGTTTGCCGGTCAAATCATCGTCGAAAATAACCATGGTGATTTCTTCATGGCTTTCGACATATGCTAAGATTTCTTCCAATTTACCTTTCCCCACAAATGTTCGTCGATCTGGATTGTTTAATCTTTGTGTAAATCGCTTGATGGTTATAGCACCAGCTGTCATCGCTAGAAATTCTAACTCATCCATATACTCTTTTACTCTTTCTTCTGTATCCATTCCATGAATAACCCCAACTAAAATCGCATACTCCTTTACTTTTTTTAAGCCTTTACCTTTTTGATCTCCTAGATTCCAATTATAATTTTCTTGATTATTAGTTGATTTCTTTTTCCTCAACGAATCCCTACTTTGATTTTTCATACTTTATTATTTCACCGTTACTTAGAGCTTGTTGGGAGTTTGTTTTTGGAGATAAAAAATACATCTTTTTTAGCCCAAAGGATAAATTTTCAACAAGCTCTTAATTAAACATCCAAATGATTTACTTAACTACAAAGTTGCTAAAAAGATTCCACATTGAGGGGGCTTACATCAAAATATCCATTTCGGGCATTATTTTAGGCGGTAAATCTGTTTCACATAGCATTTCTCGTAAATCAATTTCTATAGTTCGACATAGGGCGGTCATTGGAACATCATTGATGAAATTTTCAAAAGGGTCTTCACTATTATCACCAACTATTTCCATCGTTATAAAAACCCAAGAAACTAAGACGGAAAAAGGAACGGTCAAGAAAGCCATTTGATGGCCCATTTTTGCAAATTCCCCCACTAATCCGAAAGGCAATAAGAGAATAAAAATCCAAACAAACACCTTACTAAAATAAGCATATTGGCGAGGAAAAGGGGTGTTTTTAATACGTTCACATTTACCTTGAAGGTTATAAAATTCTTCTAGAATACGCATCATTTCTACATGCCGAAAATCATTCACCAAGTCTTTTTCTTCATTCAACATTCTTAAATCATCGCCCTGTAATTTAACTAGATGGGTAGCGGTATTTTTGCGTTCTATTAAATAATCATAATCTGTTTTGCAAAGTAGGCTACCAACTTCTTCATCCCAATGTTTGCGTTCAGGGCTTCCTTTTTTTAAAGATTTTACACTTCCTTTATGTTGAATACTAAAAGAGGAAGGTTTCCTGAGTTGTAACCGAAGCGCATTTAACCAAGCAATATGCCGATAAATCATTTTTTCTCTAATAGCAGCCAATTCAGTTGTAGAAATAGATTTGTTAGAAACAAAATTCATTACTTGATTGCCCCAAGTTCTGCTATAATTGACGATACCACCCCAAATTTTTCGAGCTTCCCAGAAACGGTCGTAAGCAGCATTATTTTTAAAGCCTATGTAAAAAGCAACGGCAATACCAATGGTACTAAGTGGCAGGAAAGGAATAGCAATACTGGACTCGTGGTGTTCAAAATGGTGGTTAGCCCAAACAACTAGCGTTGCCCAAAAAGTGAAGAATAATAAATTCTTCCAAGCAAAGCGAAGAACAATGCTCCAGCGAATATTTCTTTTAATGTACATAAATATCGGGTTGCGAATGATTAATGAGTAGTAAATTAAGAAGGTATTTAAACAAAAATAATTTGAATTTAAAAATGTTCACGCTTACCTTATCTTATTTTAAAAAATTCGCAACCCGAATCAGTCGAAATGGCTAAACTAAATATACTGATTGATAATCATTTCGTAGTATTCTTGTTTACCACTGATTTGTCGTGGTTCCCCAATATTTAGGGCTATATTTCGTAAATCTGATAATTTTAATAAACCTTTTTCAAAGTCTCGACCAGAACCAGTATCAAAAGAACTATATCTATCGGTTCTCAATTTTTTATAAGGAGAATCTTCTAAGATATTATTCGCAATCAATAAAGCTCTTGCAAAAGCGTCCATTCCTCCAATATGCGCTATGAATAAATCATCTAAATCAGTAGAATTTCTACGCACCTTTGCATCAAAATTAATACCGCCCGTTTTTAAGCCACCTGCTTCTAAGAAGACCAACATCGATTGGGTTAACTCATACAAATTCATCGGGAATTGGTCGGTATCCCAACCATTTTGATAATCTCCTCGGTTGGCATCCAAACTACCTAAAGCGCCTGCATCTGCGGCTACTTGGATTTCATGTTGGAAAGTATGACTCGCTAAAGTAGCGTGATTGACTTCAATATTAATTTGAAAATCACCTAATAAATCAAATTCTCTAAGGAAATTTAAGACCGTAGCACAATCAAAATCGTACTGATGCTTAGAAGGTTCCATGGGTTTAGGCTCAATTAAGAAAGTTCCTGTAAAACCATTCTTTCGACCATAATCTCTCGCCATCGTCATAAAACGAGCCATGTGCTCTACTTCTCGTTTCATGTTGGTATTCAAGAGCGACATATAACCTTCTCGTCCTCCCCAAAAAACATAATTTTCACCACCTAAGGCAATCGTTGCATCTATCGCATTCTTTACTTGTGTGGCAGCGTAAGCCACTACTTGAAAATCAGGATTAGTAGAAGCACCGTTCATATAACGTGGATGCGAAAATAAATTCGCTGTTCCCCATAATAATTTTACCCCAGAATCCATTTGCTTTTCCGCCGCATAATCTATAATGGTTTGTAAGCGTTTTTCTGTTTCAATAATAGAATCTGCTTCATCTACCAAATCGACATCGTGAAAACAGTAGTATGGAATGCTCATTTTGGTGATAAATTCAAAAGCTGCATCCATTTTTTGCTTAGCAGAAGACACAGGGTCTTTAGCATCCATCCAGGGCATAGGACGTGTATCCGAGCCAAAAGGGTCACTACCTCCACCATTAAAAGAATGCCAATAAGCCGCAGCAAATCGAAGATGTTCTTTCATGGTTTTACCACCTACTTGTTTATTTTCGTCATAATAGCGAAAAGCTAGGGGATTTTTCGTTTTAGGGCCTTCGTACTCAATTTTACCGATGGCAGGGAAGTACTGTTTTGCACCGTAGGTTAGATTCATTTTGTGAAATTTTATATATTCTGCTTAAATACTAGGAATTTTAATACTAAGCACGAATATACAGGCTAAGGTTTTAAAAATATATTTTATAGCAGAATAGTATTAGTTGTCAGTTTTATAGTATTATTTTAGGAGAAGTACAAGGATTGAATCTTATAGATTTTGCATTACTTCTGTTGCGATGTTGCCTTGTTGCCATGTTCTATCCTCAACAAGGTAACAAGGTAACAAGGCAACATCGCAAATTAAACTTTCATCGACTTATCCAAAGCTGCTAACCACTTTCCATAAGCTTCACAATAAGCATCACTTCCTTTTTCTGGAGTGGTTGTTTCTATGACGGACAATCCCTTAAAAGCATGTTCAAAATCAGTAGCGCCATAGCCAATAGCAGCCCCAATCGCTGCTCCCGTTGCACCATCCGTATTATATAATTCGATAGGAATCCCAGAAGTATTGGCTAGTAGTTGACGGAATAAGGGACTGAGGAATAAATTAGCATTTCCTGCCCGCATGACTTTAGGTTTTAAGCCCATTTTGCCCATAATCTCTAAACCATACTGGAAAGAAAAAACAATACCTTCTTGTACCGCCCGACAAAGGTGACCTTCGTTATGTCGATTAAAATTCAAATTGACCAGTTGAGCACCAGGGTCACTATTACAAAGCATTCTTTCTGCACCATTACCAAAAGGCAGCATTAATAAACCATCTGAACCAACAGGTACTTTTGCTGCTAATTCATTCATTTCAGGATAATCATATTTTCCTAAAGTTCGTTTTAACCAAGCATTAGAAATACCTGTTCCATTAATGCATAATAAAATACCCAATCGGTTTAATTCGGTGGTGTGGTTAACGTGCGCAAAGGTATTGACTCTAGATTCGGGGTCATATTTTACTTGGTCACTAACGCCGTAAACAACGCCTGAGGTGCCAGCAGTAGCCGCAACTTCCCCTGCATTTAATACATTGAGCGATAAGGCATTATTAGGTTGGTCGCCTGCTCTATAACAGATTTTGATACCTTTGGGTAAACCGATTTCTTTGGCAGCAGTTGCACTTAAGTTTCCTTGGATAGAAAAAGTAGGGACGATTTCAGGGACTAATTTATTATTAAAGCCATAGTGTTTCATTAAAAAATTAGCAACTTGGTTTTTTTTGAAATCCCAAAACATGCCTTCGGATAGACCTGAAATGGTGGTGTTTTTTTCTCCTGTTAATTTATAATTTAAATAATCGCCAGGTAATAGAAATTTATCTACTTGTTCAAATAATTCGGGTTCATTTTCTTTAACCCATTTCAATTTGGAAGCAGTAAAATTGCCAGGTGAATTTAATAATCGAGACAAACATTTCTTGCCGCCCAAATCTTCAAAAGCTTGATTACCAATGGGAACAGCCCGACTGTCGCACCAAATAATGGAAGGTCGCAAAACTGCTCCTTTTTTGTCAATAACTACTAAGCCATGCATCTGATAGGAAATGCCTATCCCTTTAATTTTTTTAGTATCAATGGCCGCTTTTTTTAATAAGCGAGCAGTAGCTTTTTTACAAGCTTCCCACCACATTGCAGGATCTTGTTCTGCCCAGCCTGCTTGTTGGGCTTGCATAGGCATTTCTTGGTCTGGGTATTGGGCAGCAGTAATGGTTTTTCCTGTTTTCCCATCTAATAAAGCAGCTTTTAAGGATGAACTGCCAACATCATATCCGATAAAATACATTAGGTGTGATTGATTGATATAAAGGCGTCTAAAATCAGTGAAAATATAATTTTTTTGGTTATTAAGTTGTTTTAATAATCAAAAAAATATATTTTATTGCCTTTAATTATATGCAAAATAAATATGTTTAAATTGTTTTAAAATTATTTGAATTTACAAACTTTTTGTTTTAAATTTGTATCATCTGAGAATAAATAATAGTAAACAACTACTTTTTTGAATTTGAATATTGTTTTAAAATATTGAAAATCAAGAGTTTAAAAGAAAAGATTTACCACCTTATTTATAAACTTTTAGTAATCAATTAGATATTTTGTTTATTTATATAAAACAAAATAATACCTAGAGTGAAATTCATTATACAAGAAAGTAGTAAAAAAAATGTGCGATGAAACAGAGTGCCAAAGGGTCAATCATTTTGGCCTACCTTCAACAACATTGGTTTAAAATAGCCTTGATGTCTGTTGTTTTGTATTTGTTTATACAAAAAGATTTTCGATTTAGCATTAATCTTAATTCACCCGTAGAAAGTGAGTCAAGAGAAATGAGTCCTGAAAATCAACAATTTCAAGCTGCCCCAAAAAAAGAAATATTTACGGAAAGAAAGAAAGAATTCACAAAAATTTTAGACAAATTTGAAATGCCTTATCCATTTAGCGGTTCTACGAAAGTCAGCCTAATGGATAATTTAGCAAAGGTAGATGACAAAATGAAGCATGATTATTTAAAACGTTTTGCCAGAGTAGTGATTAATGAAAGAAGAAAATATGGTATTCCATCCTCTATTATTTTGGCATGTGGCTTATTACAAAGTCAGGGTGGACAAAGAGATATAGCGAAACAAGGTAATAATCATTTTGCTTTGACTTGTTCTTTAGGTTGGGAAGGAGATTCAGGAGCATATCAAAATACTTGCTATCGGCATTATGAAAATGCATGGACTAGTTTTAGAGACCACAGTACTTATTTAACAAGTGGTAAGTTCGGTCAATTAACCACTTTGGAAAGCACAGATTACAAAGCTTGGGCAAAGGGATTGGAGCGACTAGGTTACGGAAATAAAATGGATGATTTAGCTAGTCATTTAGTTAGTATTATTGAAACTTATGGTTTAGATGAACTAGATAGACGGTAGTGGGTTAAATGCGTTGATATTGCACGCAGATATCGCAAAGTATGCAGAGAAAAAACTTTACATTCCACTTCTCTGCGGACTCTGTAAGCGCTGCGTGAAAATTAGAAATCAACGGATTTGAGACATTACCAAATGAAGCAGTAGAAACATAAAAGAAAATGACGTTGACGTTGATTCTTTGTCAGCATTAACTGCTAGTTAAATCCTAGCAACGAATTATGACTATTCAGTAATAATTCGGTCATTTTCATTATCAGCATTTTGAGGAGTTAGTAACTTTGGTTGCTAACTCCTTTTTGTTGTAATGAGGAAATTAGACGAATGAATGTACCTATTGGTTTGATTTATAAATGATTGACAACTAATATTTAAGGTTGCGATGTTACCATGTTGCCATGTTTTATCGACAACAAGGCAACATGGTAACATCGCAACAATTAGGTTAATCTGTCAAAGACTTATAAATTGTCCCACTATTCGATAAACAGAAAGCCAAATAATGAGAATAAACGTAACTTGTGAGGTAATAAAGTTACTTATTAATCCAGAAAAATGAAAACGTCTATTGCAAAAAAAATTGCTGAATACAAATTTGAAGAAAACCTTAAAACAGTCTACGCCATACGATTAGGGCACTTTTGTATATTTAGCTGTTTTGCTTTCCCTAAAATAACTGATATTTTGACAAGCCCGCATGCAGGACTTAATCTAATCATAGCTATTTTGTTTTTTATTGGCTTTAAATTAAACAACTGGCAATCTCATCAGTTAAATTTATGTTTCATCTTTGTTTATTTACTACTACTTCTTGGCGAGTGGCTATTTTTGGGTATACCAAGCTATACAATTGGTTTCCATCAAGGCTCGGTAATTAGCAAAGGGGCTTTATTAGAATTCTTTGGCGGTTTAATACCGTTTATTTATATGGGAATGCGGATTTTCTTAGTCATTCCATTAATTATGATGACGATAAGTAGTCATCGTTTAAACCATATTTTAAAATAAATGACGGAACAAACGGCTGAATATTTTATGTACCAAGCGATATTGGAAGGAAGAAAGGCTTTACCTCATTGCCATCCCAATCCGCCAGTTGGTTGCATTATTGTAAAAGACGGAAAAATTATTGCTCGAGGCCATACAAATGAGCCAGGAAGCGACCATGCGGAGGCAATGGCATTAAAACAAGTTCCTTCACATCTTGCAGATTTAGAATTATTTGTGACTTTAGAACCTTGTTCTTTTTACGGAAGAACACCTTCTTGTGCTAAGAGTATTGCCAAAAGACAAGTCAAATCTGTCTATGTTGGAATGATAGACCCACACCCAAAGAATAGAGGAGCAGGCATCCAAATATTAGAAGCAAAAGACATTAAAGTGATTGTTGGCGTTTTGAAAGCGGAAGTATCAGCGGATTTAAGTCCATACTTAACAGTAGATTGAATGAATTTTAGTAAATCAATTGCCTTTTTTGAAAATTGAGAATTGAAAACTAATATCCTACCTTTAATCTTTCCAAATATTTTTAAAGCTTTCTGACAAGGGATTATGTAGATAGATAACTTTAACTCAGTCTGCAATTTTTTATATTTTATCATCGTTTGTTTCTTTCCTTTTGACAATACAAAGTTACGGGCGAATTCAAGTTTAAAAAATGATATAGATTATGTTTGGTGATGATATACGATTGACTAAAGAGGGATATTAATCACCCTTTAAAATGATGTAGGTCATTATTCAGTCTAACTTTCCAGAATAAACATTACTTTGCTTCCCGATTGCAATACACATAACAATTATTTTAGCATAAACAATAAAAAATACGATGGTGGAAGAAGAAGAAAAAGAAAATTTTGATATAGATTGGTTAAATGAACGGTATCCGTTCGATGTAGAAGCACGAAATAAAGCGTTGGAAAGTAAGGTAATCGCACATTTAGCTAAAAAATCTAGTATTACGTTAGTAGACGTAGGCGCAGGAACAGGTTCTAATTGTTTATATTTTGTAGAACAGTTTTCTCAAAACCAAAATTGGTATTTAGTAGAACAAGATACAGACTTAAGAAAGGCGACAATTAGACGATTAAAAGACTATGCCAATTACTATAAATATAGTTTTGAACAGAAGAAAGGGACGATTCACATAAGGTCTGTTAAGCGGAAAATTACGGTGACCATTTTGAATGATTCTTTGTTGAATTTGGCAGCATTAGTAGATTTGAAAAAAGTAGATTTAGTACTAGCCAATGCGGTATTTGATTTGTTTTCAACGGAACAAATTTCTGAACTAGTTGATTTAATCACTAAAAACAAATTAAATTTCTATCACACTTTAAGTTATGAAGGGATGACTTTTCATCCTGCCGACCCGTTTGATGATGTATTCGTAGGTGCTTATAATGAACACATGGAGCGACCGCAAGATTTTGGGAAAGCCTTAGGGAGAAAAGCGAGCCAATACATGGTAGAGTTATTTACTGCACAAGAAAGTGCTATTCAATCTGCCACTAGTACCTGGAATATTGCACCTATTGATATAAAAATGCATTATTATCTTCTAAATTTTATGGAAAATGCTTTGGGGGAAATGGATTTAGCCCCAGCTATGCAAAGCAATTTTGAGAAGTGGATACGGCGGAAAAAAGATTTAATTATTACGGGGCAACAACGATTAGAGATAGCGCATTTGGATATTTTTGTAAAAGGATAATCTTTGTTTATGAAGTTGCAAGTGCCCCGTAAATAGAGATTGAAGTTGAGTTACGGAATATGCAACAACTTATGCGTTTGTATACTTAAATTCCATTTTGGATTTTTTAAACAATAATCGAGGGTAAGGCGGGTGTTTTCGGCAGCATTAGGCCCATCCATAGGTTGCAAATAAAAATGGTCAAATTTTAAATCCTCAAATTGCTCAGGCATAGCCCCAGGTTGTGGAAAAACTAATTTTAACTCATTTCCTTTTTTTAATATCAATTCAGCACCTGCTTTCGGGCTCATACAAATCCAATCAATCCCTTTAGGTGCTTTTTTAGTACCGTTGGTTTCAATTCCTACTTCGATACCCGCTTTATGAAATGCTTTGACTAGTTTTTTGTCCAATTGTAAAAGCGGTTCTCCTCCTGTGCAAACGACATAAGGTGTACCAATTGGGACTCCTTGGTCATCTTTTTTCCAAAGTGCCATAACTGCAGTGGCTACCTCCGTAGCAGTTTTATATTTTCCGCCGTTGACCCCATCCGTTCCCCAAAAGTCGGTATCACAAAATTGGCAAATGGCTTTATGTCTATCTTTTTCTCGACCACTCCATAAGTTGCAGCCTGAAAAACGACAAAACACAGCAGCTCGACCGGTGTGAGCGCCTTCCCCTTGAAGGGTATAATATATTTCTTTAATTGCGTACAGAGTGCTTACTTATTTTATGGATAAAAAAATGTAAATATTCAATCTCAATCTCAATCTCAATCTCAATCTCAATCTCAATCTCAATCTCAATCTCAAAAATGAGAAGAAAACACGAAGGTTAAAAGTTCCTCTTTAGAGATAATTTATAAATTAATTGTTAAAATATAAGTGTAAAATAACGACTTTTTTAGGATAGATTATCTGGATGCCCGTTTAGAATTAGAAAAGATTATATTTGTAATTAGGAACAGAAAATTGGATATTCCTAATTTTTTCCTGCTTTCCCTTCTTTTTTTATGCAACTGAACAAAACGATATGAAAAAAGCCATTGTCTATTTTTTAATTTTTCTAGCCATTTTACTCTTATTGCCCATCCTATATTTTCAATTTAGTGACTGTGGCATATCACCGCTTAGTTGTGGAGATTATACAACAAAAGGAACACCAAAAACGCAGAAACTTGAAGTAGGAAGTGGTCCAGAAGACTTAGCTATGGACACGTCGATGGGGTATCCTCGAATTATTGTATCCTGTGCAGAACGACGTCAAGGTAAACCTGAAACAGGAGGTTTCTATGGAATCAATCCAGCAGATAATACGACTTTTGAGTTTACAATCATTCCTACTAATTTTACGGTTCATCCACATGGAATAGACATTGTAACAATCGATTCCATACCTTATTTATATGCTATTTCTCATGATAAGAAAGGAGAAAGTTGGCAGCATAGTGTTGTTCGATTTGTAATTCAAGATGATAGCTTACTGGCAGATACCCAAAATATCATGATGGACGAATTAATGAATGTGCCCAATGATTTAGATGTTTTGGAGGATGGTAGTTTCTACGCCTCTAATTCTGTCCCAAATATGAACCCAAATGAAGGTACAAAAGCTATTTTAGGAATAGGTAATGGTAGTGTGGTGCATTATGATGGAATGGGTAATTGGCAAATTGTACTTGATAATATGTGTTATCCAAATGGGGTTTGGGTCAATCAAAAAGAAGGTTATTTATTGGTCGCAAACGGAGGCTGTCAAGAAGTCGCGCGGTATAAAATAAAGGATGGTCAGGTGGATGCCGAAGATAAACATTCTACTAAAGCACATGACGTTAATATCCCGATTGGCGATAATTTATTAATGGATAATGAGGGCGTTTTATGGACAGTCGCACATCCTTGTCCACTAAAATTTTTGGCACATGCCAAAGACGCTAAGGAGAAATCCCCTATGCAAGTATTTGGGATAGACCCAATGACTTTAAAAACGACAATACCTTTTCAAAATAATGGCGATTTGATTAGTGCAGCATCTACGGTTTTACATTATGAAAATCGACTTTATATTGCACAGGTATTTGACCCTTTTATTCTGATTGTTGATGGATTTTAGTAACGGATAGTAAATGTGTCGTTTATTGATTTAGTGTTACTTAGGAAAGAATTTTTAATCAAGTTAAAAAATGATAAAATAGAAGTTACAATTTTGTCTACTATCCGTATCCCTTTATTAATCTGCGATATAAAATTACTACCACAGGTGAATAAAGGGACACGGATAATTATCAATTTTTTATCTGACGTTCTAGATTAACTTAGAATTTGATGTTTCCCTAAGTAAGTAGTCGGACAAAAATAGCTTAATTTCTAATTGTACACAGCACGTACACAATCATACAATCTCACAATCTTTACAATCATTTCTAGATTCTTCAATCCTTAAATCCTTCACTAATTCAATCCTTGTACTTACTTTTGCGGATGCAAAAAAATGACCAGCCGTTATATACGCGTTCCTTTCTGTTGCTTTGCACTAGTTTCGCCCTTTTTGGAGCTAGTTTTAACATGATTATTCCTGAACTGCCTGCCTACTTATCAAGCTTAGGGGGCGCAGAATATAAGGGCTTAATTATTGCATTATTTACGCTAACTGCGGGTATTTCAAGACCATTTAGTGGAAAATTGGCAGATACAATTGGTCGAGTGCCCATCATTATTTTTGGAGCGGTTGTTTGTATTCTATGTAGCCTGATTTATCCAGTTTTGACGACCGTTAGTGGCTTTCTTTTACTGCGGCTTTTACATGGCTTTTCTACTGGGTTTACTCCTACAGCCATTACGGCTTACGTAGCAGATATAGTATCTGAAAAACGGAGAGGAGAAGCCATGGGGATTATAGGAATTAGCATTAATTTAGGAAGTTCTATTGGGCCTTTTGTAGGGAGCTATATTGCGGTGTATGAATCGCTAAACTTGATGTTTTATGTTTCTTCTGGTATCGCTTTATTGTCGATGCTACTCTTATTAAATATGAAAGAAACACTCGCTCAAAAACAAGCTTTCCATCCTCGATTATTGCTGCTGAAAAGAAATGAAATATTTGATAGCGGATCAATTATTCCAGCGATTGCCTGTGGTTTAATTTACTTAGGATTTGGGGCTATTATAACCATTACACCCGACCAAAGTGTGCATTTAGGAATGGTCAATAAGGGGGCATTTTTTACGAGTTTTACGTTGTGTTCGATTTTATCTAGACTCGTAGCAGGTCGATTATCAGATATATACGGTAGGGTAGTGGCGATTAGAATATCGGCGGTCATGCTAGCGATTGCTTTTGTATTAATGGGGATGTCGCAATCACCTACTTGGTTATTAGCATCGTCAGGTTTAGTGGGATTTTCCCTAGGAGTAGGGATACCCGCTTTATTTGCTTGGACTATTGATCGTAGTGAAATCGAACATCGTGGCAAAGCGATGGCAACCTTATATATAGGTTTGGAAGTAGCAATTGGTTCGGGTGCTTTATTGGGAGCGGCAATTTATGATAATAATTTTGCTAACTTTTCTACTACTTTTAATGTAATTGCTGTTTTTCCGCTAATAGCTTTATTATTTTTGTGGAAAGAGACAGATGTAGTGCTGGCAGATTAAATATATTACAGAACAATTCATTTTATAAAATTGTCGGTCATCAATTGTCGGTTTAAAACAGACAACAGATAATCGATAATTGACAACTTTATCACTATGCGAATCTTAAAATTTATCCTAAAATTTTTAGCGGTACTACTTGTATTGTTTTTATTATCGGGTTTACTCTTTCCAAAAACTAAATATACGACAACACAACAAGTTAATTTACCAATAGCAGAAACTTTCAAACTATATACGGATGCAACTAAAATGAAACATTGGTATACTGGATTACAATCTATCAGAACAGAGGAACAAAAGCCTGGAACAGTTGGCAATAAATATAAAATGGTGACAGATGTTCAAGGCACTTTTACTCAAATGAAGCGGATAGTTACGAAATATAAAAAGCAGCAACAAATTAATTATAGCACTCAATCTATTGAAATGATTAAGGAAGAAACCATTGCTTTTCGAGAAATGAATGGACAGACTATAATTATCAATGAAGCTAGTACAGAAGGGAAAACTTATCTTTTAAAATGTTTGTACGCTTCTTTCTTCTGGTTCATAAAAAATGAAGATCAGGCTAGATTGGATAGCTTTAAAATGTATGCAGAGCGACAATAATTTAGAGAGAATGTTAAAATAATTATAGTAGAAATTAATATTTAAGATATGGACGTTGTAATAAAAACATACAACGATGATTCCATACCGATTAACTCTAGTAGTAGCTTTACTATTCCTATCCTTATCTATTTTTTCACAAACCTATATTGGTTTTAAAGGAGGTATTAATCAATCTAAATCTACCTTTTTCTTTAATGTTAATCCGCTTGACGCAACTAATAGCGGGGATTTAAATGGCTTCTTTTTTAGTATTCCTGTAGAAATTAATATTAATGACTATTTTAATTTTATGCCCGAATTAGCTTTGGTCTCGGATGGAACGGTATTATCAGTACAGGCAAGAGAGGAACAACGAGTCTATAATAATTCCATTTTTTATGCGAAAGTCCCTTTATTAGGAAAATTAAAAGTCTTTAAAAATAAAGAATATGAGTTTGGTGTAGTTGGTGGAATTATTCCTGCCTTTGCCATTGATGTTAAATCTTCTTACTTCACTTACGCCAATTTGAGACGCACTATTGATATTCCAATTAGTTTTAAGGAAGCAGGTATTCGACGCTTTGACCTAGCATTGTCTATTGGTTTGAATACGGAAAAGATTATTGCGAAAGGTTGGAAACTCTTATTAGATATTAGATATAATGGTGGTATGCTAGATATCGAAAGTCATTCTACTTTAACCAATACCTCAAAGAGTATTCAATTGACCTTTGGATTATTAGCACCATTAGCTAAAGAGCGTAAGCTATTATAGCGTAGAAAAGCATTGTAGCGTGCTACTAGTGGTTAGTCAAGATAAAATTGACTGGTAATTTTGGCGACTTTTGAACCTGTCCTGCGTTAAAAATACTCGCCATAGCTACGGCTATGTCTGCGTTTTTCGCCTTGGTCAGTCCCAAAATTCACTCAAACTTACACACGTCATTTTAACATTGACTAACCACTAGGCGGATTAAAATTACGAGGATTTGGCATTTTTTATCCCATGTTTTTCCTAGTTGGCGATTTTCGAAACGCTTGGAGACCTCCAAGTGTCTCTGGATAACCCAACTTATTTTTGTCTGATTACTTACTTATTTTGAAAACAACTTATCCTTCTTTTCATCAGGTACTCTAATATGAGCTTTAGATTTTCTTGCTTCCATCTCCGCAAGTTGAGGGCTGCCAAAATTTTCTGCATCTCCATTAAAGATAACTCGCCATATTTTACCTTGCCTAGATTCAGAGATATATAAAGAACCATCTGGCCCTTCTGAGAGCCCCATAGGTCTATACTTTACGTCATCCATTACTTTAATGGTTTCCAAACCAGTAAAGCCATCTGCAAAAACTTCCCATTTTCCGATGGGTTTCCCATTTTCAAAAGGAATAAAAGCGACAATATACCCTGCTTGAGGATAAGGGGTACGATTGGTAGAGCCATGAAAGGCAACAAATGCACCATTCTTATATCGTTCAGGAAATTGAGTACCTTTATAAAATAGTAAATCATTCGGTGCCCAATGTGCGGGCAAACCCATTAACGGTTTGGCAAAAGCGGCTTCTTTTTTACCATCTCCACCATATTCTGGCGCTAACATTCTTTTATTTTGAAAATGGTCATAATAACCATAAGGCCAACCAAAATTATCTCCTTTTTTAATTTTCATAAACTCTTCTGCGGGTAAAACGGCTTCGTGCCAAGGGGTATAATGTTGTGGCGCATGACTATATAAATAATCCCTTCCATGATTCAACGCATATAAACTATTATCAACTTCGTTCCAAGTCATAGCAACAATACTTCTTAGGCCTGTTGCATATCTTTGGCCATCTGACTGGAATTGCCCCAATTTATTTTTATCAAATTTCCAAATACCACCAAAATCTTTTAAATCTCGGCAAGGAGAATACCCTTTAACCCCTGCGTAAGTTTTATCCTTAGCGGTCGTCCAATCTTCACAGGCGTTAGTTGGAGCGCTAAAAGTAACATACATGCCATCTTTATCATCAAAAGCCAAGGATTTTGCATTATGCCATCGAAGTGGAAAACGGTCGGTTAAGATGACTTCGGGGTTTCCAGCAGGAATTAATTTACCAGGGGTAAGTTTTTGTCGATAAACGACTAACTCTGAGCTAAAATATAAATACCCCTTATGAATCCGCATTTCTGTGGCAAAGCTGCCATCATTTGGATAGTTGCCCCAGCGTTGAATAATATCTGCCTTTCCATCATTATCGGTATCTCTGATTGCGACATTACCTTTATCGCCAGTACGAACACTTAGTTTTATATAAATATCACCATTCTCCCGCACCGCCAAATGTCTAGCTGGCCCAACACTATCTACGACTACTAGCGCTCCAAAACCTGTTGGTAAAAATAAGCCACCATTATCTGTTGCGGTCTTTGGAGGAGTTGAATGCAATAACTCGGTAGCGCTCGATTTCGAAGCTGTTGTTTCCGAAACATTACTTTGACAAGCTACCATTAGAAAAATAGTAGCTAATAAAATTACAATTAAATTTTTCATCTACAGTATTTGATTATTTAGGAAAAATAAAAATAAGTATTTACATTTTCTGAAATGTAATCATTGAAAGTCAATTTTTTACAAATTCATCGTTCATCATTTATCGTTTCCTTATAAGCTGTAAAAGTAGAAAATTTTAAAAGAGGTAAAAAAAAATAGCGAATCGCATTTGCAATTCGCTATTTTTCTATTTAGAAAATTTAATAATCGTTATTTTTTAGACATTCGTTGAGTCGTAACTACTTTTCCATCAGTACCTAGTAATTGTACTAAATACATACCTCTTGGCAAATCAGCAATATCATAACGTTCTCCTTCCTGAGGTGTAAATTTTTTCATCTTACGACCAACTAAGTTATAAATAATAATACTGCCTACATTAGAGACATTATTCAAGCCGATAAAATTAAACGCAGGGTTAGGGTAGATTTTTACAATCTTTTGAACAGAAATGGTATTACTGTTTTTTTGGGATTGCCCAATTACCAAAAATGGTAAACAAAAGAAGGAAATGAATAGTAAGATTTTTCGCATAGGCGATGTAGGTTTCGTAGGTTATATTAGCAAATCGGGTTTAGCCAAAAAAAATTAGGGAAAAAAGGAGGACACTTTTATTAAAAGCAAATTAAGCCATTTTGTTCGATATTCCAAATAACTAATTGTACTACGCTAGGTTCGCCCAAAATTAGTTAATAAAATAAAATATTATCAAAATAATATTTTGATTTATGTTTAAAATGCAGAATTTTATTTATTTTAAATAAACTCTTTTCAGGTTATTATTTTAGGGTTAAAAATAATATTTTAATTATATTTATTTAATAAAAATAAATACGAACAAAATACTGTTTTAAAGATAAAAATACTTTTAATACAGAATATTATTTCGTGTAATTTATGTATTAATCAAAAATTTGAGCGAACCTAGCGTACTATTAATTAAATTTTAACATACATAGCGCAATAATCTACAGGAGGACGCCCGATTGCTATCGAGATTGTCGCATTAACAAGATTTAAAAAGATAGGGTGATTAATAAAATGTGTCTATATTTGCGAAAAATTAGTAATCCGTAACCTATAAGTCAATGACTAAACTAAGCGTAAATATTAATAAAATAGCTTTAATAAGAAATTCTAGAGGTGCTAATTATCCTGATTTAGTACAAATTGCTAAAGATTGTGAAAAATTTGGGGCAGATGGTATTACTATTCACCCTCGGCCTGATGAGCGCCATGCTCGATATGCAGATGTACCAGTTTTAAAAGCTATTGTCAAAACAGAATTGAATGTTGAAGGAAACCCAATTCCGAAGTTTTTAAAAATGGTGATGGAAAACCAGCCGCATCAATGTACCTTGGTTCCAGATGCGCCTGATGCACTGACTTCTGATGCTGGGTGGGACACTATTAAACATAAAGGTTTTTTAACGGACACAATAGCCAAATTAAGAGCAGCAGGAATTCGGACATCTATCTTCATTAATCCAGATGAGCGAATGATAGAAGGAGCCAAAGCAGTAGGAACAGATAGGATTGAATTTTATACAGGGCCTTACGCACATAATTATAGCGAAGGAAAAAGAAAAGCAGTGGCGGATTATGCTCGATGTGGAAAACTAGCCCACCAATTAGGTTTGGGCATTAATGCAGGTCATGATTTAAATACGACCAATCTTAACTATTTTATAAAAAATGTAGGAAATGTAGCGGAAGTATCTATTGGGCATGCTTTGATTAGTGATGCTTTATATTATGGCTTACATCATACTATATTAATGTACTTAAAAGAATGCCGAAATGTATGACTTTGGAAGGAATAAAATGGAGGTATTAACAGAAATAAGCGTTAAGAAAACCTAATTAAATCAAGGAGTTAATTTGTTAGGAGTAAGAAAGTAATCTCATTTTGTAAGTAATTAGCAAATAATTAAAAAAAAAATTATTTAAAAAAATGACTTTTGTAGTTTTGTTTTTTGCTGATTATAAAAAAAAATAAACTTTTTTTTATATATTTTTAAAAAATAATAAGAAAAATAGATCGGCGAAAAATATAATATTTAAAATATAATATTTTTTATAAAGCGTTAATAGAAATATTATTCTGCCTACTCTCAAATGTGTCATTAAGTTGCTTTTTATCTTTTTTTTTGATGAGGCAGCACTTTTAGATAAAATTGAGTTAAGGTAGATGTCAGCGTTAAGAAAAAGTTAATTACAGATTATAAAAAATCGAATTAACTTTCCTAAATTTGGGACTTTATTTTTTCATAAAAAAATCGGATTCGTATGAAAAAACTTTCACTAGTTTTATCGATGGTATTGTTTTGCCTTGGAATAACCATGGCACAACGTACGGTCACAGGTACAGTAACAGACGAAACAGGCGAGACTTTAATTGGTGCATCCGTACTAGTTAAAGGAACTACAACTGGTACAGTTACTGACATTGATGGTTCTTATAGTTTGGATGTCCCTGCGGGCGAACAGACTTTAGTATTCAGCTACACTGGTTATGCTACGCAAGACGTAATAACTGGTGCTTCTAACGTTATTGACATTACCCTTTCTGAGGGGCTTCAATTAAATGAAGTTGTTGTAACAGGTCTTGGTATCAAGAAAGAAAAGAAGGCACTAGGATATGGTGTCTCCACAATTTCAAACGACCAACTTGAGGGTAAAGCCGAAGGTGACGTTGCAAGAATTTTAAGAGGTAAAGCTACAGGTGTAGATATTACCCAAACTTCAGGTTTAGCTGGTTCTGGTACCAACGTAATTATTCGTGGGTACTCTTCTATTACAGGATCTAACCAACCTTTATTCGTTGTAGATGGTATTCCATTTAATACGGATACAAATGCCGATCAATTTGGATCAGGTGGTGCAACCGCATCTTCTCGTTTCCTTGATTTGGATCCTAACTCCATTGCGGAGATTTCTATCTTAAAAGGTCTTTCTGCTACTGTATTATACGGTGAGGCGGGTCGTAACGGTGTAGTTTTAATTACTACAAAGAACGGACAAGGTGGAGCAGCTGCCAACAAAGGCGTAGAAGTATCTTTCACGCAAAGTATTGCACAAACAGAAATTTCTAACGTTCCTGATTACCAAAACACTTATGGTAATGGTTTTGGTGGTGGTTTCGGATGGTTCTTCTCTAACTGGGGTGCAGCTTTTGCTGATTTAAAGCCTTCTACTTATGGTGCTGATTACAAAGGAGAAAAGAATGGGCAAGTATTAATTACGCACCCGTTAGATCAGCCGCAATATAATGACGATGTTCCTGAATTCATCGGTGCTGAATATCCTCACCAAGCTTGGGAAAGTGTTGAAAACTTCTTCGATACAGGTTTGACTTCTCAAACTTCTCTTTCTGTAGAAAGTAAATTAGGGGCTAATTCTTCTATGAGTGCAACTTACTCTTATTTATCTGATGAAGGATTTATTCCTGATCTAGATGAGCAAAGAGGTGGTGGACCATCTAACTACTTAAGAAAGCACAACTTTGGTTTAGGTGCACAAACTCAATTACAGAATGGTTTAAGAATCAGAGGTTCATTCAACTATGCTGACTCTGAGAAATTAGCGCCTTTAACTGGTGCTGCCAGAGGTGGTGATGGTAATGGTTTATTTGCTGCTTTATTATTTACACCAAGATCTATGGATTTGTTAGGTTTACCTTACCAAAGCCCATTAGATGGTTCTAATATCTATTACCGTAGAGGTGGTGCGATTCAGAACCCATTATGGACGTTAAACAATAGTGGACAAGCAGAAAATGTAAACCGTTTCTTCTCTACTATGCAAGCGGACTACGAAATTACTCCTTGGTTAACTGCTTTATACCGAATTGGTGTTGATCAATATTCTCAAACGAATAGACGACACATCAACCGTGGTGGACCACGGGTACCAGATGGTGAATTGTTTACTTCTAACAGAAAAAACAGAATCACCGATCAGATTTTAAATTTGATTTACGATGTTAAGTTAAGCGATGACTTGAACTTAGATGGTTTGGTAGGTTTAAACCTTAAGAGTGAAAAGAACTCAGGTAACGGTACATTCAGTACGAACCAATTTGTATTTGACTTATTAACACATCAGAATTATGTTAATCATAACAGTTTCTCTGGTGTTTATGATAGAAATACACTAGGTGCGTTCGCTACAGCATCATTAGGCTATAAGAATTACTTATATCTAAGTGCTCAAGCACGTAATGATTGGACATCTACTTTAGAAAGAGATAACAGATCTGTATTCTACCCATCTGTTTCTGTATCTTTTGTACCTACAGATGCGATTCCTAGTTTACAAAATAGTAATGTAGTTAACTACTTGAAGTTGAGATTAGGATATGGTACTTCTGCGGGTTACCCATTACCATACCAAACTCGAACTACTTTGAATACATCGACAAATAATTTCGTAACAGCTGGTGGTAGTGTATTAAATACAAACTCTTTATCTAACAGATTAGGTAATGCTAATTTACAGCCTGAGTTACACAAAGAATTAGAAGGTGGTGTGGAAGCTAAGTTCTTGAATAATAGAGTAGGTATTGATTTATCGCTTTATGACAGACAATCTTCTGACTTAATCATCGACTTAAGTTTAGACCCAGCTACAGGATTTACAAATACAACAGTAAACGCAGCAGAGTTAAGTAATAAAGGTGTTGAATTAGGATTGAACTTAACACCATTGAAAGGAAGAAACTTTTCTTGGGATATTACTTTGAACTATACAAGAAACGTATCTGAAATTCAGAAAATTGCTGAAGGTATTGATCAAATTCAAATTGCTACTAATTCTGCGGATTTCTTTAACGGAGGTGGTGCTGCTGGAGCTGGAGCTGGTGGTTTAGGTAACTATGCGATCGTTGGTCAGCAGTATGGTATCATGCAAGGGACTGAATTTAATAAAGATGCAAATGGCAACTACATCGTAGATGGTCAAGGCAACTATACTGCTGCTGCTGGATTGTCTGTTATTGGTGATCCTAATGCAGATTTCACAGCTAACTGGATTAATAATATTTCTTATAAAGGCTTATCTTTTGGTTTCCAATTCCAGTACATCAAAGGTGGAGACATCTTCTCTTCTACTGTACAAGCATTATTGGGTAGAGGAAATACGGTTGATACAGATTTTGACCGTTTTGTACCAATCGTATTACCAGGTGTAAAAGCTGATGGTACGCCAAACGATATTCAAACGTATGCTGGTGATTCATTCTTTAGAGCTTATTTCTTCGCAGATGAAGGAGGTATATTTGATGCAACTTCTATTCGTTTAAGAGAAATTTCTTTAGCTTATGTATTCCCTGATAAGTTGGTTGAGAAGACACCATTCGGAAGAATTGGTTTAACTTTCTCTGGACAGAACTTATGGTATAGAGCGCCTAACTTCCCAGAAGGTATCAATTATGACCCTGAAGTATTATCTACTGGTGTAGGTAACGCTAGAGGATTTGATTTCCGTACGGCTCCTACTGCTAAGAAAATTGGTGTTACTTTAAATGCTACTTTCTAAGAAGGACAGGTTGAAAGCTAGAAAATTTATTAGGTAATAAGGGATTTCCTTACATTGAATTAATTTTCTAGCTAAGCTTAATTTTATGAATTTGTAGATTGTACGAAAGTTATTGTTTAAATGATAGGTTTAAAATAATGTTGCCTAACAATTTAACAATTTAACAATTTAACAATTTAACAAAAATCTTTTTAATTTATTAATTCAGAAATATTATAAATATGAAATTTATAAATAAATTATTTCTGCTTGCTTTAATCGTAGGTTTTGTAGCCTGTGATACTGAGTTGGATTTACAAAACGATCCAAATCAAGTAACGCCTGATAAAGCGAGTGTGAGTGACCTTTATAATAATATTCAATTAACTTTTGCGAACGTTTTTGCGAACGCAGAATTTAAGGGAGCACAATTGTCTAGAATGGATCACATGGGTAACTTTACCTATGAGGCAGACGTTTCTCCTAATACGACTAACGGATTATGGTTTGCTGCTTATTCTAATTTATTTCCAGATGTTGAGGCTTTATTAACTTTAACAGAGGAAAGAGGTTTAGATATTCACTCTGGATCTGCAAAGATTTTTAAAGCTTATACTTTAATGGCTTTAGTGGATAACTTAAATAATGTTCCATTCTCTGAAGCTGGTCAAGGAACAGACGTTATTAGCCCAAAAGCAGATAGCGGAGAATCAGTATATGCTGCGGCTATTGCTTTATTAGATGAAGCAATTGCACAGATGTCTGGTACAAATGCTGCTGGTCCAACTAATGATTTCTATTACGGTGGAGATGGTGCAAAGTGGATTACTTTAGCAAATACTTTAAAGTTAAGAGCTGCGGTAACAACTAGATTAGTTGATCCAAGTGGTGCTGCTGCAACGGTGAATGCAATTATTGCTGGTGGAGATTATATCGATGATGCAAGTGAAGATTTTGTAGCTCAATTCGGTTCTACTAGAGATAATCCTAATTCTCGTCACCCAGATTATAATAATAATTATGAAGATGGTGGGGTAGCTTACGAATCTAACTACATGATGTGGTTAATGAGAGCAGGTTATGCGGATGAGGATGGCAATCCAATTGCAGATCCTAGACTTAGATATTACTACTACCGTCAAACAGATGATTCTAATAATCAAGATCCAACAGTATATTCTTGTCACTTCTCTACTTTACCTGAAGACCCAGAAGGTCGTCCAGCTCATTTTGATCTAATAGACGATAGATTACCTTATTGTACCGCTTACCCTGATGGTTATTATGGTAGAGATCATGGTAATGGTGAAGGTACGCCTCCAGATGGGTTTATCGCATCAACTAAAGGATTATATCCAGCAGGTGGACAATTTGATGAAAATTCTTTCCAAAACACTTCACAAGCTGGTACAACTGGTGGTAAAGGTGCAGGATTTTTCCCAATTATGTTGTCTTCTTATGTTGATTTCATGGTAGCAGAAGCTGTTTTAACGGCTGGCGCTTCTGGTGATGCTAGAGCATTATTAGAAAGTGGATTCCGTAAGTCTATGGCAAAGTGCCAAAGCATGGAATCTTTAGTAGCAGCTGATTTAAATGCTACGGAGACTGTAAGAGAAGTAGAGATCTCTAAGCGTGACTTATATGTTCCAACAGCTGAAGAGATTGATGAATTTGTGGCGGAAGTTTTAACTCGTTACGATGCAGCAGATGCGACTGGTAAGTTGAATATCTTAATGACAGAATATTATAAGGCACTTTTTGGTAACGGTTTAGAGGCATATAACATGTACAGAAGAACAGGAATGCCTTTAAATATCCAGCCAACTTTAGAGCCAGCGGGAGGAAATTTCCCAAGGTCTTTATTCTTGCCAGCAGTTAACGTCAACAGAAATGGTAATGCAACTCAAAAAGAGTTAACAGAATTAGTATTCTGGGATAATGGATCTGCTGATGTTAAATAGGCTGTATTCAATTGAAATTATTTAAGTTAAGTATAAGTCTTTATTGACTTAAAAATGATTTAAATAATTTTAGAATATCCTATTAAAAAAAACTTTTGTCAAAAAGTTGCTCGTTATTTTATGTTTTCAGACTGGTAATGACGAGCAACTACTTTCAAAATAAAATAATAGTTCAACTATGTTAAAAAATAAATTTTTATTGTTTTTTGGCGCTATTTTAATCCTAGCAACTTCTTGTGCGGATGATAACTTAGCTCCAATTGCGACTTTTGACGCATCAGAAAAAGGAGCATATCCTGCGCTTATTTCTGAAGGTGTTAGAGATATCAACTTATTTGATATCGCAGGTTCTTCTTATTCTTATACTATTGAGTTTATTGATTTAGAAGCAGGAAACTTGGTTTCTGAGTATTCTTTACAATTAACTTACGAAGATGGGGATGTATCTGATGGAGATGCTTCTCAAGGACCAGTAGAATACAAAGCTTGGCCAGCATCAAGTTTTGAAACGAATGAAAATGGTAATAAAGGAATCTCTAATATCACTATTACGGCTAACGATGCGATGGCTGCTTTTGGCTTGACGGAGATAGGACCTGGTGATATTTTCAGATTTGTAGGTAGAGTAACCACTACAAGTGGACAGTCTTTTATGGCATCTAACTCTTCTGCTTCTGTAAACGGTGCTGCTTTCCGTGGTCACTTTAACTTTAACCTTACAGCTATTTGTCCTTCTGCTTTAGAAGGTACTTATACTGCTATCTCAACAGCTATCTGGTGTGGAGCTGAGGACGGTTATTCTACTGAGGTTACTTTTTCAAAAGATGGTAAAACAGCTTATGATGTAGATGACTTTTCTTTCGGTGCGTATGATCCATGTTATGGAGCAGGTGCAGGACGTCCATTAGGTAACTTAAGAATTGTTGACGTTTGTAACAAGATTTCTGTTACAGGTGCTTCTCAATGGGGCGAAATTTATACTTATTCTGATATGAGTGTAGATGGTAACTCTTGGCACTTCACATGGTTGAATGACTATGGTGAAGGAGCAACTACTGAGTTGATCAATCCAGCAGGATGGCCAGCATTAGAATTGAAGTAAATAAAGATTGCTTGATTGTTAAATTGTTGGATTGTTATTTTAGGTAACAATATAATAAGATAGCATTCAGTAACTTTTAAATAAATAATAGCCGTGAGTTTAATAACTCATGGCTATTTTTGTTTGTAGTCAAGCGAACACTTAGGCAGGCTATTATCTAAATTTAATAGAACTTTAGTACTTTTGCCATATATACAGCAGACGGTTTAATAACCAAAATTAGGTTGATAGGTGACCCCAATCATAAATCTGAAATCATATATCATCAATCATAAATCTGTCTCGTTTTTATTTAGATGGATTTAAGATTTATGCCTTCAATATCACCTTTTTTCGGTTTTTATCCTGTTCATAGAATATTCTAGGATTAATAATTAATCACCATTTAATAGGAATATCTACTCCCTTTAAAGAGGGTTAGGGAGTAATTTTCGATAATACTAAATTTAGCCCTCTATAGCATAAGTTTATTATGAAAACTTACATCAGCTTAAGCTACCTACTTCTCCTATCTATTTTGGCGGTTGCTCAAAACACAGTAGGTGTTCTAGCTATTGATAACGCAAAGACTTCCGAAGGATATAATCTATTTTTTCCCCATAATACGAACACCGTTTATTTAGTCGATAATTGTGGGGAAGTCGTGCATGATTGGGTAGGAGACAGTGATTTCCGACCTGGTAATATGGCCTATTTACTAGAAAATGGAGATTTATTAAAATGTAGCCGCTTTTTTAACCCCACAATGGATTCAATATGGGCAGGCGGTGGCGGCGAATTAGTAGAATTATTAGATTGGTATGGAAATGTCAAATGGTCTTTTCGTTTAAAAGATGAGTTTGATCGTTTACACCATGATATAGCTCCAATGCCGAATGGGAATGTGTTAATGATTGCGTGGGAGTTAAAGACTTTTGAAGAGAGTTTACAAGCAGGTAGAGATCCAGAAAAAATGAGCCAGCAAAAGGTTTGGCCAGACTATGTTTTAGAATACAATCCAAGTTTAGATAGCATCGTCTGGGAATGGCATGCTTGGGATCATCTAATTCAAGATTTTGATGCTGCTAAAAATAACTTTGGTGTTGTTAACGAGCATCCAGAATTGATTGATTTAAATTTTGATAATCAAGATGGGCATCCTGATTGGTTGCATAGTAATTCCATAGATTATCATGAAGGACTAGACCAAATTTTATTATCGGTGCCTCATTTTGATGAAGTATGGATTATTGATCATAGCACCACAACCGAAGAAGCCAAAGGACATACAGGTGGAAAAGGTGGAAAAGGTGGTGATTTATTATTCCGTTGGGGGAATCCTGCGGCTTATCAGAAAGCGGGATCACAACAAGTATTTTTTGCCCATGATGCGCAATGGGTCGATGATTTTTTAACGGAAGATGCTCCTTATTTTAATGACGTTCTAATTTTTAATAACAGAGTAGGAGCGAACTATTCCACGGTAAATGTCATCCAACCGAATTATAATGAAGCAACGGGGCAATATGAAACCAAAGAAGATTTAAGTTTTTTACCGAATGATTTTGCTTTAACGTTGACACATCCAGATACGTTTAGCATTTTTTCATCAGGACTAAGTAGTGCGCAGTTATTGCCCAATAAAAATATGTTAATTTTGTCTGGCCGTGCTGGAACTGCTTTTGAAATAAATCCAGCGACTAAAGAAATTGTTTGGGAATATAAAATTCCATTACGGGGCGGTGCACCTATAGCACAAGGAGAAGAGCTAAGCTTAAATCAAAACATTACCTTTCGTTTGAAACGCTATCCTTTGGATTACGCAGCTTTTGCGGATCGAGACTTATCTAGCCAAGGTTATTTAGAATTAGCCCCTAATACGGAATTTTGTAGCCTTAGTGTGGGGATAGAAGACGTTACTTTAGCAGATTTAGCTATTACTATTTATCCTAATCCTGTTAACCATAGCTTAATAATAGAGCAAGCAACGGGAGAAGTAGAGCGTTTATTTTTAATGGACTTAACGGGCCGAATTTTAAAAGAAATACAGTTAGCAGGCAATCAAACGATCGTTGATGTGAGTGAATTATCTAGTGGATTGTATTTTCTTAGGTCTGAAAGTGGGGCTATTGGGAAAGTGGTGGTTTATTAATAAACCCAAGTTGCGGAGAATAGAGAACAGAGAGTAGAGAAGTGAGATAAACCTATGAAATTGCCAAGTTTTAGGTGAATTTTCTAAGAATTTATGTTTTGTAGGTAGTTTTAGTCTCTTTTCTCTGTTCTCTAATCTCTACTCTTCATTGTCCGCAACTTAAGTTAATAATTACTGATGCTCCCTAGATATGCCAAATTTCAAAATTTGGCATATCTTTCAACACTAGAAACTAAAGATTACAAACCACTTCTTATCCTTTTGGACTATAGATAGTAAATTTTCTGATTGTAATACCGAAGCTTTCGGTATTACAATCAGAAAATTTTAAACATGCTTTTAATTCTTTACAAATTTTAACAATTGAATGTTTTCCCCAGATTCGACTTTTAAAAAATAAATCCCCGAAGATAAATCCATAATCGGAATACTAAACAAGGATTGATTCGAAGAGGTCGAAAAGAGGGTTTGTCCAGTCACGGTAAGTATAGTAACCATAGCGGTTCTATTTTCTAACGTAGCTAATTCGATAGTCAACCAATCTTTACTCGGATTAGGAAATATCTTGATTGCACCTGCTGCTAGAATAAAATCATCAATACTTGTCGTAAATTCAGCTTCAGCTTCCGTTACCAAAATACGTCGATTGGCAGGAATGTTATAAATAGTTTGCTGATTGATACCACCCGTCCAATGAATGACAATACTATCAACTTGTTCCATATTATTTAAGCCAAAATGTAAAATGCTAGTGGAATGAGAACAATGGCTGGATGCACCATTTAATTCTCGCATAAAAGTTTGATTATCGACATATAAATATACTTTAGAACCGTAAGCATCTCTATTTACGGTGACACCTGTTAGTTGTAATTGTAACCAATTTTTGCCCACCAAATCATCATTATTAGTACTAATTAATTGATTTTGAAATAATTTAGAATTTCTAGTGGCGTTAAGTGGTGCTTTTTGAACAACACTAATCACATCTAAATCCCCATCATTATCAATATCGCTATATGCCATTCCTCTGGCAACAAAAGGATTATCTATCAAATAATTAATCGTATCTTCTTGAAAAACACCCTTACCATTATTCAAAAAAACTTTATCATTATCTACAATATTGGTAGGCAAATAAGTAGGACCAGGAACAAAACCATTCGCCACATATAAATCCAAATCGGTATCATTATCCAAATCTAGAAAAGCACAACCCCAACTAACGGAAAGCACACTATCCTGAATATCATTCCAAGTATAATCAGTTCCACTAATTGCTGCGGCATCGGTAAATTGCCCATTTTCATTGTTTAGCAGTAAATTATTACCATTATTGGTCACATAGTAATCTAAATCTAAATCATTATCATAATCTCCTACAGCAAAGCCCATCCCATAAATGGCTTGGTTAGCATTGACATCATTGCCAATTTCCTGAAATCGACCATTCTCGAGGTCATTTAGGAAGAACCGATTCGGTTCAATATCAGGGCCAAAATCATTCGCAACCATTAAATCTAAATCCCCATCATTATCAAAGTCACTAGCAGTAACTGCCAAAGCACAACCAGTATCAGCTAATTGCAAAGCTGCTGCAACATCCGAAAATCGACCATCCCCTCTATTTCTAAATAATTGATTTTTAAAACAAGTATGCCCAAATCCGATGACCTCATCTCGTTCATCTCTCAGTAAATTAGAAATTTCGACATAATTACCAACATAAATATCTAAAAGGCCATCTAAATCATAATCTAAAAAAGTAGCAGAAATACTCCAAGTACTTTTACCCGATTCGTCGGCTGGCCAAATATCAGAAAAAGTACCATCTCCATTATTTTTAAATAATAAATTTTTATCAAAAGCACCATTTAGTTTTTGCTTAGTTGTAACGAATAAATCTTTAAATCCATCATTATCAATATCCCCAGCAATGACCCCCATCGTATTATAATTTCTGGCTACAAAAAATCCCGCTTCGTTGGTTCTTTCTGTAAAGACACCGCCTCCTAGATTTTCATAAAAAATATCTGGTCGGTTGCCAGAAGTCAAATACAAGTCATCATCTCCATCATTATCATAATCAAAAAAAGCAGCACCACCTCCAATAAAAGTTTCGTGTTGGAAGGTATGATTGATACCTGCAATTTCTTGAATATCAATTAATTGTTGCGCACTCAAAAAAGTACTAAAAAATAAAAAATTGATAAAAATTAAAAAAGGAAGCTGTTTATTCATCGAGTAAAAGTACAAAAAAGGTACTTTTTACCAAGGAGTTATTCAATATAGATGTTTTTCTTGTCGTTGCGATTGCTAATCTATTATACGATTAACCGTTTATTAAAAAAATATTTTTTTTAATTTCTTCTGCAACCATTCTTTTTAAATAAACACTATCAGGTATAGAAGCTTCATTTAACAATATTTTATTCAATAATTAAAAATTCGGTTACTAGATAAATTCTGGGGTCAAAATGCCTTTAGGAATAACTATCCTTTTGTCTATTTGATAAAAATAGCACATTGAGCAGTTGAACACGTTGCTCTAATGACTGCCATTTATTTGTCTAGAACCAAAAAAAATCAAGTATGAAAAAAAAATATCACTTAATTTTCCTAATGGCCTGCTTGGGGCTGTTTGCCTGTGATACGAATTTGGATTTGCAAGAGAATCCTAATGCGGTCACACCTAATAAAGCAAGTGTCAATGACCTGTATAACAACATACAATTAGAATTTGGGTCTGCTTTTCTGAATGCAGAATTTGCGGCTGGGCAGATGGCAAGAATGTACCACATGGGGAGTTTTACTTATGAAAGTGCGGTATCCCCAGCGACTTTAAATGGTTTGTGGTTTGACGCTTATTCAGATTTATTCCCCGACATAGAGACACTAAATAAATTAGCAGAAGAAAAAGGGTTAGACATTCATGCAGGGTCTGCAAAAATCATGAAAGCTTATGTTTTAATGACGATGGTGGATAACATGGGAGATATACCTTTATTTGAAATTGGTCAAGGCACAGATGTGATTAGCCCAAAGTCCACACCCGCAGCGGAAGTGTATAAAAATGTAGATGAATTATTAACCGAAGCGATTGGATTATTAGAAGGGACGAATGCCGCTCGACCAGCTATTGATAATTTTTATGAGGGAGATCCTGCAAAATGGATAACTTTAGCCAAAACCTTAAAATTAAGAGCGGCAGTAACCACTAGATTAATTGATCCAGCAGCAGCAACGACTACCATTAATGCCATACTAGCAGAAGGAGATTTAATAGATATACTCTGAACGGTCAAGTATTTTGATTTTAAATCCAAGATTTATGCTTGCAAAACGTTAGTTTTAACATTGATAATCAAATAGTTATATTTTTGTTAAGATTTTCTTAACAATTCACAAAACTTGACCGTTTCTAGTATAGTCAGGAAGAAGATTTTGCCGCTCAGCTAAGTAGCAAACGTGCCAATCCAGATTCTAGACATTGGATGTACCGAAATCACTATGAAACAGGAGACGGCCAATATTTATCGAATTATTATATGTGGTTATTAAGAGCAGGTAAAGCGGATGCAGATGGAAATCCTATAGCAGACCCAAGAATTAGGTATTACTTCTACCGAAAAGTAGATGATTCTGATGGACAAGATCCAACTACTTATTCTTGTCATTTTTCTGTTTTACCAACTAGTCCTGATGGAAGACCTGCTCACTTTGACTTAGTGGATGAAAGACTGCCTTATTGTACCGCTTTCCCAGATGGTTACATAGGCAGAGATCATGGAAATGGAACAGGCACACCTCCAGATGGCCCTATTCGAACTTCTTTTGGTTTATACCCAGGAGGTGGACAATTTGACGATAATTCTTTTAGAGATACTCGACAAGCAGGAACAACAGGTGGAAAAGGGGAAGGGATTTATCCTATTTTACTAAGTTCTTTTGTAGATTTTCTAAGGGCGGAAGCTGCTTTAACTATTGGCACGAATGACGATGCTAGAGTACTTTTAGAAAGTGGTATTAGGAAATCTATGGCTAAGGTGAGAGGTTTTGAACGGCTTGTAGAAAGCACACTTTCTGTGATACATTAGCATAGGGAGATTCCGATTGGAGACCTTTATGGTATGAGAGATGAATATATAGAGGAATATATTGAATTTGTATTGGGAAAATACGATGCAGGTAATGCAGATGAAAAATTAGATGTCCTAATGAAGGAATACTACATCGCCCTTTGGGGCAATGGCTTGGAAGCGTATAATATGTATCGTAGAACTGGAAAACCATCGAATATGGCGCCGACCTTAGAACCAGCGGGTGGGAACTTTGTGCGTTCCTTTTTCTTACCAGCGGTACACGTCAATAGAAATGCGAATGCAACCCAAAAAGAATTGACCGATTTGGTTTTTTGGGATGACGGCTCAGCAAAAGTTTATTAAAGTTAATAAGGCGGCTATTTTCCATAGCCACCTTATTTAAGACTGTTTAAATACTCCGATTTACTATTTATTTTGAGCATAGAAAACAGAGCGTAAACAAGCGAGACAAATTCCGAATTCATCAAATAAAGAATGACATTTCATTGAATTTCTATTTTATGGAGGTGTTTTAGTCTCTGTTCTCTAATCTCTACTCTTCATTAATTAACCACCGACTTAAAGAGACAATTGTTCCTCTTTAAACTAAGAAATCTATCCTTAATCTTAAAAGTTAAAATTATGAAAAACAAGAATTTTATTACTTTATTCGCCCTATTTTTAATCTTTCTATCTGCCTGTAGAGATGAAAACTTAGCGCCAATTGCTACTTTCGATGCTTCAGAAAAAGGCGCTTATGTAAGAGTCGTTACGCAAAATAATGGCAATGTAGATTTAACAGACCTAGCCAATTCTGTTATGGAGTATACGGTGGAATTTGTAGATTTAGAACAAGGGAATTTAGTATCAGAATACGATTTACAAATTACTTACGAAGATAATAACCCTCAGAATGGAGATAATACCAAAGGTCCCGTAGCTTTTCGTACTTATGAAGCTGCAGAATTTACGACTAATAAAGAAGGGTTTAAAAGTTTGGAAAATATCCAAATAACCGCACAGCAAGCGCTAGATGCTATTGGTATTGGTGCAGAAGATATACTTTCTGGCGATAAATTTAAATTTATTGGTAGTGTAACGACTACGGGAGGGGCTAATTTCAATGCAGCTAATTCTTCTGCCTCTGTCAATGGGACTGCTTTTAGAGGCTTCTTTAACTTTACATTGTCCGCTTTTTGCCCATCTAGTTTGGAAGGAGATTATAGGTATACGACTACTGCTGCTTCCATTGTTTGTCCGCAAGATGGGACAACAGCCAGTAATGATTTATCTGGAACAGTTAGCGTAATTTCAGCGGGGAATGAAGTTTATAGTTTGAGTGATTGGTCGTTTGGGAGTTATGCAGTTTGTTATAAGCCAACATCTAAGGCAGATTTTAAAACATTACAATTTACGGATACTTGTAGTGAGGTAACTTTTACAGGAAAAATAGATGAATTAGGAGAAAAATGGGCTTTTACTTCTGAAGTAGATGGAACGAATTGGGTAATTAGTTGGGAAAATACGTTTGGAGAAAAAGGGACTGCTACGGTTATCAATCCAGTAGGTTGGAATTTTGTGTTAGCAGAGGAATAAATTTTATTTTTTTAACATAGCATAGGTAAGGACAATGTGATAAATCAGTCACCCATTATCACATTGCTCCCTACTTTTATTTTCTTGCCAGTAATAATTTGAGCACACCGCTTAAATTATCTTTAAAAATAAGTTGTTGTAAGTTTTCTCTATCCATTGACTAGGCTTATTTTGTTAAGACAATAATGCAAAAAAATAAGTGGAAAAGAAAGTTTTATTTGTTTCTTGATTTTGATAAGTAAAAATTAACTACATTCGTTTTGTCATTATAGTTATACAGTCAATCAAAACGATATGAAAAAACTAATTCTTACCACTTTTTACCTCGTCGTAATCCTTTTAACGGTTTTTGCTCAAGAAAAAGCAAGTACAGAAACCTTACAAATAGAAGGCTTAAAAGCTCCAGTTGAAATTATTGTTGACCATTGGGGGATTCCACATATTTATGCACAAAATGAAGCCGATCTATTTTTTGCTCAAGGCTTTAATGCTGCTAGAGACCGCTTATTCCAATTTGAAATTTGGCGCAGACAATCAACTGGAACAGTCGCCGAAATATTGGGCGAAAGAGAACTGAAAAGAGATATTGGAACTCGCTTATTCCAATTCAGAGGAGACATAAAAGCAGAAATGAATCATTACCACGATCATGGGGAATTGATTATTACGTCTTATGTTGCTGGCGTCAATAAGTATATCGAATTGACCCAGAAAAATCCAAAATTACTACCATTAGAATTTGGATTATTAGGCATTAAACCACAAAAGTGGACACCAGAAGTAGTTATTTCGAGACATCAAGGATTACTAGGTAATATTGGACAGGAATTAAAAACTGGTCGTCAAGTAGCTATGATGGGCGTAGAAAAAACGAAGGAACTAAATTGGTTTCATCCGAATGAACCTATTTTAGAATTAGACCCAAAAATTGATGGTAGTTTATTACAACAAGATATTTTAGAAATTTATAATGCTTATCGTCGACCTGTTCGTTTTCAGCCAGAAGATTTAATGGTAGATGCCCGAAATGATTGGCAACAATTTAAAAATTTAGCACAAAAAGACGATATAGAATGGGACTACATCGACAAGGAAGAAAGGACTTTTTGGGGGAGTAATAATTGGGTCGTTTCGGGGGAACATACCCAAAGTGGTTACCCGATGATGGCAAATGATCCGCATCGAACTCAGTCAACCCCTTCCTTGCGGTATATGTCGCATTTAGTCGCACCAGGTTGGGATGTTATTGGTGGTGGTGAACCAGAGATTCCAGGGATTTCTATTGGACATAATCAATATGGCGCATGGGGATTGACGGTTTTTAGAACAGATGCGGAGGATTTGTATGTGTATGAAATCAATCCTAAGAACCCGAATGAATATTGGTATAAAGGACGCTGGGAAACCATGCAAATTATCGAAGATGAAATTCCAGTAAAAGGAAAAAAATCACATAAAATTAACCATAAATATACCCGTCATGGCCCCGTTGTATTTGAGGATAAAGTCAATCATAAAGCCTATGCTGTTCGTTGCGGTTGGTTAGAAATTGGGGGCTCTCCTTATTTGGCAAGTTTACGAATGGACCAAGCCAAAAATTTTGAAGAATTTAAAGAAGCCTGTAATTATAGTAATATTCCTGGTGAAAATATGGTTTGGGTGGATAAAAAAGGAAATATTGGCTGGCAAGCAGTTGGGGTGGCGCCTGTCCGTCGAAATTTTAGCGGCATGGTACCTGTGCCAGGTGATGGCAGCTACGAATGGGATGGGTATTTACCAATTATTGCCAAACCGAATGTCTACAATCCAGAAAGCGGTATCGTGCTAACTTCTAATGAAGACGTTACGCCAAAAGATTATCCTTATAAAGATGCAATTGGCTACAGTTGGTCAGACCCATATCGAGGAGATAGAGTAGCCGAGATTTTACATAGTGGACAACAGCAGACCTTGAGTAGCATGGCTGCTTTACAAACAGACTATTATTCGATTCCTGCTAGAGAATTAGTACCTTTATTAAAAGAGGTAGAAATTATTGATGAACGGACTGCAACAGCCCAAAATTTATTGTTGGATTGGCAGGATTATCAACTAGATAAAAATTCTATTGAGGCGGGTATTTATGTGGCATGGGAACGTGCTTTAAAGCAAAATATGACCGATTTATTAATCCCTAAAGCAGTAAGACCGCACCATTCTATGCAATTGAAAAAAGTAGTCGATTGGTTGGTTTTACCTGATAGTAAGTTTGGGAATAATCCACTACAGGGAAGAGATGATTTTTTAGTGGCTGCCTTGAAAAAAGCCGTCAATAGCTTGACTAAAAAATTAGGTACTGATATGACAAAGTGGCAATATGGACAAGAAAAATACAAACATATTTACCTCAAACACCCCTTAAGCAACGCTGTGAAAGCGGATATGCGGGAAAAAATAGATGTGGGGCCAGTTGCTAGAGGAGGAAATGGGTATACCGTTGGTAGTACAGGCACTAGAGACAATCAGCCAAGTGGCGGCTCTTTCCGAATCATTGTCGATTGTGTCGATTGGGATGCTTGCATAGGCACGAATAGTCCAGGGCAATCAGGAAATCCAGATGACCCATTTTATGATAACTTATTCGATATATGGGCAAAAGATAAATTTTTCCCTGTTTTCTATTCAAGAGAAAAGGTGGAAGGGGTAACGGCTAAATCGTTTTTGTTAAAACCTCAGGAATAAGGAGTATAGGTAAAGGGATTGTTGACTAAAGTCAACAATCTAATAAAATGTAATGTGTCAGAGAAGCTTTAACTTAAGGAATTTCAAAGGCAAAATTTTAGCCTTTTATGGCTGAGGATTTTGCTTTTGAAATTTAATAACTCTTGTTTAGATAATTTGCTTGATGATAATTTTTTTCTCTCTAAAGCTAATGGACTCGCCTACTTTTTTCCCAAATAATAGTTGACCGATTGGGGATTCCACAGAGATAGCAAAATAGGTAGTGCCTTCAAGAATTATTTTTCCAATGCCGATAGATAAAAAATAAGCTCCTTGATTGGTGACCACTAAACTTCCTAAGACAACACTTTCACTAGTATTGAACCTATTCACTTGTAACAAATTATTTTGTAAGGCTATTGCTTTAGCTAATTGAACTCTATTGCGTTCCTCTTCCGCTTGCATCATCGCCCGCCCTGTTTCAAATTTGTCACCTGCACTACTTTTGGTCTGACTACTTTTAGAGTCTTCGGCAGATTGCATGGCTTTTTGGGCATTGGCGACTCGTTGTTCAGTCAGTTGTTGGAGTTGGAAGTATAAATTTTCTTTAATTATCATAGCTATTTATTCTGAAATATATTTTTGTGTTCTTTCGTATCGAAGTATAAATATATGCT
>JAFMDF010000166.1 GCA_017857395.1 Bacteroidota bacterium | reverse complement strand
AACCAAAAAGCGATAAGTAGTCATAGAATAATTTGTAAAATATAATACTGTGTATATAGGTAATAGAACTAGAAATGATACAATGATACCACTTTTATCAAGAAAAAAAGTAGTCTAATTATTAAAAGGTGAGCAACGTCAATAAGGGGGTGACAAAAAGATAATTTGCTTTTATAAGGATTTCAAAAAATTAGTTAGTGCCTTGATTTTCAAGCAAAAAAAATAAAACTTTATTAAAAAAACAAATTATATTAATAGATTCATTTAGATAGATTTCTACTTTTAAAGTTTACTCGTTAAGAAATTCTCCTCCATAACTAAACCTTATTTTTGGAGACACCTCTCCTGTTTTCATCATGGATTTCTGGTTAAATTTAGTGTCCATAGATAATGTATTTTCAGTAATCGGTCGAACATCGTGTTTAGCTAAAAGCTTTACTAAATTATTTTTAATATTGTTATATATTTCTGAGGTATTCTGACTAGAAACAGGTTCTAATTTAAACGCTCTTATCGCAATTTCCTCCTTTTGAGCCAACAATTCAATAATCGCTATAATATCTAAAAATAATCTTTTCTTTTCCGCCTCTTGTTTTGCACTTTGAGCAGCCAATTCATTTTGTTGTTGTTGCTGTTCCAACAAAAGCTGAATCATTTGTTTTCTAAGTTGTTGAAATTCTTTTACCATTATTTTTCCTAGTTTAGTAGTTAGGGGGGAGAAAAATAATAACCTCATCCCTTAAATATTTTTTATTTTGTCAGTTAATCTCAAATTCAAAATGCTCTCCGAAGTTGATTTAAATTTGATACTAAAGTATATCTAATCTCTAAATTTAATACTTAACGTATCTCCAATAGGTAACCCTTTAATGTCATAAATTTTATTGTCTAGCGCTATTTGAGACCAGGCAGTCGTATCATTATAGAACAAGACCCCTAAATCATAAAGCATATCTCCTTTCTTAACAACGTATTGAATTTCTCGGATATGTTGGGTATTTTGAATCGTTTCGAATTGTTCTTGTATTGTTTCTAAAGCTAATTCTTTTTCAGCTAATTCCTTTTTATACCGATCAAGGGTATCTCTAATTTGAACTACTGGAGGAGTTATAATTTCAGGTTCAGGGCGGCCAAAAAAATAATATAACACAGGTAAAAAAAAGAGTAAAAAAAATAAACGCCGAATGCTTCTATTCTTTTTTTTCAACGTTTGCTCATATTCTTTTTTTTGCTGAACCTGTGCTCCTTCAATCGCTATTTTTGCCTTAACTGTTTCTATATACTGATCTTCTAATGCATCTAATAATTTAACTCCCAACAGATTAGTAGCACAATTTGGGCAAGTTGTTGCTAAAGAAGGAATATTTGGATATTGGCAAACTGGACAAGTCATGTTTAAATGCTAATTTTAAATTACCTACTATAACGTTTTACGATAAAATAGAAAAATTACTTAGAATAACGTTTAATAGCAAGAATCAAGTCAAAATTGACTTTATTAACTAATTTCTCGCTAAGTTAGAACAAAAGCAAAGTTAAGGCATATTTGGTTTAATATTTGTGCCTTAAAAATAAGTTATCCATATAAAATATTAATTTGGTCAAAAATTTCACCAAACTCATTTATTAGCAAGGAAATACATATTTAAAAAATTATTTCTTTAGCTTTGCAAAAAGGGCAATTCTCCATGAAATTCAATAACCGATTCTACTACCTTCTCTTTGGTGCATTTGCTATGTTTTGTATGGCAAAGGGGCTAGAAACTGTCTTTAATACAGATAAGCTAGTACAGCGATACGCCCAAAATATTACCAATAATTTACAACAAAAAGAACAAACGGTCAAAGAAGTCTTAACTGATAAGGCTTTTATTACGCAATTATTTGCTGACAAAGCTGAGATTAGTGCCATAGAATCGCTCGCCAATAATCATTTCAATTTATGCTTATATCAAGCTGACTCTTTAGTCTTTTGGTCAAATAGTAGTATTGCTTTTCCTAACGAATCTTTATTAAAAGAATTAGCACAAGATACAACACCCCTCTTTATAAAATTATCTAATGGATATTTTGCGATACAAAGATGGCCGCTCCCCTATCTAAATACTCAAAATCAATATGCCATTTCATTGATACCTATTAAATGGGAATATACTAAAAGTCTTCAGCATCTCCGTCCTTATTTTGAAGCAAGCAAAGACCATGAAATACCTGATGCCATTGATGCTACCATACAAAAAACAAATTTTCCAATTGCTTCCATTACTGGTAATACCCTTTTTTATTTAACGGTCACGGATGAATTTAAAGATAAAGGAGTATTAAGATGGCTACTGCTTTTATATGCGCTTGGTTTTCTACTATTAGGAATCATTATTAATATTATTGCCAAAAAAGTAATCAATAAAAATAAACCTTGGGCAGGGCCTGCATTTTTATTAGTCGCTGTCTTTGGTTTGCGATATCTTAGCCTTGATTGGAGTACCAAATTTCAAGATTTCCAAGTTTTCTCTCGTTCTTTCGACAATCCAAATGTTTCTGTAGGTGATCTATTAATAAACATTGTGCTATTACTTTGGGTAGTAATTTTTATTCATAGAGAATCAAGAGATAGGGATTTTGCGGTAAATCTTTCTACCAGCACCCGCTTTTTTCTAACTACCATGAATTACCTTTCTGTAGTTTTAGCACTATTATTATTAATTAGTGTCTTAAAAAGTTTGGTATTAAACTCAGGAATAGACTTTGACTTTAAGAATGTATTTAGTCTTGACCATTATAGCGTGATAGCCGTTTTCGGAGTCATTCTGTTATTATTTACCCAATTTGTATTTAGTCATCGCATGATGATTACCATCCACAAATTAAATTTGCAGCGCCCAAAAAGATTGGTTTCCTTAGGGATAGCGATTATCTTGGCCTTACCAATTATTCATTTTATCGAACTAGAAATCCCTTTACATTATACGGCATTATTAGCTTTTATTTTTGTAATTTTTTATGATTTGTTTATTGACATTCCCAATCCTGGATTAATCTGGTTATCGCTTTGGGTCATCCTTTTTGCAGGGTTTTCTTCTAGTTTACTATATAATTATAACACCGATAAAGAGCTAAAAAAAGAAATTTTTATTGCCCAAGAATTAGCGGAAGAAAAAGATACGCTAGCAGAATCAGGCATCGTCAACTTTAAAGTAGCCTTGGATAGTAGTATACAAAATAATATTATTTCAATAGCTGATTTGTTAGATGTCTCCAAATCAAACGCTTTTTATTCGACTTTAAATTTCAATCAAAATTATTTGTACACCAATTATAAATATCAAACTTATAACTATGATGAATTTGGGGGAAATCAAACAAATAAATCTACGGTTACTAGTTTAATTAATTGGCAAAAAAAATTAACCCAAGCTACGCCAATTAAAGACCATGCAAACATTTATTTGCATAAAGATACCCTTGGTAATTATGCTTATTTATTACTAAAGAAATTACCCAATTTAGCTACCGGTAGTCATACGCCTCAATTAATTTTTGAATTTAAAAAAGCCAAGAGAAAAGGTTCCAAGGTTTATACAAATATCCTATCTCATCAAGAATTTAAAGGTTTGGATGATTTAGCGAAATATGATTATGCCATTATTAAAGATGGAAAAGAAGTTGTGGAAGAAGGCATGCAAGCAGATGCACCTAATTTTAGCACAGCGGATAAACCTGAAATTGGAGGTTATGTGAAACAAATTCAGGAAGAGTTGGTCTATTTTATGTATCGTTCTGCGGAAAATGATTTCATTTTATTAAGTAAGCCTAAAAATAATTTATTCCATCCAATTTCTCTTTTTTCTTTTATTTTTGGTTTCCTAGCGCTTATGGTTGTATTAGTTGCCATCATCAATTCTAAAATCACCCTTTTACCAGATAACCTCAATTTTCAATTTTGGAATAAGCCTTCTTTAAAAAACAGAATACAATTCTCCTCCATCTTATTAACCTTAGCCTCTTTCTTAATTATTGGAGTCGTTTCTGTTTATTTATTGACTACTTCTTATCAAAGTTATGAAAAAGGGCGGCTAAAACGGAAAGTTGCTGGCGTACAAACTTCAGCCGAACAATACTTACATCAAGCCAAAGATTCCTTATCCTTATTAAGCGCATTTGTAGTAGATTTATCCAAAGCAGAACGGATTGATTTTAACCTATTTGACCTTCAAGGAGAGTTGATTCAATCTTCTGAAATGGATATTTTCAAAAGAGGGGTTTTGCCACCAAGAATGAATACTTATGCCTTTGAGTTTTTTAAACGAACCGATAAATCGGATTTAGTTCAAAGTAAAAAACAAGAATCTATTACTACAGAGCAAAAATTTATTTCTGCCTTCAAACCTATTGTCAATTCTAAAGGAAAAAGAATCGCTTATATCGGCGTATCTTATGCCAATCAACAAAGAACATTAGAAGATGATGTACTCAATTTTATGGGTAATTTGGTCAATGTCTATGTTTTCATGCTCATTTTAGCTGGTGGTATTTCCGTTTGGGTAGCCAATACAATTACCAGGCCTATCACCACCATTGGAGAAAATCTAAAGGAGCTGAAATTAGGAAAATCCAATGAACCCTTGCAATGGCGAACCAATGATGAAATTGGCGCACTTGTCACTGAATATAATCGAATGATTGGCAAATTGGAGCATAGTGCTAAATTATTGGCTCGTTCAGAAAGGGAAGGCGCTTGGCGAGAAATGGCAAAACAAGTTGCCCATGAAATCAAAAACCCATTAACTCCCATGAAGTTAAGTATCCAATATTTAACCCATGCGTTTAAAGCTAATCCTGATAATATTGAACCACTTCTTAAACGAGTTTCCAATACTTTGATTGAGCAGATTGATAGTTTGGCACAAATTGCGGATGAATTTTCCAATTTCGCCACAATGCCAAGGGCAGATAATCAACAAATCAAGCTGAATCATTTAGTAGAATCCGTCCATGATTTATTCAAAAAAAGTAAAAATACAGAGGTCTTATTGAGCTTACCGAAAGAAAATTTTTACGTTTTTGCAGACAAAAACCATTTAGTTCGAGTATTAAATAATATGGTTAAAAATGCAGTAGAAGCCATTCCCGATTCTAGGGATGGTCAGATTGATATATCGCTAACCAAAAAGGAGAATACGGCTATTATTAAAGTCAAAGATAACGGCGTGGGGATTCCCGATGAAATGCGAGAAAAAGTATTTGTACCTAATTTCACAACCAAAAATTCAGGAACGGGTCTTGGTTTAGCGATTTCTAAAAATATTATCGAATCTGTAAATGGTATGATTTATTTTGAAACCGAAAAGGATGTTGGCACTACTTTTTTTGTAGAATTACCTTTGAAAGATATAGTTTTAGAGGAGTGATTTCAGTAGGCAGTTGGTCTATTGCAAACACACTGCATACTGCTACTGCCTACTGCTAACTGTCACCTCCCCTTCTGTTCTCGTTTCAGCTCTTTTTTAGCACTTTTAAGTGTTGGTCGCTTAGGTTGATAGTTAGGCGAAAATTTTTTAAAATGCTCGTCAAATTCAAGGTCATACCCATCTGCAAGGTTAAAAGAAAAAGTAATGTTACCAATAAAGTACCCGTCCTTAGTATTCGGATTACCCCTTGGCTTACCTACTGGATTTCCAGCCAATTGAGGCAAAATTTCTGGACTGCGAAAAGACAACTGTCTCGCAATTGGGTTTTGTTCTTCTAATAAGGCAAGATTAGGATAAACACCGCTGACATCATCTAAATAATCGGTCAACGTAAAACGATACCCAAAGTCAAAACCTATATTTACCCGCTCGCTTAAACTAATTTTTATACCCGCACCCACTGGAAATGCTACTGCTAATTTACTATATTTTTTACCCCCTTCTAAGGTTTGACCTTCTGTGCCCAGCGGTTGCAAGTCATACCAATAATCTCCTAATGCTGCCCGAGGATTGCTATAAATTAATGCCAACCCACCAAAAAGGTAAGGTGCCGTCGTTTTATCAGCCCTAACATCAAATTTTGTAATATTCCATTCTCCTTGTAAACCTAATTCAAATAATCTAGCTTTAAAGCTAAGGTTTCTATTGACCTCAAAAGTGTTAAACCCTTTCTGGTTCGCATCATCCCCAGTTAAAGTCGTTTGTAAAAACTGGACTTTAATCGCCAAATTTCTGCTCCAATTATACCTAGCAAAGAATCCAAAAGAAGCATTATTCTCCCTAGCTTCATAATCGGGCTGTAAATCTCCAAAATATTGAGAAAATCCGCCAGATACCCCTAGCTCCACATATTGTGCAACACAAATGCTAGGATAGATAAACACCAAACAAATAATCAATGATTTAAATCTCATGCGTTATAATTTTGATAAGTTCCTAGTGTTAAATAATCGTCATTTTTGATGAGGCTATTTTTTCATTCTGCGGCATTAAAAAATGTATCGATTATTTAAGAGTAGGTACTTAAGCCTTTTAATGGGAAGGAGGTGTCTGTCTATTATATAGGGGGAAGGAGGTAGTTTATAATTTCAATTTCAAAAATCAACTTCAGCTTCAGCCTCAAAAATCAAAATCAATCAATACCTTATTGGGGAGCTTGCAAATAGCTTTCCAAACTCAGTAATCGTTATCAAAAAAAAATCAAATTTGGACTTTTAGCTAATTTTTTACATCAATTGGCTTATTCCATTATAAAAAACAAAAAGTTGTACCTTTTTTTTGGTTAAAACAATTTATGTATTAACTTTGCATCAATTAAAACAATCTGTTGAATGATAATAAAACTACACTTATGCAAAACGAGCTTTCTCGTATCAATCCGCCCCCATTTGCCTTTATGAATTTTAAGGAATATGGTAAAAAACTGAATGAAAACTGGTTTGAAATGGTCATGATTCCCATGATTTTGTATTTACTGGTTGCTAAAGATGTCAGCGTTTCTTTTCAACTTGGCCAAGAATCCCCTATTGCTAGTACAGAAATGCCTGTGCCAAGGCCAAATCCTGTTAAACTAGCTGTTCCAACTAGTGCGACTATTGCCAAAGAAAAATCTTTTAATTTAGGTAACTGGTTAGACAGCAGAAAACCTATTGCTAAGGCCGTAAAAACAAGCCATCAACACACAAAAAAGGTCAAGAAAGTGCCTAGAGCGCAGCATTTTTCTAACTTAACTTTTATTATGAGTCCGACTTATGCTAAAAGAAAAGGGATTCCAAAGTCTGTTGTTAATGCTAAAAAACAAAACTGTTATAATTATGTCAAAAAATTCAGGAAAGCGGCTTTAACCGAACAAAAAGAATATGGTATTTTAGCTAGCATTACTTTAGCTCAGGGGCTTCTTGAATCGAATGCCGGAGATAGTCGATTGGCAAGAGAATCTCTCAATCATTTTGGCATTAAATGTCGAAGAAAATGTCGAGGCTGCACTTGTCGCAATTATCACGATGATGATATTTATGACATGTTCCGCGTTTTTACCGACCCGATGGAAAGCTATCGAGAGCATTCTATTTTATTGAATAATAGTCGGTATAAAAAACTGAAAAAATTTGGGAATGATTATAAAAGTTGGGCTTATGGTTTGAAAAAGGCTGGGTATGCGACGGATAAGAAGTATGCGGAGAAGTTGATTTTGATTATTGAAGCTTTGGGATTGGAGGCGTATGATGATTTGTGATAAAATAATTAACAATGAGCGCAGCGTAAATTATGATTATAGACTGTAGTACAGAATTTTAAAACTAGACTCGCTTTTATTCAATAAAAAAAAGCGGTAAGGAATGCTAGATGCTTTACCGCTTTTATTATTACACACAGTTAAAGCGTGGATTATATTCCTTTTAAAGTGTAATCTTAAAATATCAACTTACCATTTATTTAAGGCTTTCACAAACTTAAATCATCGGATTTTTACAGTTAATCCGTTGGGAAATTAAATCAGTTGAGAGTATAGCTTTTTTTAAGTCCAACGTATTGTTTTTCTATAATAATTTCCATCAATTCAGCCCATTTGCAGTATAAACGAGTGCATCTCAAAATGTCGTTCGTATAAATAACTTATGCCTGATAAGCTATAAATTTTTGGGTCTGACTTCCCAATCCCTCTATGTTTAAAGTCACTTCATCTCCGTCTTGCAAATAGACGGGCGGGGTCATGCCTAAACCTACCCCTGGAGGCGTACCTGTAAAAATCAAATCTCCTGCCTCCAATTTTGTAAATTGAGATAAATACCAAACGATATAAGTTGGATTAAAAATCATAAATTTTGTATTGCCATCTTGCCTCGTTTCTCCGTTCACACTCAATTTCATTTTTAGATTAGACACATCTGCTACGTCTTCTTTCAATACTAAATAAGGACCAACTGGACTAAAATCAAGGCAAGATTTCCCTTTTACCCATTGTCCACCTCGTTCTAATTGAAAAGCTCTTTCGGAAACATCATTGACAACGCAATAACCAGCAATGCAATCTGCTGCTGCTGCCTCATCTGCCAAATAAGACGCTTCTTTCCCAATGACCATCCCTAACTCTACTTCCCAATCCGTCTTCGTACTATTTTTAGGGATGGTAACGGCATCATAGGGACCAGTAAGTGTATGTGTCGCCTTCATAAAAATAATCGGCTCTTCAGGGATGTCCATACCAGACTCTTTTGCGTGGTCAGAATAATTTAATCCCACACACATAATCATTCCAGGACGAGCAACAGGGCTGCCTATCCGAACATTCTCCCCAATAGCAGGTAATTTATCTCCTTCGGATTGTACCAGCGTTTTTAGTTTTTCTAAACCTGCGTTTTGAAAAAAATCATGATTCCAGTCTTCAAAATGCTGGGAACAATCTAATCTTTTTCCTTTAATTTCTACGCCTGGTTTTTCTGCGCCTTTTTTACCAAATCTTAATAATTTCATTTCTTTTTATGTTAATTCTTGTTTTTAATTCAAGTGGCGAACAATATGAAAAAAATTATGATTCCAGTCTTCAAAATGCTGGGAACAATCTAATCTTTTTCCTTTAATTTCTACGCCTGGTTTTTCTGCGCCTTTTTTACCAAATCTTAATAATTTCATTTCTTTTTATGTTAATTCTTGTTTTTAATTCAAGTGGCGAACAATATGAAAAAAATTATTTAAACTTCTATAAATGAAGCAAGAATTATTTCAAAAAAATGAATATAAACCGAAATTCGATAAAATTGAATACGCCTATTCTTAATTCATTCAGTCCCAATTCTGCTTTAAAAGCAGTAGAGAAATTACTAATTGCCTTAATATCTTGAAATAATTTCATCTGGTACTCACACAATCAATCAGCCTTTTACGATGTTTCCTATTGTATCTTTAACTATGACTATCCCGATTAAAAATACGGGACAAGTTGTGTTAAGTACCAAGTGTTGATTAATCAAATAAATGCTAGCTATCTTTGCATTAAGTTTATTAAATAAAAGTCAAAAATGAAAAAAAACAAGCTGTTGTGTTGTGATTGGGGAACCAGTAATTTCCGTTTGTATCTATTAGATATTGTTACTACCAAAGTATTGAGAATAGTGCAATCAGACCAAGGAATTGCTACTACTTTTGACGCATGGAAAAAGAATGGGCAAAACAATCGGGTTGATTTTTACCGTACTTTTCTGCATGCGCAAATTCAGCGATTAGCCACTAAAATAGGCGCAAATTTAGAATATGTTCCTATAATTTTATCAGGTATGGCTTCTTCTTCGATTGGCATGATAGAAGTACCTTATACGGAGGTACCTTTTGACATTGACGAGCCTAATTTATCTATCAAGCAATTTTCTGCGACCACCACATTTCCCAATGAATTATTTATTTATGGAGGGTTAAAAACCGACCAAGATGTCATGAGAGGTGAAGAAGTACAATTATTGGGATTGAGTCATTTAATCCATACAGAATCATCTATTTGTCTATTACCGGGAACGCATTCCAAGCATATTAGGATAGAAAATAAAAAGGTCGTCGATTTTCAGACTTTTATGACTGGTGAGTGCTTCGACTTATTTAGTAAACAAAGTATCCTCAAAGATTCTGTCAATGCAGGAGCAATTTTTAGTGAAACACAACAAGGTTTTTTCAAAAAGGGGCTTTTGAAAGCGCAACAAACAAATTTATTAAATAGTCTTTTTAGTGTACGAACCAATACGTTATTAAAAGACGTCACTGCGGAAAACAATTATCATTATTTAAGTGGCTTATTAATTGGGCAAGAATTAAAAGCATTGCAAGATTTTAAGGGGCAGTTATTATTAAATTGCTCCAATCATTTAGCTGTCATTTATGAATTCGCTTTAAAAACCTTACAATTAGACCATCAATTAACCGTAGTTACGAAGAGGGATATGGCGCAATGTATTCCTATTGCCCACACAAAATTATACCAAAATATATGAGTCAATTTTCAGAAAAACTATTTCAAGCCGTTCCTATTGTCGGTATTTTAAGAGGCTATCCAAAAGCAACTACTTTAAATATCGTTGATGCCTATTATCAGGCAGGTTTTACGACTATCGAAATCACGATGAATACGCCACAAGTGGCTGAAATTATCTCGGCAATTACTGCAAAATATAACGGCAAATTAAATGTAGGTGCAGGAACAGTTTGCAACGAAGCGGAGTTGGACATTGCCTTAGCCGCTGGCGCTCAATTTATTGTATCTCCAATTGTTGATATTTCTTTGATAAAAAAATGTAAGTCATTAGGTATACCTGTATTTCCTGGGGCATTTACGCCAACTGAAATATATCAAGCGTGGACAGCAGGCGCTAGAATGGTCAAATTATTCCCTGCGAATACTTTAGGCCCTAAATATGTCAAGAATGTGCTTGCCCCTCTAAATGATATTGAAATAATGCCTACAGGAGGTGTTAGTTTAGAAAATATAGAGGCTTATAAAAAAATGGGCGCAAAAGCTTTTGGAATGGGTGGTTTATTATTTGATAAGGGGTTGATTGCAGCTGAGGATTGGGATGGATTGAAAAAGAAATTGACAGTTGTTAAAGCAGCAATTATATAATCTTGGAAGAGCTTCCAGAACTTGGAAGTCTGGAAGCTCTATTGATTTTGGAATAAAGTGATTATTCCTATTCTCCCACTACCCCTCGAATATTCCAATTAATACTTTCTCCGCCAGAGAATGCATTAAAAGAAGTCCATTCATTGGTAGATTCTTGATACATCCAATCGCCATTGACATCTCCTGGACCAGCATCACAGCCAATAGATTGCAAGCCTCTATTTAATCTAAAACGAATACTCACCCAAAGGTCTTCTCCCGTAATCTCCAATGGTGTAGATAAAACGTGGGCATTAAAGGCATTCTGAGTAATTGTTCCTGTTAAAGTAGCTTCATAAACCACTTGTCCTGGCGCATTACTTGTTCCACCACTATAAATTTTCAAAGTTGTTTGCAATGGTGTTTCCGCTATATAATAAGAAATTTGTGTCAAATTTTTTCCAACATAATCTCTTGTCACATTTTCTGGAAATCGGGCAGCCGTTTCATAGGTATCAGGTGGTAAAATTGGTGCGGTGACATTATCGCTATCATATCGTAAAGAACTTTCCACGTTTCTTTCGTCCCCACCACAAGCGGCAAATAGTATAGCTAATCCGAGTATTAAAATATTTATCTTTTTCATGTTATCACTGTTAAAATTTAGTAAATGATTTCCAAAGAACTTTCTATGGGTCTAAATGAAATAATCCATAAAAGATTGTCTTTGTTGGTTTAAATTTCATTTACTTCGACGTTAAAAACAATGAAGAGAGGATGGTTTAACAAAAGTTTAAGCAGTCTGAGTAAATATTTAAGAAAGCCTTTTACTCCACCTTAAGCGTACGATAAACAATAGGACGCTTTCCGTTAATTTTAACATATACTGTATAAAAACCCGCTGGATAATTAGGGCAATTAATGGATAAGCGGTTATCTCCTTGTTTGGAAAAGCAAGTTTCCATTATTTTTCCTAGACTATTTGACACCATTATTTTTGCATCTCCAGATAATGGTTCGATAAAATTAATGGTCATTTCATTCACAAAAGGGTTCGGATGAACAATAAGATGCGGGGTGTTTTCTTGCTTAAATAATACAGGAATAGTTTTAGAATATTGATAATCACCACCTGCTTCTATATATTTTATACGATAATAACCACTTCCTAATTTAGGGCTTTGGTCTTGTAATTCATATTGGTAAACTGGCATTCCCATCGCATTTTCTAAATCAGGAAGCACCTCAAATTGATTCCCATCAATGGAATGTTCCAGCAGATAAAAAGAATTTGTTGTTTCATTTACTGTCTCATAATTAATACTTACCATTTCATCCGTCATGGCACTACTAATATTTCTAAAAGCAAAAGCAGGTGTAGTAGTCGATAAACTATCCAAAGGAGAAGCTGCTTGCGTACAATTTGCGCCATCCGCATTTAGAGCGCTATCCCCCGTATTGCCAATCAAAACAGCCGATTGATTGGTTAAATCAATTTGATAAATCTCTTGAGATACATTATAACTGACAATAAATTCTCCTTTATTAGTCATCCATGTCGAACCAATTGTACCAGTTGGTAGAGTCGCAATATTAAAACTACTCACCTCGCCAGTAATTGGATTAATACTAACAATATCGCTAGTCTCCGATGCTCCATATAATAAATTATTAGTTGGATGATAAGAGACATCCCCTAAAGCGGGAATAGTTTCCGATAATTCTACAGTCGCAGCTACCAAGACACCCGCACTAATATCTACTCGCTGTAAACGCTGAGCCTCATTATCTAATAAATAATAATTGCCTTCCAAATCAAAATCACCCGCTAAAAGGCCGACGTTAATTCCTTGAATTCTACCAACAACTTCTCGATCGCCGTTTCCACCGATTCTTATTAAATCAGTTGTCCCAAAACGAATCCCGTAAATAAAATCATCTTCTACATTATAACCTAGTGGATTTAGATTATTGGCTTCCGCTCCCAATGGAATTAAAGAATCATTGGCTAAATCCACTTGATTTAACTGTCCTTCTACTATTTGGTACAATGTGGGTTGACAATCAAAAGGGGGTAAAGCCACCACACAATCTGCGGTTCCAATTATAATCGAAGCAGTCTTTTCACAATTTTGTGCATCTGTAACTGTTACTTCATAAGAGCCAACGGTTAAATTATTTCTGTCTTCTATATTTTCGGTAATGTCTGCCCACTCGTATAGATAAGGAGGTATACCTCCGAAAGCACTTAAATTAATCTCGCCACTATTAGCTTCACAGGTAACATTCGTAATCGTAAATGGAATAATAAAATTTTCACAAGCAGTCGTCGAACAATCAGGTGTTGGAACGGCAATTTCTACTACTTGAAAACAAGCATTCCCATCCGAAACCGTTACCCTATAACTACCTCCAGCTAACCCTGTTCTATCTTCCGTTGTTGCGCCATCTTGCCAAGCAAAAGTTAAAGGCGCTATTCCATTCTCTACACTAAGGTCAATACTTCCTAGATTCCCGTCGCAATCTGGACTAGCAATACTATCAATTTGAACATTAAATGAATCGCATTGGACTGCACAATCTGGCGTAGCAATAATAATCTTTAAATTATCAGTACAGCCGTTTGCATCCGTAAGGGTCACCTCGTAATTTCCGCCTAGTAAGTTAGTCCTCATAGCCGAAGTAACACTAGTATCGTCTGACCATTGATAATTAATTGGTTCAACTCCATTTATAAAAGATACCTCAATACTACCTAAATTCCCAATACAATCAGGTGAAGTTGTTGCAATCAATTGAGCCGTAAATGCATTACAATCTAGTCCACAATCTGGAGTTGGAATCCCTACCGTTAGCATTGTTCCGCAGCCATTTGCATCCGTTATTCTTACATCATAAAACCCGCCCGTCAAATTAGAACGATCTTCCATTGTATCTCCATCTGACCACTGATAAGTAATTGGCGCAACACCATTAATTACGCTAATGTCAATCGTTCCTAAATTCCTATCACAATCAGGAGCAGTCGTGCTCGTTATTTCCGCAAAGAAAGTGCTACAATCTGGCACGCAGGAAGGTGTTGGTATATTTACTTCTAAAGTTCCCGTACAACCATTCGCATCCGTGATAGTTGCTTGATAATTGCCGCCTTGTAAACCTGTTCTATCTTCCGTGCTATCTCCATCTGACCAGACATAAGTTATTGGCGCTACTCCATTGGTTACAACTACGTCTATTGTTCCCAAATTACCTTCGCAATCGGGGGAAGTTGAACTCGCTGATACTGCAAAAGTGCTACAATCTGGCACGCAGGAAGGTGTTGGTATATTTACTTCTAAAGTTCCCGTACAACCATTCGCATCCGTGATAGTTGCTTGATAATTGCCGCCTTGTAAACCTGTTCTATCTTCCGTGCTATCTCCATCTGACCAGACATAAGTTATTGGCGCTACTCCATTGGTTACAACTACGTCTATTGTTCCCAAATTACCTTCGCAATCGGGGGAAGTTGAACTCGCTGATACTGCAAAAGTGCTACAATCTGGCACGCAGGAAGGTGTTGGTATATTTACTTCTAAAGTTCCCGTACAACCATTCGCATCCGTGATAGTTGCTTGATAATTGCCGCCTTGTAAACCTGTTCTATCTTCCGTGCTATCTCCATCTGACCAGACATAAGTTATTGGCGCTACTCCATTGGTTACAACTACGTCTATTGTTCCCAAATTACCTTCGCAATCGGGGGAAGTTGAACTCGCTGATACTGCAAAAGTGCTACAATCTGGCACGCAGGAAGGTGTTGGTATATTTACTTCTAAAGTTCCCGTACAACCATTCGCATCCGTGATAGTTGCTTGATAATTGCCGCCTTGTAAACCTGTTCTATCTTCCGTGCTATCTCCATCTGACCAGACATAAGTTATTGGCGCTACTCCATTGGTTACAACTACGTCTATTGTTCCCAAATTACCTTCGCAATCGGGGGAAGTTGAACTCGCTGATACTGCAAAAGTGCTACAATCTGGCACGCAGGAAGGTGTTGGTATATTTACTTCTAAAGTTCCCGTACAACCATTCGCATCCGTGATAGTTGCTTGATAATTGCCGCCTTGTAAACCTGTTCTATCTTCCGTGCTATCTCCATCTGACCAGACATAAGTTATTGGCGCTACTCCATTGGTTACAACTACGTCTATTGTTCCCAAATTACCTTCGCAATCGGGGGAAGTTGAACTCGCTGATACTGCAAAAGTGCTACAATCTGGCACACAGGAAGGCGTTGGGATATTTACTTCTAATGTCCCCGAACAACCATTCGCATCCGTGATAGTTACTTGATAATTGCCACCTTGTAAACCTGTTCTATCTTCCGTGCTATCTCCATCTGACCAGACATACGTTATTGGCGCTACGCCATTCGTCACAGTTACATCTATCATACCTAAATTGCCAATACAATCCGGAGCAGTTGCACGATTTATCTTTGCAGAAAAAATAGTACAATCAACGGTAGGTGAGCAATCTGGGCTAGGAATATCCAATGTTAATATTATTTGACAGTCACTACTATCTGTAATGGTTACATTGAAATCACCTCCATTTAAATCCGTTCTATTTTGGGTAGTCATACTGTCCGACCAAAGAAATTGATAAGGCATACTCCCTCCGAATACATTAATAGTTGTTGTACCAAGGTTTCCGTCACAATCAGGGAAAGTAGTCATTCCGACATTAGCAATGAAACTAGCACACGCATCCTCTTCGCAATCCAAGAGCACTGTCTTTTCTATCACATTGGATTCATTCGGAAATCGCCAACAGCCTGCTCTTCTGACACAACGTCCAAACCAGGTAGTCTCCGTAAGATTACCAGGTTGATAAGTCAAACTATGAGCATTGGGAATAATATACCATTCTGGCGGTCTAAGAGAAGGGTCATCAGTCGTATAAATCCACATGATTTGCATTTCGCCAGTTCCTCCAATTGGTGCAGTAATATTTTCAATAATAGTAGGTAATTTTTCTTTACATAAAACCTCCCCGCCTCCGATAACTCCTGGGCTTATAAAATCATCACAATTACCAACAACCCTATCTATCAGCCCATCACAATTATTGTCTTGACCGTCCTCAATTTCGTTCGCACCAGGATAAACTAAAGGTTGATAATCGTCACAATCCCCTTCACTAATGGTGAAGCCATCCCCATCTTTATCTTCATTTTGAGCTAATAATAAGGTATTGGAAAATACAGTAATTAATAGCATTAATAATATTTCCCTCCCAAGGAATTTAGTAGAAAAAATAGTCATAATTGGAAAATTCAGTAAAAGAAAAAGTATACCCCATATATCAAATAGGGGTGATATTATTACATCAATAATTAATTAATACAGGGAAAGGTAAGCATGAGTTGTGGGGGGAATAGAATAAAAATAAGCTTCAATTTACAGAAATAATATTTAGCGTACAAATAATAACGCTACGTTTCCTCAATTTCCTAGTTCCTAAATAATAAAGGAAGGAAGGAAAAGTAGTCCTTAATCGGTCAAATTAGTCTTAAAACTAAAAATCCAAATACATTCAATTGAAAAAGGGATATTCTATTATTCATAGAATACCCCTTTTTATCAAGAAAGACTCAGCCTACTACTACCGTAAAATAATCACTTTAGTCGTCATTAATTGTCCTTTAGCTACGGCAGACACTTGATAGACCCCTGCATCATACCCTCGAATATCCATGGTAAATATTGAATTTCTGACTTTATCTAATTGATGCTTCTGTACCGTTCTACCAAACATATCCACCAAAGTAATGGTCACCTTTTCATTTATAAAATTATTGGTAGCCACATTAATATTTTGGGCCGTAGGATTAGGGAAAACTTTTAGCTTGTCTATAACTCGTTCGGTAAACCGACCAGTATTACTAGGTATTTGTTCTTTCTCCTCCCCATCAGCTGAAATGGCAGCCGCTATTTCAATGCGTTCTTCTCTTTCACAAATAAAATTCCAAAGCGCATCATACACTTTAAATCTTACTAAATAATCTCCTACTGGTATATTTTCGATAATTTGTGCTGTTCCACAATCTCCAATACAATTAAACATAGATTGGAAGAATGGATCATAAATATCTACGATTGTATTTAAAGTTGGAAATTTATCAATCGTTACCGTATTTCCTGCTACCTGAATCTCAATATCTTGACAATCGTTTTGATTGGTTGGTGTGGCAATTTCTACATAAACTACTGAATCACATAGAATATTGGTCCAATCTTCATTAAAGGATTGGTATTGAACGGCATAAACACCAGGCAATAGATTTTCAAAGGTTTGCGTGCCTTCACAATCGTTCCAATAATCACAATCGGTATCCATGGCATTGCTAAAGCTTCTATCGTATACATGCACCTTTATATGCGCACCATTTACGCCTTCTACAGTAATCGTATTGTCTCTTACGGTTATTATCGCATTACAACCATTGATGACTTGACCTACACATTTACAACCTTCTTCTAGCCATTCGTCTTCGGTGTTGGGGTCGTTGTCGTCGCAGGGTTGGCCTATGTTTAGCATATATTCTGGGCAATAATCAGTAGGTATCACAGTCGTCGTATCCATTCCAATGCAATTACATGCTATGTCGATTGTATCATTTATAGTAGCTACTTTTCCATCATCACAAGTATCTCCTATATTTGCCATAAATTCTATGCAATCAATAGGTACTACAGTCGTCGTATCCATTCCGATACAATTACATGTTGTGTCAATTGTATCATTTATGGTGGCTACTTTTCCATCATCACAAGTATCTCCTATGTTTCCCATCAATTCTGGGCAATCAAAAGGCATTCCTACACAGTTACATGCTGCGTTTATTACATCGTTGATCGTTGTTGGATCATTATCATCACATGCATCACCAATCGTTGAACAAGGTATACATTCATCTTCTCCATTACAGTTGCTATCTATCCCATCACAAAGAATTTCCGTAGCACCAGGATAAATATCTGGGTTATTATCGTCACAATCTTGGTTTATTGGAAAAGTATCCTCGTCTTCATCTGTACAATGTTGATTGATGTCTTCTATATTCATACAACCAAGCAAATTTTGGGAAATCATAATTGGGCCTCCTACTCCACCGTTTTGTAACAAGTCATTAATCCCACAACAACTATTTAAGGTGTCATTGGTCATTATCATCAAGGTGTCTCTAACCGTCATCAAATTCCCTAAACCAGCGATATTTTCCAAGGCACAATTTCCCTTGATAATTAAACTGCCATTAATAGTCTGTAAGCTGGACAAGCTATCTAAATTGGTTATAAATTTATTATTAATAATGCGAACATCTTCTCCAATTTCTGTCAAGGAGTTTAACCCACGCATATCCACAATTTGCTCATTGCCAATGATGTGAAAACAACCTAATAATCTTATTAAGTTTTTTAATTCCCTTAAATCAGGTAAACCTGTATTGATAAGATATAAATCACCGCCAATAAATGTTAAGCCACCAAAACCACCAAGGCTGCTTAGTCCAAAGCTTCCGTCTATAGTTAAACCACCGCCAGGCAAACCAAATAATCCCCATTCTCCAATTTCTATCAAGAATGGGCAACCTCTAATAATGAAACTACCGCCTACATTTCGTAAAACAATCAATCGAATCGACACTAGCACCATACAATTCTTCACTTGAATATCGCCACCAACTTCTTCTAAACTAGAAAAACCATCCAAACTCTGCAACATTGGGTTATTACAAATACGTAAGTCGCCTCCTATTTTCCTAATACTATTTAAACCTTCTAAATTCGTTAGGCTATCGTTGGCAATTACATTTTGGGTAGTATCCCCAATGATTACATCGCCCGTAATTTCTTGGATGGATAATAAATTAGATAAGTCCGTAATGTCATCTCCATTAATAATTAGGTTCCCATTAACAATATTACAAGTATTATCAAAAGCAGCTACTTCCGCTTGAGAAGTAAAGATTAAATTACCATCACAAGTAATAATTGGCATTATAGTCATTGTATCTCCAACACAATCACAATCAGTGGTTACCTTATCATTATTTGTATTTTCATTTCCATCATCACAAGCATCACCAATATCCAAACCTAATAACAAACAATCTAATTCTCCAATAATACCATCACAATTTTCATCAACGCTATTATTAAAAATTTCTTCCATATCTGGATTAATTGCTGCTTTAGTGTCATCGCAATCGGCATCATTATCAACAAACCCTTTAGGTTGATTAATAACCACTAAAGAACTATCTGCGCTCCCGAAACCATCCATATCTCCATCATAGAACCACGTCATAAACCCATCGTCTATGATTCCATTACAATCGTTATCTTTTCCATCTACCAATTCAGGTGCATTGGGGTAGATAGTTGAATCTTGGTCATTGCAGTCTGTATTGTCTAAAATAAAACCATCGGGTTGATTAATAGCTATTTGAGAATTATTTGAATTTCCAAAACTATCTTTATCTCCATCTTCATACCAAACTTTAGGTATCGTATCGGTACAAGTTGCGATAATTTCTATTTGATTCGAACAAGCAGACGGATTATTTTGAATAATGACACTTCTACCAATATTATTTTCGGAATCTCTAAGAATATTTGTTAGTCCGCAACAATCTGTTAACTTAGAATTATTGGAAACATTCAGTGCATTAATACGAATCTTATTAAAAGCGATAAATCCGATAATTTCTTCAAGATTTTCATTTTCTTGAATAATGAAATTATTATCTACATAAGTTAATTCAAGAAATCCATCCAAACTTCTCAGCGATGGATTATTGCTAATAATAAACGAATGAGGGGTAGGGCTATAGGATAATAATCCACCTGGCGCTCTACTATAATTTGAGCCGACTGCCTCCAAAAGTGGGAAAGACAAACTTGACAAGGCTTCACTATTTATCAATCTAAATGCGGCAAAAACTCGTCGCAAATTTGGAAAATTCACCGCTGATAATAATGGGTTTTCTGTTATTAAAAATTCACCACCGATTGTATCTATTGTTGTCCCTGTATAGTTTTCTAAAACTGCATTATTTCTTACATAATAAGATCCACTTACTCTTTTCAAATTTGGAAAACCTGTAAGGCTGGAGATAGTCAAGATATCGGACACGTAAAAAGGTTAAAAGAGCTTATCTTACA
>JAFMDF010000165.1 GCA_017857395.1 Bacteroidota bacterium | reverse complement strand
CCCAAATTTTATACGAATTTAAAACACAACTCCCCACCGCCTAATCATTCAATTCCTTTCCTAAAAATGCCTATTAGTATATTATTAAACAGTTAATTTACAAATACCCACCTTATTATAAATTTAACTTAAAAATAACGTAACTTTTTAAATTTGTAGAACCTATTCTTTAAAGAAATGTAGTAAACACTATTTGATAGTAAATTAATTGTTTATTTCAATTTTTATTTTTTGACGATATATTATTTTGAATAGAAATGTATGTGTGCTGAAATCCAATAATAATTTTAATTGAACTTTATTTTGATGTATTGACTTTATATTAGATAAGCTATACTTTTGTGCCCTCTAACTAAAAAGGCCACATCAATAATCAACTTTCCTAGACCACACAAGCGCTAGTGATTTTCTTATTATAGTATTCAACTTATTCGGATAGTTTATCTATCCGTTAATGGTAGTCTAATTCAAAATTTTTAATGAAAAAGTATTTTAATTTATTCGATTTATCCCAAAAAGTAGATTATAAAACCGAGATTTTATCTGGTCTAACTGTCGCAATGGCATTGATTCCAGAAGCAGTAGCTTTTGCTTTGATTGCAGGCTTGTCGCCTTTGACTGGTTTGTATGCTGCTTTTATGATGGGGTTAATTACTTCTATTTTTGGTGGTCGTCCGGGAATGATTTCTGGAGCGACAGGTGCAGTAGCGGTCGTGTTGGTGGTATTAGCACAGACACATGGTGTAGAGTATATCTTTGCAACGGTTGTATTGGCAGGATTGATACAAGTTGCTGCAGGCTTATTGAAACTAGGGAAATTGATGCGCTTAGTGCCGCATCCAGTCATCTTTGGTTTTGTAAATGGTCTAGCGATTATCATTTTTATGTCGCAACTAGACCAATTCAAAGACCCTGCGGGAGACTGGCTAACGGGGATGTCCTTATACATGTTACTCGGATTAGTTGCTTTAACGATGCTCATTATTTGGGGCTTACCTAAATTAAGTAAAGCAATTCCTGCTTCTTTAGTCGCTATCTTGACGGTGTTTGCAGTCGTAGTAGGCTTTGGTATTGATACTAAGACCGTTGGTGATATTGCTTCAATTTCTGGTGGTTTTCCACCTTTTCATATTCCTGTTATTCCATTTACTATGGAAAGTTTAGTAACGATTTTGCCTTATGCAGCGATTATGGCAGGCGTTGGATTAATTGAAAGTTTATTGACCTTGAATATTATTGATGAAATTACAGAGACTAGAGGTCAAGGGAATAGGGAAGCAGTCGCACAAGGTGCAGCAAATATCTTATCTGGTTTGTTTTCTGGAATGGGTGGATGTGCGATGATTGGTCAGAGTTTGATTAACGTTTCCTCTGGTGCAAGAGCTAGATTATCTGGAATTGTGGCTTCTCTGATGTTATTGTTTTTTATCATGTTTGGGGCTAGTTTGATTGAACGATTACCAATGGCGGCTTTAACAGGTTTGATGATTATGGTGTCTATTGGAACGTTCGAATGGGCAAGTTTAAAGACTTTTAATAAGATGCCTAAGTCAGATATTTTTGTCATGATCTTGGTGACTTTAGTAACGGCAGTTTTACATAATTTAGCATTGGCAGTTGTGGTTGGTGTAATTATCGCAGCCTTAGTTTTTGCTTGGGATAATGCGAAAAGAATTCGTGCTAGAAAGCGAATTGATGAAAACGGCATCAAGCATTATGAAATTTACGGCCCATTATTTTTTGGTTCTGTATCTGTTTTTAATGAAAAATTTGATGTATTAAATGATCCTAAAGAAATCATTATTGATTTTGAAGAGAGTAGAGTAGCGGATATGTCAGCAATTGAAGCATTAAATAAAATTACAGAACGATACCATAAGGTGGGTAAAAAAGTTCATTTACAGAACCTAAGTTGGGATTGCCAAAACTTGTTAAAAAATGCATCAGAGATTATTGATGTGAATGTGATAAAGGAAGCGGTGCCTAAAATAATTAAAGAAGAACCAGTTTTGGTATAGTCTATATATTTAGTCCTTGGAGCTTTTTTTAAGCTTCAAGGACTAAAAAAGTGTTAAAATTTCAACCTGCCTTGAAGCTTCTTTTGTGGGTTATACGCTTCAAAAAATAACGCTTGATAAAACTAAAAAAATCACAAACGATTGATTTTAAGTTAGCATCTAATCAAATTACTTTGGTGACAGCGGAAGTGAAAGCCAAAAAGCAACGCTATCGTAGAAAAAATAATCCTGCGGTAGAATTGATGAAAAATGTTATTCGAAATAAAGATAACAATCGTTTAGAAGGCTTATAACTCATCACTCATTACCATCCTTCGCCATCAATTCTTTCGGTTGTTGAAAATCTAAATTTGGCAAACCATCTGCTGCTGCAAATTGCAATTTCTTAATACAAATATCGTGGTTATTACTCAATCGACCAGTAGCAGAAGTGATACCCCAATAAACACCAGAATTTCCTTGAAAAATGTCTGTTACTAAGTCTCTATTATAGGTAACTTTTAACTCGTCATCTAGATAAATTCTTAGTAATTGGTCATAAGGATCCCATACTATTTTTAATGGATGACGCTCACAATTTTCTAAATTGTCTACAGTAATTGGTTTAATTAAACTTACGGCATGATGGGTTTCTCCATTTGCCATAATAGAAATATGGTCTTCCGCAGGATCGCCCAAATGATAATTTTGATAGGTATCAAATTCAATACCCAAAGAAGGTCTTATTCCTGCAAATCCCATGCCTTCTCCCCAAAATCCGGTACGGGCAAAAGGAGTAAAAACAAAAACGATTCCATCTGCCCCTTCATCATCTTTACAACCTAAAACCAAACAAACTTCCATGACAAATGGTGCATTTAAATCAATCGCTCTTTTGTACCACGCTGACCCTGAATCGTATTGCAAATCGGGTACTAAACGAATACATTGTTCATTGAGTTTGGTGGCACTACCGCCTAGTTGGAAATCGCTGATGTTTAATTGGGCAAAAGTAAAAATAGGTAAAAAACTAAATAGGAGGAGTGTTTTTAATTTGTTCATAATTAAATAGTTTAGGGTGATTTAAAAAAAAGCGAGAAGTGAAAGAAGAGAATAAAGAGGTGTTTGTAGCTAAACTTATTATTCTCGTTTAATTTTCTCTATTCTATTCTCTCTGTTCTCTGTTCTAATAAAAGGGTGATAAGATAGGTTTACAAGTTACAAACAAAAGTTGATAATTATGGTTTTGAAAATAAAAACAATAGTTTTGATATGGAGGAAAAATGACAAAATTATTTTTTTAGGGCAATTTAAAGTAAAATTCAAACTGGTTCGTCTACTATACTAATGAAAGAACCACCAGATATATCAATGACAGAGCAACGAAATCAGACCGTTGGCGGGGCTATACAAGAATATAGCCAGCGACTTTTCCAGTTTATTCGGGGAAAGGTATCGACGAATGCCGATGCAGAAGATATTTTGCAAGAGGTTTGGTATCAGTTTAGTCGAGTCATTGACACCGAACCAATAGAACAGGCGAGTGGCTGGTTATTTAGAGTTGCTCGCAATAAAGTAACAGATAGTTATCGAAAAAAGAAAAATGAAGCTTTAGAAGATTATGGGTATGAAGATGAAGAAGGCGATACTTTGTTCAGAGAAATATTATTAGCCGATAATCATACGCCTGAAACAGAAATGTTGCGAGAGGTTTTTTGGGAAGAATTATTTGCTGCTTTAGAAGAATTACCAGAAGCACAACGAAATGTATTTATTTGGAATGAAATAGATGGGCAAACCTTTCAAGAAATTTCGGATGAAACGGGTGTTAATATTAAAACTTTAATTTCTCGAAAAGGCTATGCGGTCAAATTTTTGAGAACTCGACTCGCTACTTTGTATGCAGAGTTTTTTGAGTAATAATTTTAAGGGTTCAGAAGCCAGACCGTTCATTTTATGAACTGCCAGAAGTCAGATTTTAGATAAGGTTAACCTGACTTCTGACAATAAATTTTAATTTATGGTCTGACTTCTGTCTTCTTTTTAAAAAAAGAATATGTATAAAAAAGAAATTCCTAGATTTTTAAGATTTGGTTTTGCCAAATTTGTCTTTTTTGGGGCGATGGCAATTGTTTTTGTCTTTGCGATGGGGAATATCGTAATGTACCTTTGGAACTGGATTTTACCTGATGCTATTGGAGCGAATGAAATTACTTTCTGGAAAGCCATTGGTTTATTTGTCTTGACTAGAATTTTATTCGGCGGCTTTAAGTCTGGTAGATCTGGACATCGACGTGAGAAAAGAAGAGAATGGAAAGAAAAATGGATGAGTTTGTCAGAAGATGACCGAAAGGAATTTAAAGAAAAATGGAAAGGCGGTTGGAAAGATATGACCCACGAAGAGCGAACTGCTTTTAAACAAAAATGGAAAGAGGAGTTTAGAAAGGATTGTAAATAAAGAGAGTAAGCAGTCTTACAGTAGGCAGTAGGCAATAGGCAGTTTAACGCTGCCAATTGCCTACTGTAAGGCTGCCTACTGGAAATTGTTAACTCGGATTCCGTTTCACATTATAACTATTCACTCCTGCTGAGATTTCATACCCCAACCGTAAGCCTTCTGTGCAATCCATTCGGATATGAACGCCCAATGGAATTCTTGAATTGCCATTTTCTGTTGCCATTTCCTCAAAGCTTGTAAACGTTCTAGCAGCGCCTCTAAATTCTGTTCTGCCTTCATGCGAACGGTCGGTAAAATTGATGTCATTGCCAAAGAAGTCAATGAATACACCCGCTGCTGCCGAAGCGAAACAAGAGTGACCAGAAGGATAACCAGGGAAAGTGGGATTTGGCCAAGGAATCAATCTGTATAAATTTGTTTGATAACTAGCATCCATAAATTCTTGGATGAATACACTTGGTCGCATGACCATGTGTTCGTACTTATATTTCCACGTAGAAACTGCTGCATCGTTTAACGAAAAGCCCAATTTTAATAATAAATGCAAGCCTTCTTCTAGGTTTAAGTCTTGATTCACAATCAATTGATTGGCAATAGAAACCTGTCGAGCTGGCGGACTAAACATCATGCCTTCTATATCATCACTCCAAAATTCTGCTATCCAAAGTTGCTCGCCATCTGCCGTTCTTGCTTCATTATTCGCATTATAAACCTCCACCATTTCTTGATAATACGGACTGTTTTCATCTTCACTATAGGTTAGAGGTGCAATTGTAGTCGTTTGATTTGGCGCAATTGCGAAGGTTCTAACTCGTTCCCAGTAGGGAAATAATGCTCGTTCTTGTTCGGCAGAATAAGTCCAGTAGCCTTCGCCTGTTGGTGGCTCATAAGATAAGGGCTGTGGTTCTAAAACTTGTGTTTCTGCAGTTCTGTCCGTTTGGCTATATCGAATGATTTGTCTGGCTACTACTTCTCCCCAATTTTTAGATTGGTCGAAAGTTTGTCGAGAAATACCGTTATTTAATTCTTCTTCAAAATCTGCTTCTAAGGCTGCGATTTTAGGGGTTAGTTCATCAGGAAGATTGAGTAGGAAATGGCTCAATACATTTGCATAACAGGCATTTAAAGCAATCTCCCAATTGATATTTCTTGGGTTGATATTATTATCTTGAATATTTAAGCCTTGCAATTGTCGGCTATTGGATATATAAGTGGGCATGCCGGGAACCGCCGTTTCATAAGCGGCTAAGTTGATGTAAGCGATTGCTCTGGCAGAAGCATTTGGTCGCATACCGCCAGCATATCTTTCTAATTCTAGGAATAAATTCATCCACTCCACCGTCAAGCTATTATCAATTTCGGCAGCTATATTGGTGTTAGGACCACCTCCTTGTCCATCTCCATTATTATTTCCTGGTCTGTTAGGAGGTGGAGGATTATTTTGTTGCTGATTGGTAGTAACCGAATTTTCGGTAACGATGGATTCATTGTCTTTGGAACAAGACACGACTAAAAAGGAGATAAACCCGAAGAGGATAAAAACTTTTAATTTTCTATACAACATAACTTTATTTTTTTGGATAATAAATGAGTAATTAGATAATTTGAATCTAAATTCAACAAGCGCTAAAAATGAATAAAGTGTAAATTGTATAGTCTATATAAAATGTGATTTAAGTGAATAATTAAGTGTTGGAGATAAGAAGATTCTTTACTAGTAAAACTTGCGGAGATGCTGAAAAAAAATTAAAGAGAATTTAATTTTGGTTTTTGATAGGATGCTAAATCAAATTAGATTGTTGATAACGGTTTTCCCTTTAGGGATAAAGAACCACTTCGTGATTTCTCAAATTTAAAAGTGCGAAATTATCGACTTTAGTTAATATAAAATATTGATTTATAGGCAGGTATGACGTTAACTAAAGTCAAAAATCCAATAAAAATAAAAAAACTCAACTATTTTAAAGTAAAACTAAAAGTAATTCGTCTTCCTTAGTATAAAGCAATTGATTAGGCCTAAAAATATTGTTTTTTAAACCCGATTGTTTCACCTTTAAAAATTAAGCACATGCGACGATTTAAGTTGTTTTTTGCACTCGCTTTGGGAATCATCCTTTTCTTGTTTTTAGTAAAGGTCGTTTTCATAGCTGTAGTAATTGCTTTGCTGATGAGTGTAGTGTTTGGCGTTTTTAGTAAAATAAAGCGATTTTTTCAAAGCGCTTTTTTAGAAGAATATGAAAATATTTATCAGATGGACTTTTCTAGCGAACGCAAACGTCCTATCTGGAAAGAGGATTTATTTACAGAAACGCCGATTCGAGGAGTGGTGTATTTAGATAATCATAGACGGATTATTGTACAGTAAGTAAACGATTATAACTATTAATATAGAGGAACTCCCGTTCCTCGTGATTTTGGGAACTGAAGTTTTCCTATATTTTAACATTAAAAATTAAAAAATTATGTATAACAAACAGGCATATTGCGCAGATGGCGCACAACATCCAAGACATCATTTGAAAAGAAAATTCAAAAAGATGATGGCACACAAATTTGCAGAACACAACGGAAGACATGGTCGCCGCCATTTTCCAAAAGTGAACGTACAAGAATTAGATGACCGTTACGAACTTTTTGTTTATGCGGCAGGCTATTCCAAAAGCGATTTTAAAATACACTTGAGCGATAGCACTTTGACTATTGCAGTAGACAAAATCGTTGATGATTTATCTAATTATGATTGGAGACGACAAGAATTTCGACCTCGAAAATTTGAACGACAGTTTGACTTGAATGATAAGATTGATAAAGAAAGTGTTACAGCTAAATATGAAGATGGGGTTTTGAAAGTGACCTTGGCTAAGTTGGAAGGCTTTGAGACGGTTCGGAGAGAGGTGGAGATTGATTGATTGATTGATTGATTGATTGATTGGCGATTCTTTTCCCAACGGATTAATCGCATATAGTTTGTAATCAATTATACGTTAATACTAAAACAAAAAATGGTGCTTCTCCATTTTAGGAAAGCACCATTTTTTTTTTCGCTTAAACATTAAAAATTTGTACAGAGGAAAAAAAACTTCAAAATGAAATTGAACTTCAAGCTTAATGAACATGATGGTTTATTGAAGTTGAGGTTGATTTTGAAGTTGAGATTGACTACTTATACTTGTGCCATCCCTCCATCTACAGGCACTTCTGTAGCGGTTATAAAGGAAGCATCAGCAGAAGCTAAGAATAGAACAGTTTTGGCTACTTCTGTCCCTTTTCCAAATCTACCAAGTGGAACTTGTCCTGATACGCCAGCCGCAAAGCCCCCAACTTCTTCCTCTGTTAAGTTGGTTTTTGTCCAAATTGGCGTTTCAATTGGCCCTGGACTTACTGCATTGACTCGAATGTTTCTTGGTGCTAATTCTACTGCTAAAGTTCTAACGATAGAGCGTAAAGCTGCCTTAGAAGAGCCATAAACAGATACGCCTGGCATGCCTTTAACATTAGAGACAGAAGTATTAAAAATGATAGTTCCACCATCGTTAAGATCATTGATAGCTGCATTAGCCGTCATCAAAGGCCCTTTAACGTTGATGTCATAAATTTCATCAAAATGTTTCTCTGATAACTGACCTAAAGGTAGGGCTTTGAATACGCCTGCATTTAAGAATAGAATGTCAATCTTACCAAAGGTCTCTACTGTTTGTTGAATTAATGCTTTGCTATCTCTTACACTTGAAGCTTCCGCTTTAACTAATAATAAATCACCCGATAACTCACTTTTAAGGGCGTCTAATTTTTCTTGGTTTCTTCCTGTTAGTACAACTTTTGCGCCTTCGGCTAAAAATAATTTGGCCGTATCTAAACCCATACCACTGGTTGCGCCTGTTATAATGGCTACTTTATTTGCAAATCTTCCCATTTTTTAATTTGTTTTTGATGATTTAAAATATATAATTATTAATTAGAACGTTCTATCTAATAATGTTTTTAAAAAGATTTAGTTTAATGAAGGACTGGTTTTTTTGTAATTATTTAGAGTGAGGTAATATAATAAGTCGTCGTTAGGAGACGACGAGATAGTCATTTCCAGTCTGGAAACTGAAAATATCGGTTGAGGAAATTAAAAAGATTGGATAGGAAAAATGACAAGTTATGCTTTTAGAAATTCAAAGGCGGTTCGCATAAATAAATCCATAGGTTGGCGATTTAATCCTGCTTTCATACGGGTAGAAGCACCCATGGCATTATTTATTAGATAATCGGCTAATTCTTCGGCGGTATAATCTTTTCTAATTTCCCCAATATTTTGCCCTTCGTGAATTACGGTAGCTAATTTTCGATTATTACGCTGATAATCAATAATCGCCTGTTGATTAATCGCTTCACTAGTAGTAGCAATTTCAGAAGTAAAACCATTTAATAAACAACCTATTTTACAGTTGTTTTCAATATTCTCATCCATAATGCCTTGATAGGCATTGCGCAATCGCTCCAAAGGAGTGTAAGTGGTATCGTTTAGAATTTTGTCTAAATATTCAATATAACGTTGGTTGTATTGCTGTAACGCTGCAACAGCAAATCCTTCTTTATTTTTAAAAAAATTATAAAAAGAACCACTTGGTATTTGACAAGTTTTTAAAATATCATCTATGCCTGTATCATGGTAACTTTTTTCTCTAAAAAGTTGAATGCCTTTTTCGAGAATTTCTGTTTTATCGTATTTTTTGCGCATATATTTTTCTTTATTAGATTGACTATTCTAACGTTTGATAGCTCAAGATAGTTTACTGCGAAACTAAAAAATCCTTTGTGTTATTATTAGCGCAAGGTTATTTATTTTCTATCTTATTAACTGATGTTACGCAAAGAAAAATTATTTAGCACCAAAGGTGCGGTATATACCAGCATTGGGTGTGAACCCAATGTTTCTAAGTCATCCCGAAATAAAGCACCAAAGGTGCGACATAAATCGTGTGATGTTTCAGATGTCGCTCCTTCAGAGCTAATGTTTATACGGCATTCCATTTCCATAGGGCGAAAGCCCTATGTTAATATATACCGCACCTTTGGTGCTGCTGCGTAACATCAGTTATTAAAATATTTTGAGGGTTTTACAACGTAGAATATGCGGGTCGTAACATTTTGATTATCCAATTGTTATAGCTATTTTGCTTATCCTAATTTGAAAGTCCTTTGAATAGCTTAAATTTGGACATTCAAGGATTAAAATTAGTAAGACGGACTCTTTAATGAAAAAAACGAATACTTATATAGATTTTTGGGCTAAAATTTTCCAATTTGAGGTTATTCCGCTTACCCTTGCTTTTTGTTTTGTTTTTTTATCTAAACCATTATATACACAAGAAAGACTACCTGCTGCAATTTTAGAATATCGTATTCAGACAGTCCAATCCATCCAACAACTACCATCGCTTCCATGGATGATTCAAGAAGGAGTTGAGCAACTTACTATTCAAGAAATTTTATTGGGAAATTTTAAAGATGCTCAGGTGCTTGATACGATCACAAGCGAACAAATTATAGTACCTTTTGAAAAGTATTGGTTTGCGCTTTCTCTAAATTCAGACCTTCCAATCAATAATTGGTTACTCTTTTTAAAAGAGAAATGGTATAGAGCCAATTACATCAAAGGGTATCCTGATGTTGTTGTTTATTTTACAAAGGGTGACCAACTACTTTATACTAGAAAAACAGGTAGTGAAATTCCAGCTTCTCAAAGAGACGTCGAGACGCATGCTATTATGTCTCTAATCAATATAAATTGTAATGTTGGGGAAGACCTTTTGCTTTGGGTAGCAATAAATAATAATGAACTTGAAAGACCGATACCTGAGCTTTACCTTTATGATTCAGCTATCAATTTTCCGACTTTTGAAAAAGATAATTATATTATATTTGGTTTATCCTTAGGCGTGACGCTACTACTTTTAATAATTTCCTCTTTCCTGTGGTTTTGGACAAAAGAAGGTATTTATGGTTGGTTTATTATCATTCTGAGCTTAATGGGAATTACAGAACTATTAGTCTCCAATGAAGAATGGTTGGTCACATGGTTATTTCCAGAACACGGATATTTGCGATTTCGAGTAGCTATGTTTCTATCCTTGGCATTAAGGGGTTTTTTGTTACACTTTGGCAGAGTTTTCATCAATTTATCAAAATATTATCCAAAACTGGACACTCTTTTCAAAAGACTTATTTGGTTTACTATTTTTGGTCTAGGGGGGATTGGTTTATTTTTTCCAAGAGGAGATGAATTATCACTTAGTGTTTGGGGTATATGGACGGCCTTATTAGTCGTTTACAGCCTAGTTATATGTGTGGTTTGCCTTAAACTAATTTGTATGCCTAATTCGTTAGCTCGAATCTATGGCATTGGAACGGGGTTATTTTTTTCGACTCCGATACTTGGTCCATTATTTCAAAACCTTGGCATTTCTCAGGTCTTTTTTAATCCAGAAAGCTTAGGACCAATAGGTATGACGCTGACCATGTTATTTGGTTTGATCTATCGTTTTTGGGAGGTCGAATATCAAAAGTCTAAACAACTTCGGGAAATAAACATCGTCTCCAATAAATTCGTCCCTAAAACTTTTCTTAATTTTCTTGGGAAAACAAATATTCTGGATGCGACGCTTGGAGATTATGTGGAAAAACAGGTGACGGTTATGTTTTCTGATATAAGAGATTATACAAGCTTATCAGAAAAAATGACCCCAAAACAAAATTTTAAATTTGTTAATGCTTTTAATCAACGAATGGGGCCTATTATTCAACGAAATAAAGGTTTTATTAATCAATATTTGGGAGACGGAGTGATGGCCATTTTTCCAGAAAGTGCAGAAGATACCTTAAAGGCAGCTATTAGTATGCAACAAGGTTTGAATACGTATAACCAATTAAGAATTACGAAAGATAGAGTTCCCCTTAGAATGGGAATAGGTCTTCATGCGGGGTTATTAATCATGGGGATTATTGGATATGATGAAAGAATGGATGCAGCTATTATTTCTGATACGGTAAATACGGCTTCTAGATTGGAACGATTGACTAAATATTTTAGAGTTTCTATTTTAGTAAGTGATACCGTTATTAATAATTTAGAGAATAAAGAGGCCTTTAGTTTGCGGTATTTGGGCTTAGTACAAGTTAAAGGCAAACAAGAACCAATAAAAATATACGAATGTTTTGAAGGAGAAAATGAGGAAACTAGAAGAAAAAAACAAGCTACAAAAGAACAATTTAATGAAGGCGTAGTCGCTTATTTTTCTAAGGAATTTGAACGGGCAAATAAATGTTTTTGTACTGTTTTAGAACAGGATTCGAATGACTATACTGCTCAACTTTTTTATAATAAAAACAATGCGTTGCTACTCAATGGGACTACTGATGATTGGACGGGAATAGAAGTGGTTTATCCGAACTAATAAGGGATAAGGAAAGTAATTACCTTATCCCTTATTAGTTTTTTAGAGACTCATACTCCCATTATAGTTTGAAATTTCAGGTTTTTTAGTGCCTAGCGGTATAGATCTATCCAAAAGTTTCCTTGTGTTGATGATTTGATAGAAAGTATCTAAATATCCTTTAATTTCATATCGAGACCGCTTATCTAACCGCTTAGTATTCCTTACTAATAAATAAATAGCCTTCTTTTTGCTATTAAATAAAGTAATTGTGTTTTTTCTTTCTTGTTTGTTTTTGAATATACCCATAAATAATCGCTGTTGCATACTTCTAAGCCCCAAATGGTTAAATGGCCGAGCGTATTCTGGAGCGACTAATCCAGATGAATCAAAATCATAAGGGATCACTTTTAGCACTTTTTCATCATTAGATTGAATAAATTTTACATTTCTTTGCACACGTATTTTCCAATCTACATTGCCAATCATAAATTGAAATAAAGAAAAAATATTGATGTTTTCTTGTTCGAAATCTATTAATGACTTTCCATATCCTTCCATTTCTTGACCATCCATTCTTTCTGCTAGTTCATCAATATCCTCAATTAAAATAGCATATTTTTCTATGGTAATATTACTATTAATATCTTTATAAGTAACGTTTAAAAGTTGAACATCAAGACTATTATCCGTTAATTTGTTATAGATTTTGTAGGCTAATAATTCTTTTAATACATTTTGATTTCCACTATTATCATCGTTGCAATGAGTCACTAACTTTAAAGACCGATGCTTTTTTCTCAACCCATTATTAACTAATTCTTCTTTAGAAAAACTAATTTTTAGTGGTGGAAATGAACAGTACTGTCTTCTGGATTTTCCTCGAGGTTTTATGTGGATAGATTTTTTAATAGTATTTCCATTTGCATCTGTATACGTAAAAGTTGCAGGATAATTATTATCGGTTTTTTTATTGAGTAGAATAGAATCAATTGCCGTATGAATCGTTATTGATTTTAAACTGTTGCTTTGAATTTCGTTGAAAATAGTTAGTTTTTCGTTTGCTTTCGACCTTAGAGAATCTTGAGTAGTTGCATTTAAAGTGGTTAAAAAAAGGCAATAAGCTATGCTATAAGAAAAGATAATTTTTAGAAATTTATTTTTCATGATTATTATTTTGACTATATTTTTAGAACGGGTGGGAGTTGTTTGTGAACGCTAGGAGATTGTGTTAAAATATTTTTTGTAAATACTTTTTCTAGGATAGAACCCCATATAAATTACAGGATAGAGTAACCAAGAAATTATAAGATTTGGTCCTCTAAAAGTAATATCATCAATAATGTAAGAAGTTGTATTGCTTATTTTTCTTATTATATGTTTATGCTGCCAATAAGAAAGTGGAAAAGGTAATTTTACGCCTTCGTCAATAAAAAAAGCTTCTTTTTCATTTGCTCCATGATCTGTTATATGACTAATCCATTCTGCCTTGATAGGGCTATTAAAGCGGATGTGTACTTTATCTCCTTTTTCAGACCCCGTAAATGCTACAATTTCCATATCGGCAAGACTTGGCTTTAAAGCTTCAAATAATTTATAATCAAACTGACGCATAATGTCTTTATAATTGCCATTAACCTTCGTACTTAATTGGATATTCATTGTATTATATTTAGTGTTCCTAGAGATAATCACTTATCAAAATGTTGATTCCTCGCTCCTTAATAATCTGAGGTGATTGGTAAAGCATCGTAGAAGAATGCGGGGCTGTCTCCATTTTGCATCAGTCTATTGGATTTCTTTTGTGTTAATTTATCGTAAGTTTTTATCATTGTATTAATTAACCATTCTTCCAAAGTATCAGGCTGCAGGTGTGTTTTATGTTTAACAGCCTGATGGGTTACTTCCAAATATAGAAAGCGAGCTAGGTCAAAGTCTTTGGTGAGCTCCGAAGCAAAGCTTTGAATAAGTGGTCTACTATGATTGAAATGTTGATAAAAATGTGAAGTTGTCATGGAGGATAAACACAGATAAAATTATTTTGTTTAATCTTTTTGACTAAAAGTTAAACAAAATAATTATTTTAGTAGATTGTCTACCTTTTTCTACTTTTATTTTTAGTTTTTGGTAAGCTGCTTCTTTGAGATAGACCCTTTTTTTGACTTTAGAAATTTAGTTGAAAGCATATTTATTTAATTACTATTTTGTCTTCGTTTTAATTCAACTGCATAAATCAAATTCCCCAAATCCTTAAAAAATGGAAACCCTTTAGATGCATATTCATAAACCCCATCATTAAAAACGCCATTCCCATTAACATGAATAGTAGCAGCAACCATAAATTCAATGTTATTCTTAGTATCCATCACATAAGCCACATCCGTCAAATACCCATAAGCATCCCCAACTTTATTAAAAATTTTGATATGGTCAGGAATAGTCGGTGCATCCCCGCCAAACATAAAAAACTTCACATACCCATCGGGTTTATCGTATTTGGGATAATCACTTGCCTTGGGCGTCATGGACATATATTTATATAAAAAGGCATAATCTGCTTCGGTTAAATCAAATCGCTGATGGGCAGGCACAGATGCTGGAAATAAAACCGTTTTTAAAATATCGTGTAAATTTTGCAGGGAGATATAATTTTTGACCCTAAAATCGAACGGTTCATTAATGATTTTTCCTTCATTATCCACATAACCTTTGCCTTTAATTTCATTTTGCAGACCTAAATTAGTTGATGCTTCGCTATAAACTTCTCCTTGATGATAGAGGAGGTTGTCATTTTTATAAAACGTAACTGGGTTGGTATGCTTATTTGTTTCTGCGGTATATCTTGGCGCAGAAAGGCGATGAATTAAGCGCAAATCGGTAAACCCTTTTTCGTGTAAACTTTTATTTAAAGCTTCCTGTCCTACAAATTCGTAGAGTCGATTATAGGCATCATTATCGCTAACTAAAAATATTTTTTTGATGTAATGGGCGATGGAGGGCAATAGATTTTTAGCACTTGCATCGGTCGCTGCTTCCGTTTGTGGGGCGCTGCCTACGCCATTGCGCATAGGCGTAAACTTATCCAATCCTTTGATATTTAATTGATTTAATTTTTCTAATGCCACAAAGGCAGTAGGCATTTTGACAGTACTAGCAGGATAGAAATAATTGGTGGAATCTAAATGATAATAATGAGATTTGAAGTGTGGGACATTCTCTTTATCTCTTTCAATTTGAGTATAAATAATTTGTACTTCGTAATCGTCAGGGCGGTCGAAAATATCGCCGAACGTGGTTTTGTTTTTGTTGATAATATCGAGTAAGGGATTTTGGGCAGTTAAATAACTCAAGAAAAGTAACAGTCCTAAACAAGATAAGTATTTTTTCATGTCGAATTTTTGAAATTATCAATAATAGGGATTAAAAGAAAAATAGAACTTAGAAGTGGGCATCTGTGGAAGTTATCCGTGGAAATAAAAAACTTATTTCCCCACGGATAACTTCGATGGATGATTTCTCCACGGATATTTAACACTTTAAACATCTTTATTAGGAAGCTTTGCCATCTTAACCACTCATTCCCTCATTTACCTCCCTAATAATCTTGTTAATCAGGTCAGCGGGTAATACCTTTGCGGCTCAATTTTTTTTCGGACTGAATGCCAATAATGAACCTCTATAAAGATTTAAATTCCTTACCTGATTTTCGTAATGCCGTGATTACCATTGGATCTTTTGATGGCGTGCATGGAGGCCACCAATTTATTTTGGAACGGGTTAAGCAACTAGCGCAGCAAGTAAATGGGGAAAGTGTGGTCATTACTTTTTACCCGCATCCTCGTTTAGTCGTTTATCCCAAAGATACTTCTTTGCGGCTAATCAATACCATTGATGAGAAAATTGACCTTTTAAAACGCTATGGGATTGATAATGTGGTCATTGTCCCTTTTACCATTGCTTTTTCTCAGCAATCTGCGGACGAATATATTGAAAAATTTTTATTAGAAAAATTTAATCCCAAATGGATTGTCATTGGTTATGATCACCGCTTTGGTTTAAATCGCCAAGGAGACATCAATTACTTAAAACATTATAGTAAGGAAGCCAATTTTCAAGTAGATGAAATTGAGCCACAGCAGATTGATGAAATTACGGTTAGTTCTACTAAAGTCCGAAAGGCGATTCAGGTAGGAGACGTAAAGCAGGCGAGTAAACTATTAGGACATTATTTCCTATTAAGTGGATTCGTTGCCAAAGGGCAGCAAATAGGCAAGACTATCGGTTTCCCAACAGCGAATATCGAACTGACTTCTATTCATAAGTTATTACCCAAAGAAGGTATTTATGCTACTTATGTACATCATCGAGGTAAGCGTTATGAAGGGATGCTTTATATTGGGACCAGACCAACCTTGGCAGCGCATGATAATAAAACTATAGAAGTCAATATTTTTGATTTTAATCAAACGATTTATGGAGAGGAATTGACTTTAGAATTAGTTGAATTTATTAGAGAAGATGCCAAATTTGATTCCTTAGAAGCATTACAAGCTGCTTTGGCGAAAGATAAAATTAGCACTTTAGAAATATTAGCAAAACAACCACCGCAACCAATAAATAGAGCGACTTTTAATTATCCAGAAGTTGCAGTTGTGATTTTAAATTATAATGGTAAAAAATATTTAACTGATTTTTTACCTTCCGTTTTAGCTTCCGATTATCCCAACTTACGAGTAGTCGTAGCGGATAATGGTTCGACTGATAATTCTTTGGAATTTTTAGACCAACAATATGGTAACCAAATTGAAATCCTAGATTTAAAAAAGAATTATGGTTTTGCGGGCGGTTATAATCAAGCCTTACGGGAAGTTCATTCTCCTTATTATGTCTTATTGAATTCAGACGTAGAAGTGACTAAAAATTGGATGCGCCCAATTATTGAAATGATGGAATTGAATCCTAAAATTGGGGCAGCTCAACCTAAAATTTTGGCTTATCATGATAAAACTACCTTTGAACATGCAGGCGCTGCTGGTGGATGGATGGACAATTGGGGTTTGCCTTTTTGTAGAGGCCGAATCTTAACCAATTGCGAAACCGATAATGGACAGTATGATACGCCACAAGAAATTTTTTGGGCAACAGGGGCAGCTATGTTTATCAAGGGCGATTTATACCACGATTTAGGCGGCTTGGATGCGGGTTATTTTGCCCACATGGAAGAAATTGATTTATGTTGGCGCTTAAAACGAGCAGGGTACAAAGTCATGGTTTATCCTGAATCAACTGTTTATCATGTTGGCGGCGGCACTTTACAGTATCAATCCCCTAGAAAAACTTACTTGAATCATAGAAATAGCTTAACTACCTTATTGAAAAATGAACCAGTTAGTAAACTACTTTGGTTGATTCCATTGCGCTTAATTTTAGATGGCTTGGTTGGCGTAACTTTCCTTCTAAAAGGTCAATTTGCTCACATTTGGCAAATTTTACGAGCCCACGGTTATATGTATACCAACCTTCGTAAAACATGGAGGCAACGTAAAATTTTTAATAAGCTTATTAAAAAAGCGAGTATTGGTGCGCCTAATAAGGTAGGACATTTGAAGAAGAGTATGTTGTTTCGGTATTATCTTGGGAAAAAGACTTTTTCTAAATTGGTGAAGAAATAGCGCATTTTTAGTAAGGGACAAAAAAAAACCGAATTTTGCATGTTGACCTCCAAGTATTTTCAAAATCTTGAAGCGTCTATGGGAGGAAATTAGCCTTACTTTAGCACTTAAGCAGCTATTTTAAACGGTCAAAAATATTAGTAATCTCAGCTTGGATATTGTTGCTGAAAACAATTTGCATTTTTTTTATATATTGCAAGTCTTAAATATAATAATCCCTATTTTTAAAAAGTTGTCATATTAGGAATATTTATTAATGTTTCCCAATACCTCTAAAGAAATCTACTCCGACCTCTAAAAACCTCCTGTAACTTCTTCAAAAAACTAACAGTATAATTCATTAAAGTAAATATCCCAAAGTAATTGATGGTATTAAATCATCTTTGCTACTGACACAAATCACTTTTTTTGCCAATATATGTATTTAATTTTAATGTATATTTAAAATGATAAAATTCCCTAGTCTTTAGTCAACCTTAATACACACAATGACCAATTTTAAAATTACTGTATTAGCTACTTTTTGCTTGATAACGAATATTTCTTTGACAAATGCACAAAATGAAGTAACCAAAACTACTACAACTTCTACTTATCAAGTGTATCATTTCCCACCACCAATGGACGACCCTAGTTTTCCATTTAAGGTCGTAACAGTTGATGAAAATACGCCCGAATGGGCAAAAATGATTTACCAAATAAATCCAAATATAGCCGAAGCTCGAAAATTATACTTTGCTTGGAAAGCAGAAAATCCAGACGTAAAAAATGGGCATACTCGGAATTTTAGAAAATTATCGGGCTATTTAGCGCAAAATAAATACGTTAATGAGGCGGGATTTATTGATATTTCAACCAATGAGGAAATTAAGGCAGAAAGTGCGAAAATATTAAGAGATCGAGCGAGATTTCAACGACAACAAAAGCAATCAGCTGCTAGAAATAGCACTAATAATACAACATGGGAATTACTCGGGCCAATGTTTAAAAAAACGACGAGCGGTAATTTAGTGGATAGACATATTAATGTTTATTCCATCACCCAATCCTTATCCAATAAAGACATTTTGTATTGTGCAACAGAATCTGGTGGCACCGTTTTCAAAACGACCAATCATGGCGACTCTTGGTTTAGTGTATCCGATAATTTGATTACGAGTATGGGTGCTCGAAATATTGAAGTTGCACCTTCCAATCCCGATATTGTTTATCTATGTACTAGAGATGATGTGTTTAAAACAACTACAGGAAATGATAATTGGGTCTCTGTTTATAATGAATATAAAAGTAATAATCGAACCCTAATTATTCATCCAACCAATCCTGATTTTGTATTAACTGGAGGAGATAATGGTATCTTAAAAACCATAGACGGTGGAACGAATTGGACAAACCCATTACCTGCTAGGGCTATTTATGATCTTAGATACAAAGCTGGAGACACACAAATCATCTATGCTTTAGTCAAAAATGATGCGACTAATTTAACCGAGTTTTATAAATCAACAGACGCAGGCGAAACATGGACGATTCGGACAACAGGCTGGCCAACGGAAGCAGCCAATAGTACACATGGCGGACAAATGACCACTTCTGATGGCAATGATAATTATATCTATGCATTTATTGGAGCGACTTGGACGGCTGCAAATAATAGTCAGAATATCAAAATAATGAAGAGTTTAGATTATGGAGAAAGTTGGACAACAGCGGTAGATTATGATAATAGTTTTGGGATAAATAGTGGTCAAGGTTATTATGACTGGGATATTGAAATGTCGGACACAAATCCTGATGTAGTTTATGGGGGAACACAAGGGAGATGGGTAACGAAAGATGGTTTTCAAACCATTAATCAAGATATCGGTAGTTTAGGTCACGCTGACGTGCAAGAAACTTTATTCAATGGAACAGACCTTTGGGTGGTGAATGATGGCGGTATTATTTTATTTGATGATGAAAATTTTCAAAATTATACCCCCAAATCAATCGGCTTAAATGCTATTAGTTATTGGAGTTTTGACCAAGGTTGGAATAAGGATGTTTCTTCAGCGACGCATTATCATAATGGTACCTCAGCTATGTCTGAAAACTATGAAGACTATGTAGGGGTTAATTTCGGTGGCGCAGAACCTTCTTTCTCTTTAGTCGCTCAACCGAGTGGGGACAAAATTGTTTCTAAAGGCTATGGTTCCGTTAATGGCTACACCATGCCTGATGCACAAGATGGGACTTATAACCGCTTTAGCTATAATTTAACCCCAAATATTCATTCTTATAATGGAAATAATGTAGGCGTGCATCCACTCGCTTACGAAACACATTTTTTAGGTGTAGAGAATGTATTATTAAAATCAGAAGATTTTGGGGTGACTTGGGATACCCTTTATAAGTTTCCTTTTTCTGGGGAAAAAGTCTGGGATATTGAATTAACTAGAGCGAATACGGATGCTATTTTTGTAACGACTATTTACAGCGGTGGTGGAAATTTATATCGTTCTTTAGATGGTGGAAAAAGTTTTACAGAAATTGCTTTACCCAATCAATTTAGCAATAATCCAAGTATTTTAAATGCTGCTATTTCTAATGAAGATGCGAATATTTTCTATGTAATGGGGGATAGGTATGGGATTAAAATTGCCAAAACGGTGGATGGTGGCGCAACTTGGATAGACTTAGATACGCCGACCCTAGACCTAGCCTGTTCAACGCCCTCAAAAATGAGGTCATTTTTTAAAGAATTTCCTTC
>JAFMDF010000164.1 GCA_017857395.1 Bacteroidota bacterium | reverse complement strand
TCAAGACGATGAAACTATCGCAATTATTAATGCGGGTTAGCGTATCTCTATAAGTACCCGCTGCTGTTAAATCTTGGTTGTTGAAATCAAAGGAGTTTCCTTCGATGATGGTTTGGGTAATTGGTGTTTGGATGGTATCCAAAACGGTCAAGGTCAAAACGATAAAACTATCCGAAGTTGTGGAGGCGACCAAGGTATCCCGATAAGTACCCGCTTCGGTTAAGTCCTGGTCATTAAAGTTAAAGCTATCGCCTTGGCAAATATCCTGCTCAATTTCAGTACGGAACGTGTCTAAAACGGTTAGGGTCAAGACGATGAAACTATCGCAATTATTAACGCGAGTTAGCGTATCTCTATAAGTCCCCGCTTCGGTTAAATCTTGGTCGTTGAAATCAAAGGAATTACCTTCGATGATGGTTTGGGTAATTGTTGTTTGGAAGGTATCCAAGACATTAATTGTTAGGACGATGAAGCTATCGCAACTATTTATCGCCGTCAAAGTATCTCTATAAATGCCTGCCTCAGTTAAAGATAGTCCGTTAAAATCAAAGCTATCGCCTTGACAGATTGACTGAGAAATAGACGTTTGAAAAGTATCCAAAACAGTCAAAGTCAAAACGATAAAGCTATCAGCAGAAGTAGATGCCACTAAAGTATCCCGATAAGTACCCGCTTCGGTTAAGTCCTGGTCATTAAAGTTAAAGCTATCGCCTTGGCAAATATCCTGCTCAATTTCAGTACGGAACGTGTCTAAAACGGTTAGGGTCAAGACGATGAAACTATCGCAATTATTAACGCCCGTTAAGGTATCTCTATAAGTACCCGCTGCTGTTAAATCTTGGTTGTTGAAAACAAAGGAGTTTCCTTCGATGATGGTTTGGGTAATTGTTGTTTGGATGGTATCCAAGACGGTCAAAGTCAAAACGATAAAACTATCCGAAGTTGTGGAGGCGACCAAGGTATCCCGATAAGTACCCGCTTCGGTTAAGTAAAATAATAAAAGTAGAATAAGGAGAGCTATTATTAATGATATATACTTAAATCGAAATTAGAATTTAAAGCAAATATAATCTTATTTAGTGGGTTTGAAATATTTAAATAGTAGTTATTGTGACAGGATAAAAATAAGGTTTATGCTTGTGGTGAATAAAAATAATGCTTGATTTTCCTAGAAATAATTCTTTTTATAAAGAAACAAATATAAAAAGTGACATATAAACGTTTAATAATTGTTAGTGATTTTAGTTTAATAATAAATAAGCGGCGGCAAAAGGCAGTAAAAAAATAAAAGCATCAAATCGGTCTAAGATGCCACCATGCCCTGGGAGTAAAGTGCCTGAATCTTTTATTTTTAAACTTCGCTTTAACATAGATTCTACTAAATCCCCAATAGAACCAAATAAAGAAACAATAGCTGCTAAAATCAACCAATCTAATAAACCCAAATCTGTGAATAGTAAACTTAATAAATAGGCAACTATAAAAGTAACGATTACTCCACCTGTTGACCCTTCCCAAGTTTTACCTGGAGAAATTCTTGGAAACAGCTTGGTTTTTCCAATTTGAGAACCTACTAAATAAGCACCCGTATCATTCATCCAAGTCATTGCTAATAAACCAAAAACAATGTTGGGAGAAAAATCACCTTTTAAAAAACCAATTAATAATAATAGGGCAAAAGGAATTCCGATATATACCATACCTAATAATAGAATCCCAATATTAGCAAAAGGTTTTTCGGAAGCGGTGTACAACTCGTAGACAAATGCTAGAAAAACTAAGGGCAACATCAAAAAGGTAGCATACCAAGCATATTGTGCATGCTGAACAAAATCTAATTGTTGGAAAGCCACTAAAATAAAGGGAATAATACCTAAAATTAAACCCAAAAATTTTCTATTGACATCTCTACGACCTTTAGTTTCGGCTAAAGCCAAATTCAAATATTCCCAGATAGCTAGTCCCGTAATTAAACCAAATAACCCAACAAAAGTGTAAGGATGCAAATAGACACCACCGACCATCACAATCACAAAAACTATAGCTGTTAAAACTCTTCTTACAAAACTTGACATATCTTTTTTTGAGAAGTCAGAAGTCAGACCATTCCAATAAATTGGAATTGTCAGAAGTCAGATTTGAGACATTGTCTCTAGTTTGTCTGACTTCTGACAGTCAATGAAATTGACGGTCTGACTTCTGACTTCTGAATAAAGCGTGAAAATAGGAAAATAATTGGAGGGTAAAAATCTTTTTAGATAAAATGGCAGAACTACCACACACTTTATCCGTTCATAACCTAGGGGAGGGGAATGTTAAGGGATGAGACAACTAATAATCCGTCAGGCTGGTACCTTATTAATTGCCTCATCCCTAACCTAAAGTTTCGTTAAAATAAAACCCTTTGCTAACTATTTCTACCCATCTTTTGTATTTAAAGAAAGAAAAAAAGTATTTGGTAGGATTTTGGCTTTAATTTTTACTGATTTAACAATAATTTAGCCGAATTACAGCGTTGAATAAACAGTAGCTCAGGCAAGATTGAGCTACAAAAAATTAATTATATGAAGATGCTTAAGCTAGGAATATCTCTTTTACTGTTTGTAATCTTACAAACAAATAGTCTATTGGCACAAGAAGGACAGAGATATACAGAGGAAGAAGTGAATATTCAAAAATTATTTATAGAAGCAAGTCGGGAAAAATTACTGCGTAAGTACGAAAATGCAGCTTATCTTTTTGAGGAAGTCACCAAAAAAGATAGAACTAATCCTGCGCCATATTATGAATTAGCCAAAGTATATGATATTCTAGATGAAAGTGAAAAAGCATTAAAAAATATTAAGACGGCTATTAAGTTAGATGATAATAATAGTTGGTATAAAATATTTTTAGCGCAATTACACGAAAAAAATAACTTAGATATAGAAGCAGCGAAGGTCTATCAGCAATTGTCTCAGAAAGACCCAAAGAACGATTATTATTATTATCAATGGGCTTATTTTTTAGTAAAATCTGGACAGGCAGAAAAAGCAATTATTGTTTTTGATAACCTAGAAGGAATTACAGGAGTGAATTCGGACATTGCCGAACGAAAGCATAAGATTTACCACCAGATGGGCAAGCGCAAAGAGGCTGCTAAAGAATTGGCTAAATTGGCAGATGCTTTTCCAGATAACTTAGTGTATAAGCATAGTTTAGCGCGTTATTTTGAGCAAATTGAGTCTAGAAAAAATGCCAAAGTTATCTATGAAGAGATTTTGAGAATGAATCCAGAAGATGCAAGAGCAAGTATTGCTTTAGCTTCCTATAATGCGGGAAATAAGCAAAATGATTTGGGCTATTTGGGTACGTTGAGTGAATTATTTAAAAAGGAAAATGTCTTAATTGATGTGAAAATTGCCAAGCTTATTCCCTATGTAAGTACGGTGGCTAAAGAAAAAGACCCTGCGACTAAACAAGCAATTCTAGACTTAGGAAAATTATTAACAGAAACGCATTCAACGGCAGCTAAAGCTTATGCTGTTTATGGAGATATGCTGTATCAAGTTAATGATTTGGAAGGTGCTTTGGCACAATATAAAATGACTTTAAAAGAAGATGATACCGTTTATCCAGTTTGGAAAAATGCGATGGAAATTCATCATTTACTAGGAAAATATAAAGCATTAGCTGATTTTTCGGAAGAAGCGATGGATTTATTTCCGAACCAAGGGGCGTCCTATTATTATTATGGATTGGCAAGTAATCAACAATCAGATTTTGGGGAGGCTATTAATTCTTACCAATTGGCTTTGATGATGTCTAGTAAAGACCCTGCTTTAGCGGTTGATGTTTATGCTGCTATGTCCACTACTTATGGTCAACAAAAAAAATTGGATAAGGCAAAAAAAGCAGTACTGAGTGGGTTGAAAATAAATCCAAAATCTCCAATATTACTAGAACAATACGGCGATATTTTATTTCAGAATGGAGAAGAAGAGGCTGCAATTAAACAATGGAAAAAAGCCTTGGAAATTGATAAAAAATCCGCATCTTTGGAGCGAAAAATAGCGAATCGGTCTCTTTGAGTTATGAGTTAGGAGTGATAAGTGATGAATCGTTGGGCATTTTCCAATAACAAAACAAAAGACTAATGACTCAATGACGAATATTATAAATCATTATTTTGCAAAAAAATTACACTACTTTTTTCTTTCTATTTAGCCTATTAATCCTAACTTCTTGTAGTACTAATCGTAAATTACAATCAGGAGAGACGGCTACTACTAAACTCAAAAAACGTTCCGCCAAATATTTGCAGAAACAGTTGAAAGCCCAAGCATTAGACGTAGAATGGTTAAGTGCTAGAGCGAAGATAACTTATAAAGATTCAGGCCAAACCCGAAAATTTACGGCTAATATCCGAATGAGAAAAGATAGTGTGATTTGGATGAATGTAAAAAAAATAAATGTAGAGGCCTATAGAATTCTCATCACTACTGATTCCATTTATGTCATTGACCGCCTCAAAAAAGAGTACTATATAGAAGATTTAAAATTAGTAGAAGAAAAATTTAACTTTCCTGGCCAGTTTCAAGCTTTACAAACGGCCATTTTAGGTAACCCTTATTTTTTCGAGAAACAGAAATTGTCTGCTAATGTTGCGAACGAACAATATCAACTATCGGGAGACAATGGCGTACGCACTAAAAGTGATTATTTTCTCAATGGGCAATCTTATACTTTAGAGCAGATGGCATTTTTTGATGTCGAACGAGATAGAAAATTAAATATCTTTTTATCGGAGTATGCGCCAGTTTTGGAAGCCGCTTTTCAATTTGCGCATAATCGACAATTTGAAGTAAAAAGTGAAGAAACTGGGAATGCAAGCATAAAAATGAAGTTTTCTAAAGTAGAATTAAATGTACCTAAAGCGATTAAGTTTTCGATTTCTGATAGGTATAAATTGGTCGATAAATGATAGGCAATTTTCAATTTTCAATTTAGAATTTTCAATTTTCAATTCATGCAATACAGAGCACGATTTAGAAAGAAGCCCCCAAGAATTATTCTCTGGCTATGCATGCTACTGGTATTGCCATCTGTGACAACTGCCCAAAACAGAGAAGAACTCACCGAAAAACGACAGAAATTATTAGCAGAAATAGGCCAAGCTTCCAAATTATTAACCAATACCAAAAAAGATAAAAAGGCAGCTTTAGACCAATATTACGCCATTCTAAGACAAGTTCACCAACGACAAGAATTAATCGAAACCCTCCAGCAAGAAATTGATTTATCCAACGAAAGTATCGACCGTACTTCTAGTACCATCAATGCCCTGCAATTGGATATGAGCCGATTGGAACAAGAATATGGGGAAATGGCAAGGCAGACCTACCGTAATAAAATGAATGATAATCAATTACTTTTTCTCTTTTCTGCGGAAGGATTAAGCGATGGATTAAAACGTTGGCGATATATTCAACAATATGATGAGTACAGAAAAAAGCAAGCCGCTTTAATTTTAGAAACAAGGGCTTCCTTGACGGAGAAATTAAACGGAATGGAGTTGAAAAAGGTCGAACTACAAGATTTATTATTGACCACCGAACGCCAACAAGCATTGCTCCAACAAGCATTAAACTTAAAAGATAATTTATTAAAAGGACTCAAGGCGGATGAAAGCAGAATTTCTAGACTCATCAATCGAAAGCGAGTGGCGCATCGCAAATTATCTTCTGCTATTGAAAATATGATTGCTTTAGAGATTAAAAGTAGAGTCGCTAAAAATAGAGTAAATGCAGCCCCGACCAATAGAAATAAAAAGCCTAATACGACGACTAGAACAAGCCCTTCCAATATATCGGCTTCCAATACCGCTTTTAGACAACAAAAAGGAAAATTAGTCTGGCCTGTACAAAAAGGTATGATTACCCGACATTTTGGTAAACAAAATCACCCCATTCACAAACAGGTTCAAATTACGAATAATGGCATTGATATTCGAGCAACGGCTAGTAGTAGCGTCAACGCCATTTATAAGGGAGAAATCGCTGGTATTCAGTATGTACCAGGCTATCAAAACACCTTGATTATCCAGCATGGGGATTATTATTCTGTTTATTCCAATTTAGAAACGGTCAATGTCAAAAAGGGCATGCAAGTTAATAGCGGACAATCCATAGGAACGGCTGGGAAGAATACCCAAAATGGTTATTTGGAGGTGCATTTGGAGATTTGGAAAGGGAAACAGCGGATGAATCCTGCTGTTTGGTTGCGGCGGTGATTAATGATTTGCTTTTGAAATCAATACTAAAGAATGACAAAAATATTCTCCGTAATAATACTTATTTTTTTTAGCTTAAATCTTTCAGGGCAAGACCTAATACACTATACCACGAAAAATGGCTTACCAAGTAATCATGTATATGATGTAGCTCAAGATAGCAATGGTTTTATGTGGTTTGCTACAAATAGAGGGGTGGTAAAATATGATGGAGTTAGTTTTAAAACTTTTACGGTAAAAGATGGCTTGCCGAATAATGATACGTGGAAGCTAGAAGCTGACTTTCAGGGTAGAGTTTGGTGTTTTTCTAAAAGTAAGTATCAAGGGTATATTCAGAATGATAGCATTTTTAAATTTATAGTACCAGATAGTGTAGTGATAACTCCTATTTATATCTCCAAAAGTAAAAATAAAATATGGATTTTTGATTATACAAGAAAAATTCATTTATACCGTAATGGCAACACTTTAAAAAAATTGGACGACGAAGAATATCAAAAGATTGATGTTTTTGTTAGAAAGAAATATGAAGAAGAAAGTAAAGATTCTATGTTTAGTTATTTCCGAATGATTAACCCTGAATTAAAGCAATACATTGTTTTTATAAAAAACGAATTATTGGTATTGGATTTTAATTTTAAAATTTTACATCAAATAAAGTATGATATTCCGCAAGTACATAATTCTAGAACTAATAATTCTGGAGGCATGCCAAATCAGACCTATTTTACTACCTTGGAAGAAGGAATTCTTTTTATTGATCATAAAACCAATACTTCTAAATATTTTACATTTCAAAAACTTCTTGGGCAAAAAAAGGTTAATTCAATATTTTGCAAGGCGCTTTTAAAGGAGATACAAATAAGTGTTCCTGGTCATTTATTGCGATTTGACTATAAATTTAAGTTAATAGAAAAAATTAGTTTTGCTAAAAATCTTCTTGGCCATATTAGTTATAAAGATTTGAAAGGAAATATTTGGTTGGTGGATACAAAGAATGGTATTACATTTTTACCAATTTCACAATTAGAAACTAACTATTATTTAAAAGATAAAAAAGTTCAAAAAATTGAACGAATAAATCAATCACTTTTTACTGGAGTTCTTAATGATGGATTTTATGAATATAATTTTAATAAAGATCACTTTTCTAAAAGAATAGATTTAAATTCGGAAAATATTTACAGAATTAAGTACGATGAAGAAAGGCAATTAGGTTATTTAATTGCTCATACTTCTTATGCTTTAAAATATGAAGAAAATGAACTTACTCAAATTCATTTTGATTATTCTATTAAAGAAATAGTCGATTTTAATAATTATCTATATATCATAACTGCTCATGAAATATACAAAAGAAATAATAAAACGAATAAAGAATCTTTTGTCTTAAGTAAAATCGGCCTATTAACTTCCGAAATTTATGATAGCACTCTGTATATAGGAGCTAGTGACGGAATTCATATTTTAGAAAATGACAGCTTAACTAAACCTAGCAATAAAAATGAATTGCTAAATACTCCTGTACTGACATTATTAAACTCCCAAGACTATTTACTAGTAGGTACTGATGGAAGAGGCATCTATTTATACAATAAGAAAGAGGTAATCCATCTTGAAAACACAGAAGATTTAAGTATTCAAAAGATAATAAAAAAAGAGAACGATTTATGGCTAGCCTCTCAAAGAGGAGTATTTAAAATAGCACTTGATACCCAAAATTTAGCGAGTTCTACGATTACTAACACCTTTTATGAGGAAGATGGTTTATTACAAAATAATACCAATGATATTTATATTCAGGACAATATGCTATATATTGCGAGTGATTTGGGTTTAGCAAAAATAAATATCAACAATCCAATTTATCAAAAAAAACCAAATTTATACTTTAAAACAGAAATGGATACTTTACAATTTGACGGAGGAACAGATAATAATATAAATATTTCCTTTTCTGTTTTAGATTATACCAACCAAGAAAATTTTGACTATTCCTATCGGTTATTACCAAATCTAAAGCAATGGCTTAGCACTTCTACAAAAACATTAAACTTCTCTAATCTTAGCCCCAATTTATACACTTTAGAAGTAAAAGTTAAAGATCAACATGGAAATCAAATTATAAAAAGACAGTATATTGAAGTTATTCCTGCTTGGTGGCAAACAGTTTGGGCAAAAATTGGAATTACTTTTTTGTTAGTTATTCTTTTTGGTGGAATACTCAAACTTTTCCAAGTAAGTATCAAGAAAAAAGAAGGGGAAAGAGCCCAACAAGAAAAGCGAATCGCTGGTTTAGAATTACAAGCACTTCGATCCCAAATGAACCCTCATTTTGTTCATAACTCATTGAATGCTATTCTATATTACATTCAACGAAGCGAAATAGATCAGTCGGAAAACTATTTAGTGAAATTTTCAAAGTTAATTCGTTTGTTTTTTGAATATTCTCGAAGGCAAAGTATTACCATAAAAGAGGAGGTGGATTTATTAAATAATTACCTTGAAGTAGAACAACTTCGTTTTGAAGACAAGTTGCAATATCAAATACAAATAGATGAAAGGTTAGACCAAGAAGAACAATTTATCCCATCTATGATATTGCAACCGATAGTCGAAAATGCAGTTAATCATGGCTTATTTCACAAACAAGGAAAAGGAACGGTTACAATAGCTTTTATTTATTTAGATGATATTATTTTTAAAGTAACAATAAAAGATGATGGGATAGGCATAAAAAAAGCAAAAGAGATTTTTAAAAATTCTTCAAAAAATTACCAATCACGATCATCAGATGTGCTTAAAGAGCGATTGGCTTTATTAAGGCAAAGTAATGATTGGGATATTAGGTATCAAATTGAGGATCTTTCTGTGAGTAATGTTACTTCAGGAACACTTGTTACTTTAATTTTTAAACAATCAGATAATTTATGAAAATAAAGGCATTATTAATAGATGATGAAAGAAAAGCATTGGCTATTTTAAGGCATAAAATAGAACGAAAATGCCCAAATGTTACTATTATTGGTGAAACTCAATCTCCTAATGAAGGAGTAGCATTAATTCAAGAGTTAAAACCAGCATTAGTTTTTTTAGATATTGCCATGCCAGAAATGAGTGGTTTTGATTTGTTAGAAAAAATTGGTAAACCAGATTTTGAAATTATTTTTGTTACGGCTTTTGATACTTATGCGATAGATGCCATTAGACATTGTGCAATTGGTTATTTGGTGAAGCCAGTTGATACCAATGAGCTAATTAATGTTGTAGATAAGGCTATTCAAAATATTGAGCATAAAACGGCTCTGATAAAAAATAAATTATTAATTGAAAACTTGCAGGTACAAACTATTCAAAAGAAACGTATAGCTATTTCTTCTACTGAAGGACTTGAATTTGTTAAAGTCAATACTATTATTTATTGTGAAGGAGTAAAAGGATATACTAAAGTTCACTTAGAAAGTCGAAAACCCATTTTAAGTACTCAAAGCATTGGTTATTTTAATAAGCTATTAGACAACCAAGATTTTTATTTAATTCATAAATCTTACTTTATTAATTTAAATCATTTAGAAAAATATTTAAACGAAGGGAATGTGGTGTTAACTAATAACTTTAAAGTGCCTGTATCTAGAAATAGAAGAAATGATTTTTTGAAGAATTTGAAGAATAGATTAACTTAATTTATTTCTATCAAAAACACTTAATCGGCTCAAAATGACAGATAATCAATTGAAACCCGCAGAATATATAATCTATTTTTTTTTTTGTTATAAAATACTAATCTTTGTGTAGGAGTTATTTTTAGGTTTTACAAATAAAGTTTAAAAACTTACCTAATTCTATATTAAGATTCTAAATTTTGAATCTTGATTTTTTAAGAAAAAATGTGTTTCTCCTTTTTTTATTGCATAAAAAGAATCAAAAAATACTAGTCAAAAGATACCCCCCATCCGCATGCAGTTCGGAAATCGCTTTCCTCATGCATTTTTTGATGAGCAGCCGATACCCGGATTGACAATCGGTAAAATCATATATTAGACCCTTAAAGTAGAACTAAGTAACGAGTAAAAAGAAGTTCCCCATTTTGAGAATCATAAATGCGGAAGTTATTCTTTAGTCGAACGATTAACTAGCACCTTCCTAAAATACCAAAAAGAGAACAATTAAACAGAATCCATAAAATAACCTTGCCTGACACGGCTGTTTCATTTTCTAAAATGGAGTTTTACAAGACGATAATTCTTTATTGCTGCGTTATTTTGACTTGAGATTGGTAGCAACAAGGAGATTTCCTCCTAATAAGAATTAGAATGAAACAGCCGTTCCCCACCAAATTGGTTTGCGACTACTTGGGATTGCCTGATGGTAATTCAACTTTAGCACTTACTGAAAACCTTGGACAGAGACGAAATATGATGGCTTTTCAGATTTTGGGAATAGGACAGCCAGCCAATATATGGGTAAAGTCAGCCATTCACGATGCCAGCCCGAACAGGATTTAAATGTATATAATCTAACTTTTGTTGAACCCATTTGGGGCTAATTAGTTCGATAGGGTGGTTGTCTTCAATCCATACTTGGTAATTTTGATTATTGCGATTATATTTCGCGTGATAGGCAAATAAATTACTTCGGTCTTACCCATCAAGAAATCTAAAGAAATATCCAGTTCATCTGCTATTTTAGAGGCCATCTCAATGGATGGTTTTACCTCATCCCGTTCATACCTACCAATAATGTCTCCTGATGTGCCCGCTCGCTTGCCTAATACGTTTTGCGATATTTTTTTCTTTTTTCGTAAATCAGCTATTCTTTGCCCTAAAGTCAGACCTAAAAGTCTTTAAAGTGATAGCAATAATAAGGTTTTTACAAAAATAACTGATACTTGTTTTCTTTTTCTATAGACCATTCCGAGGCTTTTCTACCATCATTGGCTTCCATAAAGCCTAATAAGATGCCTCTCGAATCATTGGGTAGAGAATTATCAAAGACAATTTTTACAGGCATGTAAGGAAGCATCAAGGAAAAACTAATATTAGCTGATGTAAACCATGTTGATGCAAATAAGTTATTTGGATGTCATATAAATCACAAATTCGTTTTACGATAGATAATCCCAAACCCAAACTTTCTTCTACGGTTGATTCTCGTTTAAATCTTTTAAAAAGGCTTGCTGGAGGGACTTCTAATACTTCTCCTGAATTAGAAATAGTAACCGTTCTTTTCTTAATTTGAATCCGAATGAAGCCATCTTCCACATTATATCGAATCGCATTTTGAATTAAGTTAGCGAATAAAATCTCTGCTAAAGTTTCACTCATTTCTACGGTTAAATCTTCCCCAAAATCTTCTGTTACTTTAATTTCTTGTAAGTGGATCAAATCTTTAAAATTACCCAATATCTCCCTAATTACTTGGGGGATGACTACCGTTTCTACATCCGAATAGCGATTATTTTCAATTTTTGATAATAAAATTAACGCATGATTTAATTTAGCTAAACGGTTCGTATTTTGTAAAATAACGCCTAAAGAGGTGATTTCTTTTTCTTTTAAATGAGGAGAATTCAATAATATTTCTCCATGCCCTTTTATGATAGCTAAAGGTGTTTGTAATTCATGAGAGGCATTTTGAGTAAATTGCCGATTTGCTCGGTAATTACTACGAATGCGTTCGATTAATGCTAAGATACTTTCGTTTAATTCATTGAATAGAGGATAAGTAGATTTTTCAAAGATAACTTTCTTTGGTTCATCCACATCAAATTCTTCTAAAGTGCCAATAATCTGGGTTAATTGATTGCGTACCCCTTCGATACGACGATTGGTAATAATGCGAAAACCGATGCCTAAAATACCTAAAGGAATTAGACTAATTAGGGCAACGGTAAAAAAATGTTGCGGAAAGAAATAGCGCGCCATGCCTAGCCCTACAAAAATAGCCGTAGCGGTTATAGCAGCATAAAACCAATTTATTTTGTTCAATTGCTAATAAATTTATAGCCTACCCCATAGACGGTTTTTAAATAATCCCCACAATCGTTTTGTACTAGTTTCTTTCGTAAATTTTTGACATGAGCATAGATGAAATCATAGGAAAAGGCATCATCCATGTAGTCGCCCCACAAATACTCAGCAATGCTGTCCTTTGTAACGACTCGATTTTTATTTCTAGCCAAATAGACCAAAATATCAAATTCTTTTTTAGTGAGTTTTAAAGTAGCTTCATTAGCAACGACAGACCGTTTATCTAAATCTATCAGCAAATTTCCAAAGACTAATTCATTACTCATTTGATTGGTCTTTCTTCTCAAAATAGCTTTAATTCGTGCATTCAACTCCGATAGATTAAAAGGCTTGGTTAAATAATCATCTGCGCCTACTTCCAATCCTTTGATACGGTCACCCAAAGTATTTCTCGCAGAAATAATAATCGTAGCGGTATTGGGCACTTCTTTTCTCAATATCTCAATTAATTTCAGCCCATCTCCACCAGGTAAATTGAGGTCAACAATGGCACAATCGTATTCGTGATTATTGATTTTTTTATACCCTTCTCTAAAAGTGGTCGCATGTTCACAGACATAGCCCTCTCGTTTCATGTATCGCAACATCAAGTCAAGCAATTCTTGTTCATCTTCTACGATTAATACTTTCATAGGGTCAAATATAAAAAATCTCTACCAATCTCTTTCCTACCAGCTTAAAAAAAGGTTGCCGAGTAGCTAGAATAGCTAAACTCGGCAGAAAAGGTTAAGATATAATTATAGTAAAAAAATAAATAACGCCAGTTCATGAAAAAAGAAAAATTAGGGAATTCCAGTTCATGATTGAAGCGCAGGGCTTAGGTAACTAGTGCTTATTAAGGGCTTACCAAAGTTCCTAAGTTTAATACTTTATTAAGTTTTAAGCTAAATCTTCTTCAGAGAAATTATCTAAATCCAATGCTGTCCCCATACCTAAATCCTCCTCCAGCTCTATATCTAGGTCATCTTCGGCTTCCCAATTTTTAGAGACAGCAGGTTTTACTTCGGGCTTACGGATAATTTTAGAAATGATTTTTGGGCCATTAGTACTAGGTCTGACCTCTGGCTTATAAGCTTTTTTTACCGCATTGCGACCATTATCCATTTTTGCCGCCAAACTTTTAGTCGTTGTAGGTACCGCCAATAGTCGTCTTTTATCAATTAATTCCCCCGTAAGGACGCAGATTCCATAAGACTTATTATAAACACGTTGTAATGCATTTTGTAAGTCCATAAGGTGCTTTCTCTGTCGATTTGCCATTACTTCTAACATTTCAATATCCATGTTATTAGAAGAATCATCCATCCAATCTCCTTCATTATCTTTGGATTCGGCAGCATAAGCCAATTGTTCTTCTAAAGAGGTTAATTGCCTTGTTGTTTTTTCTATTTTCTTGTCGATATGGGCTTTAAATTCTGCCAAATCTGTTTCCGAATATCTATTACTATTAATTTGAGTAGTCATCATTTTTGATTAAAAAGTTTTCAAAATTAATCTGGAAACTGCCGAGTGGTATCAATCATCACTCGGCAATCCAGATTGATTAGTCATTTTGCTGCAAGTTTAGTAGCCAATTCTGAATAAATTCTGAAAAAAAGGCAGAATTAAAAAAATATTTTTCAAAGCTTAAAAATTCATAATTAATTCAGAATTGCCCTTTTTCTTTGTACTATATTTATTCATTAACCTTTTAAAAATTGTAAAATTTTCATTATCATGAAAAGCAAGAAAACCTTCAAAAAGAAAGACAATAATTACCAAATCGAGCATGACGAAATCAAAATAAAAGAGCGAAGAAAAGAAAAGAGTAAGAAATTCAAGAAGCATAATATCTATGCTATGATAGAGGAAGAAGAGGACGTTGAAATTGATTTATATGGTTATTTGAATGAATAAGTTTATCGTTCTAATCCATTTATGAGCGGATAAGGACGATTTAATAGAATTATTGTGTTTCCTTGCTCCTAGTCTTTTAAGCCTAGAAGGTAAGGATGGTTAATACTACTATCCATCGGTTTTTAACTTTTTTAGGTGGGTTTTAGTGCTCTCCGCTTTTAAAAAAAGTCTGGGTTCAAAAAGTAAGGGTTTGTTCCTGTAGTATATTTATGGTTCCCTTACCTGGTTTTTAGTTTTTTATTATTTGCTTAATTCAAGATTATTAAGCCTCTTTTGCCGAGTGTTGAGCATTGCTCCACTCGGCAATTTTTAAATAAAATTCTTACCCGATTTATCCATTAATAATGAAAATACTATTTGTTTGTTTAGGCAATATTTGCCGTTCACCGCTTGCGGTAGGGGTGCTACAAAAGCAAGTGGATCAACTAAATTTAAATTGGCTAATAAACTCGGCAGGTTTAGCTAATAAATATGTAGGCTGTACCGCTGACCCAAGAGTGCTAACAGTTGCTAAAAGACATGGGGTTGATTTATCTCAACACATTGCTCGAAAATTTCAAATTAGTGATTTTGACCAATATGATAGGATTATTACGATGGATGACGAATTAGCCAACTGTTTACGGACAAAAGCCTTCAATTTAAATCAAGCAGATAAAGTAGGTGTATTACCTGATTTTTTAATTGGGTTGGGAGAGAATATGGATATACCAGACCCTTACTTTTGGGATACGGAACTTTTTGAATCCTTATTTTTGAAAATAGAAACGGCTTGCCAATTAATTGTAGAAACGTATAATACACCAGATATTTTAGATTTATTTGACGATACCATGACGACTGATGCATTGGTAAAAAGAGCGTAATTCTTACTGTTTAATGGTTGTATTGCTATATTGTTGTGTGATAATTAGTTACGATAACAATATAACAATTTTCCACTTTATCGAATATTTTCAATCCATTTCCTGCACTAAAATACTCAAACAAGTTTCAATTCCTTCTAAATAATTACCCAACCGTAAGTTTTCATTGGGTGCATGGATGCTATTATCTGGATTAGGAATCCGTACCGACACAGCAGGCAGCCCCAACGTATTGATAAACGGGGCGATAGGCTGTGAACCACCTGTGGTTCGCATTTTGATATGTTGGTCGCCAAAAACATAATCCATTGCCTTGCTCAACCAATCACCAATAGGTGACTGCATATCTGTTCGGAAAGGTTTGGATCCTATCTTATAAGTAAATTGCATCAGTTTTGGATAAGTTAGTCGTTCTGCTAGGGTTGGTAAAGAATCAATTAAGTGAAACCCTTTCGACTTAAGGAAGTCTTGTAACAATTGAACCTGTCGTTCGCCTGGTGTTTCAGGGACAAGTCGCATATCAATTTCCGCAATCGCCTCATTAGGTAAAAGCGTTCTAACTTTTTCTTCGACCCAAGCTGCTTTTAAACCACGAATATTAAGAGAAGGGTATTGCAAGGCTTCTTGATAAGTGGTCCCAACCGAATCAATCGTAGCAATGCCTAAGGACTTTTTGATAGTTGCTAAATCTTCGGGCACATTATTGATAAGTGCTTTTTCCGAATTGCTTAAAGCCACGCCATCATAAAAGTGAGGAATTAAAACTCGACCATTTTCCTCTTTTAATTGACCTAAGACTCTTGCTAGGTGAAAAACAGGATTGGGCGCAAAATTACCATACTGTCCGCTATGCAAATTTCGAAGGGCGCCAAAAGCTCTTAATTGTACCGTCGCAATCCCTCTTGCCCCAAAGGTCAAGGTCGGTAAATTGGATAAGTGGCGCGTTCCATCCATAATTAACATCATTTTGGCTTGGAATAAATCTCTTTTGCTTTCAACTAAAGGAGAGAGGGTAGGAGAGCCCAATTCTTCTTGGAAGTCCATAATGACCTTAATATTAAATTTCGGTTGAATTCCTTTCTCTTTTAAAATTTGCAAGGCAGTTATAAAGGTCATCGCTGGCCCTTTGGAATCAGAAGCAGACCTAGCAAAGACCCTTAAATTGGGGTCAAATCCATCTGCTAAAATCGACCAATCTACTATCTGCCACTCCTCTTTTATCTTCTTTTTCAAAACAGGTTGAAAAGGATGCGGCTGGTGCCATTCGGAACTATCCACAGGCTGCCCATCAATTTGCAGATAAAAAAGAAGCGTTTCATAAGCTGGGTTTATTTCCCAAGTCGCCAATACATGAGGAATTCCTTTGGAAGTCAAAATTTGTGTATCAAAACCCAATTGATTAAACTTTTGGACACACCAATCGACATTCGCCTGCCGCTGCTCTGGAAAACTACCAATATTAGGAATACTAAGAAATTGGCGGTATTGCACTAAAGAATGGTCTAGACTTTGTCGAGCGGCTTGCTTAATTTCTTTAGTCGAGAGCGACTGTGCGGATACCGCACTAATCGAAACAGGTATTAACAATAAAAATAATGCTATCTTTTTCATACACTTATTTTTTTAAGAATGGTATAAAAATAAAATGTACCAGTTTTCATCTGTGGAAGTTATGCGTGGAAAATTAACTCCTATTCGATTCCCACGGATAACTTCCACGGATGTTTTTTCCTAAATAAGTTTGCTGTAGTTGTACACTTTATTTATAATCCGTTACTAAATAACCATTCTGTAAAAATAGCATTTGTATCGGATTTATTATTCTTTATTTTTCTTTAATTTTTTTAGCAAAAATTCAGTTTATATTCAGAATCACCCTAGTTATTTGCATCGCATTTAGAAAAGAGAGTGACCAAAATATACCTTTTCGGTCTTTCTCAAACTTGAATAAATTTCCAAACCTAAAAAACGAAAATTTCGTGCCTATAACTGATTCTTTAAAAACAGCGACTATCATCCGACCTGGTGAATTTGAGGCGCATGAGCATTGGTATCCCAAAGCACTTAATGCGACTATTCACCCTATGGTTCATTTTTTTTTAAATTTGGATAGAGCGCGAATTATTACTCGTTATTGCCACATGCATCCAACGGTAGATGCGGATAAATTACGAGAAATGTTAGGCTATAAAGCTAAATATTTCCTTTGGGCAGGAGCAGATTTGCTGAATGTAACTTCGGCAGGAGGTAAAAGACAGATGGTGGTTATTGAAAACAATTCTTGTCCTTCTGGTCAAAAATCTATGCCTTTAGTTGATGACAATCAGGAACAAGGAAGTTACCGCTTGTTAATTGAACGGACATTCAAACCGTACCTTAAAAATTTGAGAAATAAGATAAAAGGCGGTTTAGCAGTTATTTATGATAAAAATCCAATGGAAACTTCTGGTTATGCCAAGGTTATAGCAGACGTAATGAATGAACCTGTCTATTATGCGACTTTTCATAAAGAGGAAGAAGACCCTGCGGTTCGTTTTGTGGACGGGATTATGCAAATACGGAATGAAGAAGGAGAATGGATACCGATTCGAGCTGCATTTAGATATGTGACTCAAAAACCATGGAATCGGCTACCCTTACATAGTAAAACAAAAATTTTAAACCCCACTTTAGCTTGTTTGGCAGGTGGTCGTAATAAAATGGTGGCGGCTAAAGCGTACGATATTTTTAATGCCGAATTACAATCCTCTGGTTTAAAAATAAATATGCCTGAAACTATTTGGGATGTCAGTAAAAATGAAGTACCACTTTGGGTCAAAAAAATGGGTGGGCAGGCAGTTGTAAAAGTTCCTTATAGTAATGCTGGTCAAGGTGTTTTTACGATAGTAACCGAGAAAGAGTTGGATGAATTCATGGAAATGGAATTTGATTATGACCGTTTTATCGTACAAAGTTTAATTGGGAACTATCATTGGAGTAGTACAACTGCAGCAGGAAAATTATACCATGTAGGCACGATTCCAAATGCCAGAGGCAAGACTTTTGTAGCAGATATTCGGATGATGGTAAGTGCAACGAAAGATGGGATAAGACCACTTTGTACCTATGCTCGTCGTTCGGAAAAACCTTTAGTTGATCGCATAGAAGATAGCACCGATAGTTGGAAGATGTTAGGTACGAATCTTTCTTATAAAAATCCAGATGGTAGTTGGAATAGTGATACCAATCGTTTGGTATTGATGGATAGAAGGGATTTTAATAAATTAGGCGTAGGATTAGATGATATGATTGAGGCTTATATTCAGACCGTATTGTCGATGGTGGCGATTGATAAAATGGCACAAACTTTAATGAATAAGCAAGGGAAATTTAGAATGCGCTTATTCAAAAGTTTGAATGATGATGCTCGTTTATTAAATGAAATTATGATTTAGAAAACGATGAACTATAAATGATAAACTCCTAATAAATTGCAATTCAATAAATCAACCATTGCTTACAATTGAAAAACTCAATTGTGAAAGTTATTTTTTATAAATAATTCAAGTTGCGGACAATGGCTATATGGCTAAATTGTTATATTGTTGAGGGACCAATAGCATTAAAATCAGTTGTTTTAAGTTCCAAAAACAATATAACCGTAAATCAATATAGCCATTGTCCGCAACTTTGAATTAAATACTTAAGATTTGAGGAAATTTAAAATGCTAGTCTTAACCGACCATAGCAATCATAGTTCAGAAAATTTTTTGTACGCTCTGGTACAAGCTATGCGAAACCATCCACGATGCGCTCAAATAGACGTAGCTACTAGGGGGATTCAGCTAATAGTTTGTTTTTTGAAAAATTGATGTCTCGTTACTTATTTGTTCATAAGGTCGATGAAAGTTTTGCTTTCTCTCGGGAGGGCAAATTTTTCAGTAAAAATCGAAGACAAGCATTCGTGCGGGCTTATGACGTTATTTGGTTAAGAATGCCGCCTCCATTATCTAATGAATTTTTAGGGTATTTGAAGACGGAGTTCCCCTATCAATTAATCATCAATGACCCTGTAGGCATTTATAAAACAGGAACAAAAGCTTTTCTAACCAACTTTCCAGCCTGTTGTCCTCCAATGGCTATCTGTGAATCTATTGAGGCGATTAAAGTATTTAAAGAAAAGTTCCCTATTGTATTAAAACCCTTTAGAGATTATGGTGGAAAAGGTATCGTCAGAATCGAAGGAGATACCGTCTGGGATGGAAAAATAAAAAAGACTTTTACGGAATTTACGACCCAATATAAAGAAAAACCAATTTCTTATTTAGGGGTAAAATTCTTAAAAAATGTTGGACAAGGAGATAAAAGAATTATTGTAGTTGATGGGCAGATTATGGGGGCATCTTTACGTTTACCAGCCAAAGGTTCATGGATATGTAATGTATCTCAAGGTGGTAGTTCCAATATTGCCAAAGTGGCGGAAGAGGAATTAGCAATTATTCAAAAAATAGACCCTGTTTTATCCAAAATGGGCATCGTAATGTATGGGGTTGATACCTTAGTGGACGATGATGGCAAACGGGTTTTATCCGAAATCAACACCACTAGTATTGGTGGTTTACCTCAAATTGCTCGAATGGAAGGAAAACCTTTAGTCAAGCAGGCAACTGATTTGATCTGGGATTATATTGTTAAAAAAATTAAAGAAAAGAATGTCATTACAAATTAGCCAAGAAGTAGAGATTATCAAAGCATTAGATGTTCAAAAAGTGCCGAAGGGAACGATAAGCCGGTATTGGCTAAATTTGGTAACAGATGGAATGGGGCAGCCTGTGCAAATTCCAATTATTGTTGCCAGAGGTCATCAAGATGGAAAAGTTCTTGGATTAACGGCTGCCGTTCATGGCAATGAATTGAATGGGATTCCTGTTATTCAGCGGATTTTTAAGGAAATTGATATTAATGAATTGAAAGGAACCATTGTTGGCGTACCTGTGGTTAATGTCCCTTCTTTTCATCGAAAAAAGCGTCGATTTATTGATGACAGATTTGAATCATATTATGCCTGGTAAGGCAGACGGAACGGTTAGTCAAGTTTATGCCTATCGAATTGTCAACCGAATAATCCATCAATTTGATTACTTGATAGATTTACATACGGCTAGTTTCGGTCGAATTAATTCCTATTATATTCGGGCGGATATGGTAGACCCTATTGTCAAAAAAATGGCTCAATTACAGAATGCTCAAATTATTGTACATAATCCACCAAGTGACGGCACCCTTCGGGGCACAGCTGATGAATTAGGGATTCCTGCTATAACCTTAGAAGTGG
>JAFMDF010000163.1 GCA_017857395.1 Bacteroidota bacterium | reverse complement strand
GCAATGGTAGAATTTTATTAACATATATATTTTCCGTAAAATATGTAGTTGAACCCTAATATTTAAGGTTGCCATGTTGCGTTGTTGCCATGTTTTATCGACAACAAGGCAACACGGTAACATCGCAACAATACAAGTTAATCTGTCAAAGACTTATAAATTGTACCACTAATAAAAAATATTTAACCTAAATTTCTTAGTGAGATATAAAATGTCTCCCTCCCCCTTTATATAACTACTTACCCAAACAAATATCATTCATATTAAACCAATTCCTTTTAATTAATCGAAACTATGAGTGCTAATAATAAATACTTAAATGGTATTAAGCAGAATGACCATAAAATTATAAATGAAATTTATCAACAATTTTTTCCTGCGATTCGCAATTTTGTGGAACGGAATAGTGGTAAAACAGAGGATGCGCAGGATGTTTTTCAAGATGCCCTGCTCTCCATTTTCAGAAGATTAAAGGATAATAATCTGGAAATTCAACATACTTTTAATACCTATTTTTTTACGGTTTGTAAAAATTTATGGTATAAAAAAACAAAAAAAGCAGATTTTAATGTCACATCTATCGAAGTTGTACCACTAAGTGATAAAGAAGACGGTTTAATCACAGATGCGATAACTAAATCTGATAAATATACCCTTTTTACTAGTAAATTAGCGCAACTAGGAAAAGACTGTCAGAAAGTACTCAATCTCTATTTTACAAAGACAAGTTTCAAGGAAATTGCAGCAACGATGAATTATGCCAGCGAAGAATATGCAAGAAGAAGAAAATATCTTTGCAAAAATGAATTAGTAAAATTAGTGAAAGCCGATGTTCGTCATAAGGAATTGGCACTATAGGCACTAGGGTTGAAATTGATTATCAATCCTCAGTTATCCAAATTAAAACTTTTTGATTATGATTAGCGAACAATTACAATTTCAGATACAAGCCTATCTCGATGGCAGTCTCCTTGGAGCAGAATTAGAAGCCTTCCAAAAACAATTGGCGACTAATGAAGCATTAAGACAAGAAGTAGAATTATTTCGAGAAATGGATGATTTATTGGGAGAAACAGATGTCATCGACTTTAAAAAGACGATTGGCGAAGTACTACAAGCCAATCAAAGTGACGCCAAATCAACAGAACCTGCCAAAACAACCGCTACTATTCGACAGCTAAATGCTCAACCTAATTCTAGGAGAAAATTCCTCTCCATCGCTGCGGGAATTGCCTTAGTCGGTTTAGTGGGCACCGTTCTGTTTTTAAATAATAATAAAGGCGTTTCTGCCGAGTCTTTATATAGTGCAAATATGTCTTTTCCTGATGAATTGGCAGGTGGTAGTGGTCTTCGGTCTACGAATGATAGCGATACTTTAGCAGGAAAAACGCAAGCATTAAAAATTGCTTGGGCAACTGCCAATGAAGCCTACCAAAGTCAACAATTTGAAACAGCTTTAGCGGCTATTAACCAAATTGAACAATTGGATACTGAATTTGAATCAGAAATTCAAGGGAATTTACTTTTTAAGAAAGGATTGATTTTGCTAAAACTAAATCGAATGGAAGCCGCAATTGCTGCTTTTGAGGCAGTCAAAGATGGCGCGTATATTCCAAATGCACAATGGAAACGAGCTTTGGTGCTTCTTAAAATAGATGTGAATCAAGCAAAAATTGCTTTAGGAGAAATTGCTTCTACTAGTCAGCATCCTGAACAAAAACAGGCAGCAATTATACTGCAACAATTAAATTAATTATTTCCAGTTAGCCTCGATTTGCTAAAACTTGAAGTTTTAGTAAATCTTGGTTTCGTTCTAGGAGTTTACTAAATTCTAAAATTTAGCAAATTCTTCGCTCCGTCCAAACATTTATCTTTTCACCCCCTGTCGCCAAAGGAAAAATCCTAATAAAAAGACCAAAACACCTCCAAAACCTCCATAAAAAACCCAGTTATTAGTCGATTCAAAATCAATAGTCGCACCATTCCCGATATAAACAAAATTTGCCCAATAAAATGGATGTGCTGCTTCTTTATTATCTTTTGCCTTGGCAATTGCCGACAATTTCGCCATTCTTAAGGCTTCACTATCTGAGACGCCGTTTTTGAATGCTTCATAGAAATTAATCATCAAGTCCTTAGTTTTGGCATCATCTGCTTTCCATAAAGACATAATAACATTTGGGACGCCTGCATACTTAAAAGCCCTTGATAAACTCATGACGCCCTCTCCTTTTTGCAATTTTCCAACGCCCGTTTCACAAGCACTTAATACGGCTAAATCTGCATTTAAATTCATATTATACAGTTCGTAAGCATATAAAAAACGGTCTTCTACCGTATCCATTGGGGATTCTTCAGAAAAAACGAGGTGAGAAAAATTGGGTTGCACATCATTCGCAAAACCATGCATTGCTAAGTGTAAAATTTTATAATTGGCTGCTGCTTGTTTAAATTGACTTTCTGTCGCTAAATTACCACTAACCGCTTTGCCGCCAATAATATTGGCTATATTTTTCACCTCTGGTTGGTTATTGGTCAATGGAGATAGCCCGCCTCTAAAATCACCGAAACTTTGGGGTTTCAATGATAAACTATCTACACTTTCACCTCTAGCTGCTATTAAATTTGTCCCTTTATAAACAGGCGCAAATCCTGCAAATAATTCCATGTTTTCTGCCCGCTTCTTCTGCGCTTGCAATAGTAAAGTAGCAGAATATTCATAACGAATCCTATAATCTTTCAACACATAAGCCAAATTATCATAACTATCATAAGGCGCTACTGGTTTGACAGTTATCAATGCCTCGAAAGGGAGGTAACTCATCAGTCCATCAGGAATGATAATTAGTTCTTTTTTAGTGCCTATTTTTTCAAGTATTGGCGCTAATAATTGCTCATATAGTTCATAAGCGTTAGTAATATAGGTTGTTCGACTAGCTTCTTGTTCTCTAGCTGTTTGGGTTAAATGACTCCCATTAATCGAATTTCTAAAATCTTTTAATTGTTGATAAAATTGCTTATCTATTTTATTTTTATGGTGCGTTACCCCATCATTTGTGATGACAAAAGCAAATAAAGTAGTATCACTCAATACATATTCCAGTAAAGCTGTTTCTTCATTCAACGAAGCAGTAACCTCTTCTGTGCTTGCCACCGCTAAATCATATTTCAAATGATAATATTCAGGGTAATTGGTTTTTAATTGTCGATAAATAGAATCTAAAGAACGAGTTACTGCAAAAATCTCATTATCTATACTGTCTCTAAGCGCAATATTAGTAGCTCCTTTTGATAAATAATTGTTTAAACTATTTTTATAGCCCCCCAACTCATCTTTTAATCTTTTTTCATTCGCCTGAATAGCTGCTGGAATATTTGTAAATAGTTTTGCTTTGGTATCCGTCATAGCAGCTTGCAATAAGGTACCTCTTGTCTTTTCGACAACTTGATATAGTCGGTCTAGATGTACAGGGTTATCTTCTAAATCTGTTAACATCAATCCGACATTAATGGTATTTTTTACTAAGCCTGATGCCTGTTTTAATAATTGCTGTTTTGCGCCGTCAAATTGATAATCTAACTTATTCCGATTAATCATTTCTACAGCGACTTCTCCTGCATTAAAAGCTCTTTTTAAATAACGTATATCTGGGTCTTTCGTCCGATAATGATACTTACTCATAGCTACTTTTTTGTCTATCATTTCAAGTAAGGTTCGTTTCAATATTACCTTATCTAAGGTTGGATTAGTATCAGGATTCTCTGCCCCGTCAAAATCGCCAACTGTGGAGGCTATTGCTTTTTGTACCCCTACAAAGCCTTTTTCATAATCCCCATTATAATAATTCAATTCTCCCATTCTAGCATAAACGGAAGCAGTCTCAATACTTTTTTCTCCCTCTCCTGCGACTATCAGTTTCAATGCTTTTTCAAGATTACCCAAGGCTTCCTCATAGTCTCCCATATCCCCTTGCACGGAACCAATGTTAAAATAGGCAAACCCAACAGATGGATGGTCTGGGCGGAGTGTTTTTTGATAAAGGTCAAGCGTTTTATAATAAATTTTCAAAGCATTTGTATAGTCTCGCTCTGTTTCGTATAAATAACCCAGCGCTTCATAATTTTTTCCCATATCAGGATGATTCGTCGTCTTTGTTTTTTGTCGAATGACTACTGCTTTTTCAAAATAGATTCTAGCTTTAGCCTTATTCCGCAACTCATAATAAACCTTGCCTATATGTCTGTAAACAGCAGCTACTTCTGGGTGATTTTCTGTGTGTAAGTCAATAAGTATCCGAATAGATTTGTTAAAATAATTGAGGGCTTGTGGGTAATCATTCCGAACAGCGTAAGTTATCCCTATACCAGTATAAAGCGAGGTTAAAGCAGGTGCATCAATGCCTTTTAGGGAAATCATTTTAGAAATTGCTTCTTGGTATTTCGTTTCTGCCAGGTCATAAGCCTTATTTCCAAAAGCAATAGCTGCAAAAAAGCCTTCTAATCGAGCTATTTCAAATTCATAATCAGTAGGATGAAGCGCATAAATAACTGCTGCTTTTTGAAAGTGCTTTTCTGCTTGCGCTATTTCTTTTTCCCTCAAGTAAGTTTTACCCAAATCAATATAATTGCTAGCTATTACACTATCCAGCGGATTTACTTTTTTTTGATTAAAATCTAAGGTCTTTTGATAATAAGTTAAGGCGGTTTGGTACTTGCCCAATTCGTAAGCTTTTGCTGCTTTTAAGCCATAAATTGTTATACTATCGTTAAGTTCTTTTAATGTTTGGGTAGGTATTTTTTTGGCTTGCGCTACTACATATAAGGGAATAAATAGACAAAAAATGGTTATTAACCAGTAGGCAGGTGTTAGCTTTCTCATATCCTAATTTTTTCTTGATTTCTAAGGGGAACTAATAATTGTTCAACTCAAAAATAAATAAAAAATCTTAAACCCATAGGTCCACCCAACTAGAAATAGTTAACGTACTTTTTCTTTTCCTTCAAATTACCCTGGTTTTCACTAACGATGAACTTCATTTTATTTTAGATTTTGCTACTAAAATCGGATATTACTACCTAAATTTAGGGCAAGTTAATCCAATAGGTTGCCCTGAAAGTAGCTCTGAAATTATAGGATCCTTTTTATCTGTTACTAAAATCGAAAAACTTGAAAGAAATAAACATAGATGCGCATCAACATTTTTGGTATTACAATCCCGTCAAACACGATTGGATTAATGAAGAAATGGCGGTTATCCAAAAAGATTTTCTACCTAAAGATTTACAAGCCGTTTATGCCAAAAACGGTATAGATGGTTGTATTGCCGTACAAGCTGACCAAACAGAAACAGAAACAGCGTTTTTATTAGCCTTGGCAGAAGAATATGATTTTATTAAAGGAGTAGTTGGTTGGGTAGATTTAAGCGCAGCTAATCTGGAAGAACGATTGGCGCATTTTTCCCAGTTTGAAAAACTCAAAGGATTTAGGCATATCGTACAAGCAGAACCAGACCCTAAGTTTATGCTACAAAAAGCTTTTCAAGACGGCATTAGTTGTTTAGAACGCTATAATTTCACCTATGATATTTTAATTTTTCCCACACAATTAGAAGCAGCACTAATAACCGTTAAAAATTTTCCTGAACAGAAATTTGTGATAGATCATATTGCTAAACCTTACATTAAAAGAGGAAAAGTGGATGGCTGGGAAAATTATATGCGTGCCCTTGGCGAATGCCCTAATGTTTGGTGCAAAGTTTCAGGTATGATAACAGAGGCAGACTGGGTAAAATGGGCCTTATCCGATTTTATCCCTTATTTGGATATAGTCTTTGATGCATTTCCTAATGACCGAATCATGTTTGGTTCGGATTGGCCTGTTTGCTTAATAGCAGGGAGTTACCAAAATGTAAAAGGAATTTTAGCCCACTATACCCAGCATTTATCCCCTGAAGAGCATGCAAGAATATGGGGCAAAAATGCCCTCGACTTTTATAATATATAACACCAAATGATGAGTTATAAGTGGTGAGTTATAAGTTAGCGCCCCACTCATCATTCATCACTTATAACTCAACTCATCACTAATAAAAATGGATTTAAATTTAAGAGGTAAAGTTTACATAGTTACGGGCGGTTCCAAGGGAATCGGCGAAGGAATTAGCCGAGCTATTGCTGCGGAAGGAGGAATTGTCGTGGTCGCTACTCGTTCTGAAGGCGCAGTTACCACCGATTTTATTGCCGAGTTAAAAGCAGGTGGCACGGATGCGTACGCCATTTTTGGGGATTTGCAAGAAGTTGAAAATTGTAAAAAAGTCATTGATGCAACTGTTAAAAAATATGGTAGAATTGATGGCATTGTCAATAATGCAGGCGTAAATGACGGAGCAGGTTTAGAAAGTGGTCCCGAGGCTTTCCGAAAATCCATTAATTTAAATCTTTTTCATTATTATGATTTAGTACATTATGCCCTACCCTATCTAAAAGAAAGCAAAGGGTCAATAGTCAATGTCAGTTCAAAAGTAGCATTGACAGGACAAGGAGGGACTTCTGGATATGCTGCTTCCAAAGGCGCACAATTGGGTTTAACTAGAGAGTGGGCAGCGGAGTTACTCCCCTACTCTATTCGAGTCAATGCGGTTTTGCCAGCAGAAGTAATGACGCCTTTGTACAGAAAATGGCTAGACAGTGCTTTTGAAAATCCTGCGAAAAAAGAAGCTGAAATTATCAAAAAAATCCCTTTCGAACATCGAATGACGACCAAAGAAGAAATGGCGAATATGGTCGCTTTTCTATTGTCTGATAAATCTTCCCATACAACGGGACAGTTTATGAGTGTGGATGGAGGATATTTGCATTTGGATAGGTCTTTAACGTAAAAAAGAGGTCCTCTCATTACAACATCAAAACCAACAAAAAATATGAGTCAATCAAAATCTACACCTGTTGTACCAAAGGAATTATTATTGCCTTTTGTGCTAATTACCACCCTTTTTGCCTTATGGGGATTTGCCAACGACATTACCAATCCCATGGTTTCCGCCTTCAAAAAGGTATTAGAACTCAATAATACACAAGCTTCTTGGGTACAAATGGCATTTTATGGCGGCTATTTTACGATGGCTTTACCAGCCGCTATTTTTGCCAAAAAATATTCTTATAAAAAAGGAATTTTATTAGGTTTGGCACTTTATGCTATTGGCGCGCTATTATTTTATCCTGCTGCTGCCTATGAAGAATTTGCGTTTTTCTTGATGGCTTTATATATTTTAACTTTTGGATTAGCTTTTTTAGAAACGACCGCTAATCCATTTATTTTAGCCATGGGTCCAGAGGAAACAGCGACTCAACGATTGAATTTAGCACAGGCATTTAATCCAATTGGTGCTTTATCAGGCTTATATATTGCGCAAAATTTTATTTTAGGGTCTTTGCAATCGGATGATATAGATGCGAGTGGCAATGCAATTTATGATACGCTCTCTGAAACAGCCAAGGCGAGTGTTCGGAGTGCTGATTTAATGGTGATTCGAAATCCCTATGTAATTCTCGGTTTAGCCATTATTGTTGTTTTTGTACTAATCGCCATTGTTAAAATGCCTGAAAAGAAGGAGGCCGATACAGGAGAAAGTATTGGTAACACGATTGGGCGGATTTTCCAAGTCCCTAAATTTAGAGAAGGGGTGATTGCACAGATGTTTTATGTAGGCGCACAGATTATGTGTTGGACTTACATCTATCAATATGCTGAAACCTTAGGAATTGATAATCGCTCTGCTGTCCCTTATGCTATGACTGCTTTGGTTATCTTCTTAATTGGTCGCTGGGTTTGTACCTTCTTATTACAATACATCGATGCTGGAAAGTTATTGATGTATTTATCCTTATTAGCCATAGTTTTTACCCTAGGGACTATCTTCTTAGAAGGCATGACTGGTTTGTATATACTCTGAACGGTCAAGTATTTTGATTTTAAATCCAAGATTTATGCTTGCAAAACGTTAGTTTTAACATTGATAATCAAATAGTTATATTTTTGTTAAGATTTTCTTAACAATTCACAAAACTTGACCGTTTCTAGTATAGTTTAGTGATGATTTCCTTCTGTATGTCGCTTATGTTTCCAACGATTTATGGCATTGCCTTGGAAGGCATGGGAGAGGATGCAAAATTTGGCGCCGCTTTTTTAGTAATGGCAATAGTTGGTGGTGCAATTATGCCACTAGCCCAAGGGATGATTTTAGATATTGGTGGGTCAGGCTATACAGATACCCGTATTTTAGGCGTCCCTGAAGTGAATTTTTCTTTTATACTGCCGATGTTTTGTTTTATGGTTGTTGCTTTATATGGCTATCGAGTATTTAAAGTTTTTCCAAGTAAGTAAGACAATAATTCAATCCTTGTACATAAATTATCCACTATAAAGAAGGCAATTCTTTAGATAGTCAGGTGAAAAATTGATAATTTCTACTTTATCAATTTTTCACCTGACTATCTATCTACCAGAATCGCCTTCTTTTGTAAAATATTAAACAATTAAAATCAATTTAATATGAGCGATAAAAGGTATTGTTTTTCCTGCGATTTAAAAGACAATCCAACTTTAATTAAATTATACAAAATCTACCATGAACCTGGCAATACTTGGCCAGAAATCATCAAATCTATTAAAGCTGCAGGCATTACCGATATGGAAATTTACTTAGTTGGCAATCGACTATTTATGATAATGGAAGTGGATGAAACTTATAACGCTGCTAAAAAGTCAGCTATGGACGCCAATAATCCAAAAGTACAAGAATGGGAACAGTTAATGTGGGATTTTCAGCAGGCTTTGCCATGGGCTAAGGATGGGGAGAAATGGATGACAATGGAACGGATTTTCAAGTTATAAGGCGGTATAATTCCTCACGGATTTTAGTTGCCCATTTTATTTTTTCATCGTTATTAAGTAACGAGCTCATCATATATTTACCACAAGGTCTTCAGGCGTGGCACAACTCACAGTGTTGTGTTACTTTCGGGCGGTCAATAGAAATACAACGCTGTGAATTATGCCTCCTATCATTCAAAAAAGTAATCACACGAACCATTTTTTTCTACTAAAAAACACCTGTTGCTTATGTATTTCGTCTGTAAGTTCTCAAAACGCTAAAAAGGACACAGAGCGCACAATGTTTATTTTTAGGTAATTCTCTGTGCAACTCTGTGTCTTCTCCGAGTTCTCTGTGTCCAAAATTTAAGTATATTGAGAATTTACTTTCGTCTAATCCAAATTCACGACAATCGGCCAGCCCACAAATTGTTGTGCTGTATCTTGAGAAACATCGACTGATCTGGGCCAACATTCAAAAACCACCTGCTGGTCTGCCTTTTTAAATCGAATCAAGCCATAGCCACTACCACGGGAAGGATTTTCTGGATTAACATAAGCCTGCATCGTAATTTTATTATTAAATCCATCTAAATATTGCCCCGTCCAAGGCAATATTTCATTATTGTTTTTTCCAGCTTTTTCGTCTTCTGGCCACCACCAACGGCTATAATAATTATTAACCAAAGCAGGCACAATAAATGCCCAAGGGCCATCTTCAAATTCATTGATACCATGCTGAATAACTGTGGCTAAATGTTGGTCACCACCAATATGCACCGCATTCGCTTTTTTGATGGCTTGTAATGCTTTATTTCTACCTGTTTGTGGCCAACCGTTGGAATCCATATCCGCATGTAAACGATTTTCTTTTTGGCCATGTAAATGTGCCCCTCCACAAAATCCTGTTTGTGATAAAACCGCTTTCATATCGACTCCTTCTTTTTGATTGCCCCAAGTCTCTAAAAACGTCAATTGCCGACCACCCAATAATTCTAGACCTACTACATCCACCGATTTTGGGTCGTAATTAGGGTTTCGAATATGGTCTGGTCTAGGGCCTTGTTGAGGTATTTTTCCTTTGGGGCCTGACTTAAATTTTCGGTCTTCTAAAATGGCAAAATCTACGCCACCAACTATTAAATTGGTATAATAAACACCAATACCTTGTTGAATAGGCGTAGGGTCAAAAGGGTCTGGCAAATGAGCGGTTTGACAACGCTCGACCATTTTCACATATTCATGATGGAAAAAATAGCCACCATCGTTACCCGCCATTGAGGAAGCTTTTTTGCCGTATTCGCCCCAAATATTACCTTGCCCAATATCGTGGTCATCGGGGATTGTAATGGTTGGTCGAGTCCGAATAATATCCCGAAACTGCATCCCAAATTTTAACCATGCAGCCGTATGTTCCTGATGGTCATAAGATTGGTCCCCTGCAAAAAAGAGCAAATCTGGGTCTTGATGATTGACATTTCGGATATAATTGGCTCTATCTCCTCGGTCTTTATTACTATTACAAGAAAAGGCGGCTAAAATAATTTCCGTTTTATCAGTTGGGTCTTTTCTAATTAAGCCTTCAAAAATAGCTTTTTCTCCGTGCCTCAACCGATAAGGTATATCTTGAGTACTATCCCAATTTTCTACTCTAAACAAGGCGGACCAGCCAATATCATTGACTTTTTGTTGTTGAATTTCTACCCATTGATTATCCTGTTTCGTTTCCAATCGAACGGTTCTAGTTTCAGCTGGATATAGCGGAAATAACTGGGCAGATAATTTTAAAGTGTTATTTGAAACCGTGTATAAACCAAAGGCAACAACTTCGTCCCTTGGCACTTTTACATCAATAATTTTATTCGGTTGACGGTTCCACCAATCATTGGTCGCAATGGTATCTAATTTTTCAAAAGGGGCGATTACTGGAGGTTTTTCGTCTTTAGTATTCGTTTCTTTTTCTGGGCTAGCACAGGCTATACCCAATAATAATAAGCCAATAAAAAATAAGTGGTTTTTCATTTTTTGTATTTGTTTTTTAGTAATAATTAAAGCTTTATTTTATGGATTGTGAAAACCAACATCGGATGGACATTCTTTTTTCCCAACGGATTAGATGCCCAACGGATAATTCTTTTTTTAAATTAGTCTTCTAATGTTACACAACTTAATATAAAGAAACGAAATCCTAAGATAATCAACTAAATTAATCCAATATTTAGGTGATTTTGGATTTAATTTAGATTTTTTTCTTGCACTTCAATGTCATCATCTGCACGCTAATTTAGCGAAAGTATGCCCTAAAAAACTAGCAAAAAAACCTTATCTTTACCCTACCGTTTGATGCTTTCTTTCGGGGTATAGATTTAATACTACACAATGTTTAAGTTGGTCAAATGCGACTGGCAGACAAGAAAATGATACCGCTAAAAAATGGCAGATAAAAAGATAAATGTAAATGGCTTGATGATTCGGCTCTCCAAGATAGCGGATGAACATTATTTAAATATCACCGATTTAGCTCGAAAAAGAAGTGAACGTCCAGCAAAAACCATTGAAAATTGGATGCATAGTCGGTCTACCTTAGGTTTTTTAAAAGTATGGGAGCAAATGAATAACCCCAATTTTAAAGTCCTGCAGGAGCAGGACTTTAAAGGATGGGAACAAGTCGAAAGAGAATTTATCAGTCCTAGCTTCTCTATGTATCCTTCTAAATGGTTGGCCTATACGAATGCCATTGGGTTTAAAGTCAAGCGAGGTAAATATGGTGGCACCTGGGCACATGAAGATATTGCATTAGAATTTGCGAGTTGGCTCAGTCCAGAATTTAAAGTTTATTTGATTACTGAATTTAAGCGATTAAAAACAGCAGAAAATTTAAAATTAGGCGACCCTTTTAATGTTAAACGATTTCTGACCTCTGGTAATTATTCTTTACTAGTTAGCTCTATCCTGTCCCAAGTAGATGAGCGATTATTAACCCATCCGCAACCTTATAAAAGTCGATTGCCATTTGCCGCAGAAGCAGATATGATTAATAAAATTGTGTTTGGTAATACTTCCAAAGAATGGCGATTACATAACACGGATAAACCGACTGACCGAAACCAGCGAGATTATGCGAGTGTATTAGAGTTAACCGTTTTGAATAATCTAGAGTTCTTAGCTGCCCTACTAATTCAATGGGATGTAGAAGATATTAAAGAACGCCAAAAAATTCTACAAAATACCTACGATTATATGTATCCTATTTTACAAAGAAATAGAACGATTCAAAAATTACAAGTACTATCGGATAAGGCTATTAAAAAGACTTAGTACAGTAGGCAGTCAACAGTGGCAGTAGGCAGTTAAAACCTTGGTTTCAACAACCAATTTTTGCAAAAAACAGTTAATTGAACAATCTCTTTATCTCTATTCTAATTTTTGTATGGTTTAAAATTCTAATATCTTTAATGCCAAGCCGTCAAATTTTAAACACGGAGAATTTCCCGTGTTTAAAATCATTTCAAAAATAAATCTGCTCTTTCCGCTTAACTTTTTTTCTCATTTTCTTAAGTACCTTCCGATAATTTGAGTTTTTTGCTAAATTTTCTAATTGGTCGGGGTCTTTTTCTAAATCATACAAAAATTCATAAGCAGGTTGCTGTTCATAATAATTCGCATAAACAAAGCGCTTATCTCGAATGCCTTCCCATTTCGGAATGGCTTTGTGATTCATTCGGTGTTCTACAAAAAAAGATGTTCGCCATTTTTTATGCGGTTTATTTTCTATGAGAGGTCTTAAACTTTTGCCTTGATAACTTTCAGGAATCGATCGCTTTGCATAGTCTAAAATAGTAGCTGGAATATCAATATTCAAAGCCATTTTCGATTCAACTTTACCACCCTGCTGTGCTGGGTCATAAATCAAAAGTGGCACTCGCAAAGATTCTTCAAAATGCGACCATTTACCAGCAAAACCTCGGTCGCCCATGTAGTAGCCATTATCTCCAGCAATAATAATAATAGTATTTTTATCCATTCCATTTTCCTTTAATACTGCTACGAGTTGACCAATCACTTTGTCCACACCACTAATCATCTTAAAATAAGCCCGCATGTTTTTTTGATACTTTCCAGGGGTATCCCAACGCCAAAAATACCGCAGTCGATTAAGGGATTTTTTTAGAAAATCAGGCATTGCCTCATAAATAGCCGAGTCATCCAATCGAGGAGTAGGCATAACTGCAATGTTCTCATACAAATTATCAACCGATTTAGCGGCCATATAATGATTCTCTTTATCACTATCTTGGGCATGAACAGCGTTAAAACTAACCTGTAAAAAGAATGGGGTATCGGCTTCCTGTTGCTGAATAAATTGAAGCGCCTTATCTCCACATACCTCTGTTACATGCCTTAATTTACTTGGCAATGGGATAAAAGTAGGGTCAAAATCTTGGTCATGTTTTTCGCAAATCCCAGATGGATGTGCCTCCAATTCGGGATTGATTTTTTTAAAATAAGGGTAAAGGCTAATGGGTTTAAAAAAATCGAACATACTTTTTCTATTCACTTCAGTTTTCATCCCCCATTTTCCGACAAATCCTGTTTGAAAACCCGCCTTTTTTAATTGATTAGGAAAACTATCATCCGTTTGTTTTTTGATAATCGGTGGTTTGCCAAAGGTATAGCCGTGCGTACTCTCATAAAGTCCCGTTAGAATAGATGCCCGACTTGCCGCACAAATGGAAGTAGTTACAAATGCATTGGTAAATCGAGTTCCTTTATTAGCTAATTTATCTATATTGGGCGTTTGAATAATCGGATGCCCATAACAACCTAAACTGGTATTTCTAATATCATCAATGAGGAAAAATAAGATATTGGGGGATTGTTTTTGGGTCTGTCCGATACTTTGATTCAAAAAGGACAGAAAAATTAATGGAAAGAGCGCGTAATACTTCAACATATTGACTAATTTACGAATAAGTTATAATTGACTTCGCTGTCTTAATGTTGGATTTTAGGGGAGAGAATCGTAAATATAAAAAGCATCAATTTAAATGAAGCATTCCATCCACTTTTTTTTTAATATATTTTGTTGGTTATTCCTTGTAGCCATTAGCTTGCCTTTTTCTTGTGCTAATCAAGCGACTAACACAACGAATAATCGCCCCAATATTCTCTTCATTATGTCTGATGACCACACTTCTCAGGCTTGGGGAATTTATGGTGGTGTATTAGAAGCCGTCGTCAAAAATGATAATATCAAAAGATTGGCAAAGGAAGGAGTTGTTTTAGACAATGTTTTTTGTACTAATTCAATCTGTACGCCTAGTCGGGCAACTATTTTGACAGGACAACCTAGCCATAGAAATGGCGTGTATACTTTATCCGAGGTACTAGACCCCGATAGTATGAACATTGCTAAGGTCTTACAAAAAAGTGGGTATGAAACGGCAATTATTGGTAAATGGCATTTAAAGAAACAACCTACTGGTTTCGATTATTTTAATGTATTACCTGGCCAAGGTCGCTATCATGACCCTATTCTAAAAACCATAGAAAATTGGGAAGATGGCAATAAAGGAGGCATCGAGCATAAAGGTTTTTCAGCAGATGTGATTGGCGATTTATCAGTTGACTGGCTAAATAATAGAAATAAGGACGAGCCTTTTTTTCTAATGACTCATTTTAAAGCCACACATGAGCCATTTGATTTTCCTGCACGGTATAATAATCATTACCAAAATGTGGATATTCCTGAACCAGCCTCTTTATTAGACTTTGGTGAGGAGAGCAATGGACGGACTTTTATTGGTCAAAAATTAGATATTTTAGGACAGCGCTATATTAATGATACTAAAAACTTAAACGAAGGCAAACGAACTCGTTATCCTGAATTGCCTTTTTCATTAGCTGGTTTAGATGAAGTGCAAGCAAGAAAAAAGACCTATCAAAAATTCATCAAAGATTTTATGCGCTCAGGTGCAGCAATTGATGATAATATTGGCAAACTGTTAGATTATTTAGCAGAAAATGGACTCGCAGAAAATACCATTGTCATTTATACGGCTGACCAAGGCTATTTTTTAGGGGAACATGGCATGTTTGACAAAAGAATGATTTACGAAGAGGCTCTAAGAATGCCTTTTGTGATGCGATACCCCAAGGAAATTCCTGCAGGTACTCGAAATGGGGATATGGTTTTAAATATGGATTTCCCTTCTCTTTTTGCGGATTATGCAGGTGTTCCAGCACCCGATTTCTTAGCAGGTCGAAGTTTTAGAGCCAATGTAAAAGGCAACACCCCTGCTAATTGGCGCCGTTCCATGTATTATCGCTATTGGTTGCATCAATCCAATCGGCCTGCTCATTTTGGCATTCGCAATGAACGTTATAAATTAGCTTTTTTCTATGGTCAACCTTTGGGTAAGTTAGGTACGCATAAAGAAACGACTACACCTGCTTGGGAATTTTTTGATTTGCAAAAAGACCCTAAAGAAATGCATAATGCTTATGAGGATGTAGCTTATGCCTCCATTATTAAAGAAATGAAAAAAGAATTAATTCAGCTGCGGATGGATTGTGGAGATACGGATATCTCCTACCCTATTATGCAGGAGCTACTGCGGGATTATTGGGAGTAAATTTATTAAATTAAAAATGTAAAATTAAAAATTCTAAATCTAAAAGTAGCTGCTAACTCTGTTTTTTTCTAGTGGATAAAAGTTGCTTCAATCCATATATCCTTCAATAATTCAATCCTTAAAATTAGTCTATGAAATATATCTACACTTTACTGCTTGCGCTATTTTTTACAAATATGTACAGCCAATCTATTGAGTTTACTAACCAAAGAGGTCGGCTGATTCTAGGGACGCAAAAAGCGAGAACTGCCTCTATTAGTTTTGGCGATTTAGATGGAGATAAAGATATAGATGCGGTGGTAGCCAACGGACGACATTGGCCAGAACAAAATCGAATATTCTTTAATTCTGGTAATGGTAAATTCAATGTTTCTCAACCCATGCATCTTCAAAGTGAGACGAGTTACGCTACCGAATTAGCGGACTTTGACCAAGATGGTGATTTAGATATAGCCGTTGGTAATGATTTTGCGCCCAATACCATTTTATTCAATGACGGTCATGGCAATTTTTCTTTTGGGGGTGAATTTGGGGTACGTTATGCCCCTACGAGGAACTTGACCTTAGCGGATATTGATACGGATGGAGATGTCGATATTTTAATTACCAACAGAGGTCGAGAAAATGAAATTTGTTTAAATGATGGAAAAGGTAATTTTACCAAGTCTATAGGTTTTGGGACTAAAGAAGATTCCACTATAGATGTAGTAGTTCAAGATATGGATGGAGACAAGGATATGGACTTAATCTTAGCCAATCGAGATGGGCAACAAAATTACATTTATCTAAATAATGGTCATTTGGTATTCGATAAAAAAATACCCTTTGGAACAGGAAGGGATGAAACACGGTCTATTGCGATAGCAGACTTCAATTCGGATGGTCATTTAGACCTTATTACGGCAAATATTAGGGAAGCCAATCATTTGTATTTTGGTGATGGGCAACTCCATTTTACCGAGCAGATTCAATTTGATACCAGTAAAAGTAGTTCTTATTCACTAGCTGTTGGCGACTTAGATTTAGATGGCGATATAGATATTGTAGTGGGAAATTCAAGAGCAGCGAATACCGTCTTTTTTAATGAATCCAATGGAAAAAAATGGGTTAAACAAGTATTAAGTAAAAACCAATTCGCTACTTATGATATTTTGATAAAAGATTTAAATGGAGATGGGCGTCCTGATATTATGGAAGCGAACTCCGATGAAGTGAATGCTTTTTATTTTAATTTAAAAAAGGAAAAATAAAGGTTTTTTATTTTTGGTGTTTCTATTTTGTCGAGCCAAAGGAGGTTTAAATTTTAAAATTCCATTTAGCGCATCAATCTCCAACTAACACCATTTTGGTATTAATAATGGATTGATTTTGTACTAATTGTGCCCAATATATACCAGTAGGTAAAGTTGCTGCATCAAAAAAGATTACATGCTCCCCTCTTTCATAATGGCTATTTATTATCAATGACTGTACTAATTTTCCCACTTGATTATAAATCAACAAACTAATAGTCGCATTTTCTACCAGCTCAATTTGCAAAGTGGTTTGATGAGAAAAAGGATTTGGGTAAACTTTTAAGATTCGTTTTTCTGAAAATGGAACAGTCCTTTTAATTTCATTGGTTACTAAGGAGGTTCTCTCATTAGCCGCCATTGAACAATCCGCAATTGTCGCCAAAAAATTGCTATTGGCTTGGGCATGAAATCCAGGTAATAAATTAATCGTATTAGCTGCTTTAAAAATAATAGACTCCATGTTGAAAACCGCTGTACTATTTATAGCATTGCTGGCATGGTAGGTATTTTGCGTAATACTGGAAACATTTATTTCTTCATTTGCACAATCTGCTATCGTATTATTGGCTAGTTCTATTCCTAATTCGTAGGCCTCGATTAATATATTGTCTAAATTGGCCTCTCCTTGATTGGCTAAAATAATAGCACCGACTTTTGTTATTGGATTAAATGCCATAATCGTAGCAGTTCCTTCCTCTCCCCCATTATGTCCCCATAAATTATTAGCTGAATTTAGGTGAAATAAATGCAAGCCCATTTCATTATCTATAGAAGGAATTTGAGGAGTTATCATCGCTTGGATGGTTGCCCGTTTTAAAAGTTGATAATTATTACCTATGCCACCTTGAACAAAAGTGCTTAAAAATTTAAACATATCTCTCCCTGTAGACCGAAGTCCGCCATTCGGATAATCAGTAAAAGTGTAATGCTCCACTGATTGATATTGACCATTCTTATAATTGTAAGGTTGTACAATGGTCTGCGTGATTTCATCTAAACGCCACGATGTATGAGCCATTTCTAAAGGAGTAAATATGTTTTGTTTGCAATAAGTATTAAAATTTAGGCCTGATATTTCCTGAACCAATACACCGATTAAAGCCGTCCCAACATTAGAATATTCATGTTGGCTACCCGGTTCAAAATCATGAAAGTTTTGATTAGCATTATAAAAAGCACCATTGGGTACTAAATAGTTTTCTATAAAATATTCCAGAGCAACGGGACTATCTTCTCGATAATAATATTGGTCATCCAATGCACTTCCATCTGCTATTCCAGAAGTATGGGTTAACAACATCCGAAAAGTTATCGCCTTGGTATAATTGGGAATCGCTACATTAAAGGAAAGATAATCATTGACATTATCGTCTAAATCAAACAAATCTTTTTCATATAGTTGAAGTAAGGCGGTAGCAGTAATGGTTTTAGAAACCGATGCTAATAAAAACAAATGGTCATTTTCAAGGGCAATATTCTGTTGAATATGGGATGTTCCAAAATAATTCTCATATAAAATATTCCCTTCTTTAAAGATTAATATGGACAATGCAGGTATTTTTTGAGTAGCTATTTGTCCTTGAATATAAGTTTCAAAAATGGCAGTATCACTAGTAATAGTTGCGGCTTTGTCAAAAATTGGGAGTAGGAGTAAAAAAGAAAGAACAGTTGTCCAATTACTGATTAATTTTTTCATACTTTTTGGGTGTTCAGTTATAATAATAAAATGAATAATTGGTTTCAAAACGGACGTCAACACCTAAGGTGATAATTATCCATTGGCAAAAGTATACTTTCTGCCAACGGGTTGGGTATTAAATCTCAGGTGTGTCGCAAATACATCTAGCCTGATACCTTTTATAATCCAGTTCCTACCTCATAAGCTTCCACCAACAACTCTTCTAAATCTGCTTCTCCTTGATTGGCTAAAATAATCACCCCAATTTGGGAATCTGAATTAAATGCCATAATCGTAGCTACTCCTTGTTCTCCCCCATCATGTCCCCAAAGATTTGCTGTTTCATCCATCTGAAATAAATGCAGCCCCATTTCTTCACTCAAATTCGGAATTTGCAAAGTTATCATCGCTTCAATAGTGGATTGCTTTAATAATTGATAATCATTGGACTGCCCATTCTGAACAAAAGCGCTTAAAAATTTAAACATATCTCCTGCGGTTGACCGCAATCCACCATTCGGATAATCCGTAAAAGTATACTGTTCAATCATTTCATTTTTGCCATTGATATAATCATACGGTTGAACAATGAATTGATTGATATCGGCTAAATGCCAAGCCGTATTGGTCATGCCTAGTGGATTGAAAATATGTTGCTTGCAATAATCGTTAAAATCCATTCCAGCAATTTCTGTTACTAAAGCCCCAATTAATGCTGCGCCAATATTGGAATATTCGTGTTGGCTACCAGGCGCAAAGTCATGGAAATTATCTTTTTTATCATAAAATTCACCATTGGGTGTCAAATAATTTGCTAAAAAGTCCGTCAATTCAACAGGGCTATCTTCGCCATAATAATATTGGTCATCCAAAGCTGCACCATCTGCAATGCCAGATGTATGGGTCAATAACATCCGAAAAGTAATATCTTTTGTATAGCCTGGAATGGCTACCTCAAAATTCAAATAATCGTTAATATTGTCATCTAAATCAAATTGGTCTTGGTCGTATAATTGGAGTAAAGCAGTAGCGGTCACTACTTTGGAAACTGATGCCAATAAGAATAAATGGTCATTTTGTAAAGCCGTGTTTTTTTCTACATTCGATTTTCCAAAGCAGCCTTCGTATAAAATTTCGTCCGCTTCAAAAATAAGTACCGATAAAGCAGGAATATGTTGTGTTTGCATTTCTTTTTGCAAATAGCTTTTAAATTCGATTAACTCCTGACTATTATTAGTGTTTATATTTTTTCCTTCTTGTTGTATAGGATTGGTAGGCGTCTCTACAGTTGTCGGTACTTCTAAAATCGTATTTTCTTTGGTACAATTGGTTAATAAAAAGGAAGCAAAAATGGCGATGATTAAAGAAAAAGAAGATAACTTCATTGGATAATATTTTTAGTTTTTTGATTAATTATTAATTTCTCTTCATAGACGAAGCTATCTTTGCGTCCCCCTATCTGGTGGGATAATTAATTTAAACTAATAATTGCCGCTTGCTATTTACTGGTTAAAAATGTGGTAATCCGTGGAGTATTATCTGTAAAAATATTGACAAGTTTGTCTACTCAGTATGATTTACCAGCTGCCATAAACTCAAATCTAAAGACTCACAAATCTATCACAGCCAATTAGTAGGAAGCTGGTCAATCCGTTTTGATATAATTAATTCAAGTTCCAGGTAACTGGTAGCATAGGGGGTTATCATCAACCGAGAGACTATATTTCACATTCCACATTCAGATATATTGAAATAAACGCTAATATTTATATTTCGCAATTGCATGATTATCTAATACATTATAATTTAAGATTTAAATAAAAACCAAAATAATTTTATAAATATTTGTTTATTCAAAATTAATCGCTATATTTGTGTCAATACAAAGAAGATAATTA